>JAZKGR010000217.1:0-4358 GCA_040385775.1 Pseudomonadota bacterium
CCCTCCATCGCCCAGCGGGGCGAGGGAGGGGCTAGGGGAGGGAGTGGGGAGTTAAAACTACTGCCTAAGGCAGTCCACAGGCGCAGCGTGATGCCACCCCCCGGCTTGCTGGCAAACCAACAGAGCTTCGAGGCTTCATCAAGCCCGACGGGAGTCAACGCATGCTGACAGTCAAAAACATCAACCAGTATTACGGCGGTTCCCACATCCTGCGCGATGTGAGCATGGAGTCCCATCTCGGCAAGGTGACAGTGCTGCTGGGCCGCAACGGCGTCGGCAAGACCACCTTGCTCAAGTCGCTGATGGGCCTGGTGCCGATCAAGACCGGGACCATCGAGTTCGACGGCAAACCTATCCAGAACGCCACACCGTATGAGCGTGCCCGCGCCGGCATCGGTTTTGTGCCGCAGGGCCGCGAAATTTTTGCGCGCCTGACGGTGGAAGAAAACCTGCGCATGGGCCTGGCTTACAAAAGCGCGAGCACGCCAATTCCGGCGGAGTTGTACGAGCTGTTTCCGGTGCTCAAGCAGATGCTGAACCGGCGCGGCGGCGACCTCTCCGGCGGGCAGCAGCAGCAGCTCGCGATTGCGCGCGCGCTGGCGGCCAAGCCCAAGCTGCTGATCCTGGACGAACCGACCGAAGGCATCCAGCCCAGCATCATCAAGGACATCGGGCGCGTGATCCGCATGCTGGCCGACCGCGGCGACATGGCCATCCTGCTGGTCGAGCAGTATTACGACTTTGCCGAAGAACTGGCCGACGACTACCTGGTGATGGAACGCGGTGAGTTCATCGCGCGCGGCCAGGGCAAGGACATGCAAGCCAATGGCGTGCGGCAACTGGTGGCGATCTAGGGCGGCCGTCGCCTTCTGACTTGTCATTGCGGACTTGATCCGCAATCCAGGCCCGCCTACCGGCGATGTGGTTCATGTGAGATGAATCCCCCCGGATCGGAGTCCGGGGCAGGCTCCTCAAGTCCGGGATGACGGATCCGCAGTTACTTCGACCGGAAAATGATTTCCTTCATGCGCTGAAGCTTGGGTGCCACCACCGGCACTGTCAGCATGGTGCTGGCAATGGCCATCAGCAGCAGGGCGGTGAAGGTTTCGTTGGTGATGATCTGTTTGTCGAGAAGGATGTTGGCAAAAATGATCATGATGAGCGCCTTGGTCTGCAGCAGCCAGCCGATGATGGAGCTTTCGCCCGGCGCCCACTTGAGGATCTTGCCGGCGATATGCACACCGATCAGCTTGCCGGCCACCGAGGCCACCAGCAGCACGGCCGCAGCGATAAACACCGCTTCGCCGCCCACCGACCAGTTGGTGCGCAGCCCGGTGCTCAGGAAGAACACCGGCATCATCACCAGCAACACATGGTGGCGCAGCATGTCCATGTGCTCCTGGTTGAACCAGTCGCTGTCCATCACCGCGCCGGCCAGGAAGGCGCCGACCATGTAGTGCAGGCCGGCCCAGTCTGCGCCGAAGGCACAGACGATCAGCCAGATCAGGCCGGCATACCAGCGGTCGCGCTCGGGCATCCACACCATCAATTTGCGGAACACATAACTGAGCACGGTGAAGGCCGCCAGAAAGCTGGCTTGGCGTCCGACGCGCTCCCAGTCCATCAGGATCAGGGCCAGCACGCCCCAGATCGCGATGTCGTCGAGGCTGGCGTAACGCAAAATGCGCTGGCCGATGGGCTGGCGCAGGATGGCGAGTTTTTCCATCAGCAAAATCAGGATGGGCAGCGCGGTCACGGCGCAGGCCATGCCTACCCCCATGACAAACTGCCAGCGCATGCCCTGCGGCCCGACCCAACCGTCGTAGAACAACATGCCGGCGGCGGCCGCACAGCCGAACAGCAGCGGTGTGCCCAGCGCCAGGCCGGCGGTGATGGTGCTCTCACGGCGATGCGCCCAGGCCTTGTTCAGGTCGAGTTCGATGCCGGCGATCCAGACAAACACCATGACCGCCCACCAGGCGATGCCGTTGAGCGACTGCACCACGGGCGCGCTGAATACAAAGGCGTAATAGTCGGGATACAGCTTGCCGAGGATCCCGGGGCCCAGCAGGATGCCGGCAATGATCTGCACCACCACCAGCGGCGCGTAGTAATCGGTCTTGAAGAGGCGCCAGATCAGGTAAGGCACCGTGAAGATGATCGCCATGGCGATCAGGTAAATCTCGGTCGTGGTCATCGCCGCGTGCATGGCTTTCCCTCAGTTTTCTTTTTTTGGAGCGCGGGTTTGCGCCGGCCCTGATGGTAACCATCGGACGGCGCAGCGGCACCGCCCCGCGGTCACAGGCGCTAGATCAGCGCCGGGCCGCCTCATACAGCGGCGTCACCGTTGGCAGCAGGGACTGGATCTGCTGCACCCGGCTGCTGTCGCTCGGGTGGGTGCTCAGGAAGTCGGGCGCGCCGCCGCCGCTGCCGGTGGCGCTGCCCATCTTCTGCCACAGGGTCACGCCGGCTTGCGGGTTGTAGCCCGCGCGGGCCATCAGCTCCAGGCCGATGCGGTCGGCTTCGGTTTCGTGGGCGCGGCTGAATCGGCTGGCGACCAGCGCTTCATAAGCCGCGCCGGTAATCTGCGACGCGCCACCGCCCAGGCCCAGCAGCTGGGTGCCGATGCCGATGGCGGTCTGTGCGGCGGTGGCCTGGGAGACCTGCTCACGTGAATGTTCGCGCAGGGCATGGGCAATCTCATGGCCCATCACGACGGCGATTTCCTCGTCACTGAGGTTGAGCTTGCGAATAAGCCCGGTGTAGAACATGATTTTTCCGCCGGGCATGCAAAAGGCATTGAGCTGCTCGCTCTCGATGACATTGACTTCCCATTTCCAGCCGGGCGCGTCACCGCGAAAAGTGGCTGTTTGCGGCTGGATTCGCGCGGCGACGGCACGAACACGGGCGAGCATCGCCGCATCGGTATTGAGTGCGCCCTTGGCAGCAGCGTCTGTCTTGAGTTTGGCGTAGGCCTGCTCGGCCATGGCATTGAGTTCTTCGGAGGACACCAGCAGCAGCTGGGAGCGCGAGGCACCGACGGCGCCGCTTTCGGTGGTGCTGGAGCAAGCGGTGAACACCAGTGTCAGGGCCAGCATGAGGGGGGTCAACACGGAAGTTTTCATGGTGTCTCGCAGAAAGAAGGAGGGGCTGCAGGACGGCGCTTGGCCGGGAGCCTCCATTCTGCGCAGCGCCGCAGGATTGCAAGTAGGACGCCTGATCCAGATGTCGTAGGTGCCGGTCGTCGTTTGGCGCGAGCGCTCAAGGCATTTTCCGACAAGTGCGCGCGCTTTTGCCTGTTGCCGCCAGTTCGCGGCAGGTCTAGGATGGGATTTCACTTCAGAACGGAACCCATCATGAGCATCCTCGGCAAAATCTTCAGCAAAATTTTCCCTTCGGCACACGCCGGAACGCCCGCCTCCTCTTCAGGCGCCGGTGGCTCGCTGTCCCCCGAACAAGCTGCTGCCGCCACGGCCGCGTCGGAGGCCGCTTCGCGTGCTGCAGGCGCTGCGGGCGCTGCTTCGGCCACGATGGCCGAGGTGGATGTCAAGGCCTTGCTCGATGACATGGCCAGCAAGAACTCACAAAAGCTCAACTGGAAGACCTCGATCGTTGACCTGATGAAATTGCTGGACCTGGACAGCAGCCTTGGCGAACGCAAGGAACTGGCTACCGAACTGGGTTACACCGGCGACATGAACGACAGCGCCGCCATGAACATCTGGCTGCACAAGCAGGTCATGAACAAGCTGGCAGCCAACGGCGGCAAGGTGCCGGCCGATCTGCGCGACTGATCGTCAGTGCGGTCGGGCGTTCAGGCCGACCAGATGCGCGGGCTGGGCGCGGACTGGTCCCAGAAGTGCCGGCGCCAGCTCTTCCAGATCTGCTTGAGCAGACCCATCGCGGGTTCGACCAGCGGCGCCAGCACGCGTACCACCACCACCTGGGCATCCGGGCTGGTGGCGCCTGCCGTGTTGACGAGGGCGTGCGCCCCCATCACTTCACGCGCCACCTCCAGCGCCAGCTCGCGGCGCTTGCGCTCAAGTTTGCTGCCGCTGGCGAAGAACAGGGTGGCGACACAACGCTGGCCGGCCAGGCCCAGCGGGCTGTCCAGCAGCAAGCCGTCCTCCGCCCGGATGCGCGCGCGCTCCAGCCAGACGCCCGGCAGCTCGATGTGCTGGCAAAAACTGCCTTCGACAAAGGGCTGGCCAGCATTCGGCAAGCCCAGTGCGGTCACGTCCCAGCCCATCAGTTCGGCGCCAGGCGCCAGGTCCAGCGTCAAGTGGTTCTCCGCCAGGCAACCGCTGTAACACAGGGCCTCCATCGGCAACCACTCGGCGCGTGCGCCAGCCTCCAGC
>JAZKGR010000218.1:0-3253 GCA_040385775.1 Pseudomonadota bacterium
TGGGCTGCTCCAAGGTGCCCGACATCCACAACGTCGGCCTGATGGAAGACCGCGCGACCTTGCGCATCTCCAGCCAGCACATGGCCAACTGGCTGCTGCACGGCGTGGTCACCAAAGAGCACATCGTCAAGACCTTCGAGCGCATGGCCGCCGTGGTCGATGGCCAGAACGCCGGCGACCCGCTGTACCAAAAGATGGCGGGCAACTTCGACACCTCAGCAGCCTACAAGGCGGCGCTGGACCTGGTGCTCAAGGGCCTGGAGCAGCCGAGCGGCTACACCGAGCCGCTGCTGCACGCCTGGCGCCTGAAGGTCAAAGCCGGGACCGCCTGATTCGCTATTGAATTTATAGCTGCCTCCTCCCGTCCGATGTGGGCTGGAGGCCGATTTGGCATACAAACACCGATCAACGGCACCCGCGGGTGCCGTTTTTCATGGTCGGGCCGAATCAAGGTCCCAACTGCCGCTGCCGTCCTACATCCAGCGCCTGCTTTGCTGCGTACTGTTCACAGGCGCCTCTAGCGCTGACGCGCTGTGGCGGATTCCACAGAACAACAAACCAACTATTCATCAGGAGCCCTTCATGAAAAAACTACTTATTGCCGCCGGCGTTGCCGTTCTTCTCAGCGCTTGCGCAGGCGGCATGTCCGGCAACACCATGTCCGGCGGCCCGTCGGTCATGGTCGGCGGCGCGGCCATGCTCCCCACCAAGGACATCATTGACAATGCTGTCAATTCCAAAGACCACACCACCCTGGTGGCTGCCGTCAAGGCTGCCGGCCTGGTCGACACCCTGAAGAGCCCCGGCCCCTTCACCGTGTTTGCGCCCACCAATGCCGCTTTTGCCGCCTTGCCACCCGGCGCCGTGGATTCGCTGCTCAAGCCCGAGAACAAGGCCATCCTGACCAAAGTGCTGACCGCCCACGTGGTGCCCGGCCGCCTGGACGCTTCCGCATTGAGCCAGCGCGTGATGGCCGGCAACGGCCGCGCCATGCTCACCACCGCCAGCGGTGACACCCTGGTCGTGACCAGCAGCGGCTCCAATGTGATGGTGACCGACGAAAAAGGCGGCACCGCCATGGTCACGATTGCCAATGTGTACCAGTCCAACGGCGTGATTCACGTCGTCAACAAGGTGCTGGTTCCCAACTAAGCCAAGCCTCCCCAGCGCACAAGCACCCGGCCGTGGCGCCAGGTGCGCAGTGCCCCAGCCACCACAAACTGCAACGGTTTGTGGTGGCTTTTTTCTGGGCAACATTTGCACGCCCTCTCTCACCGGCCAGCCATCAGCAGCTCCCACAAGCGCTACCGAGCTCAATTCAGCTATGAAATAGATAGCGTACAGCCCATACAAACAAAGGATCTGCAGACTTTTTAACCAATAAAACAAGGCTGGCCTTGCATCCTCACTCCGCCCAACAGCATCAAACACACCCGACTGAAACCACGCGGAGCAAATGTAAGCAGGTTCTTTTTGATGGTGAACAGGTTAGAAATCGTTACAAGATACTTCGGGTTTTTCATTATGCTGCGTGCGGTTCAGCCCACACTGTCTGACCGAGCTGAATGGGTTTTTGCGAAAAAACTCACTTGATTTCTCAATGTTTTGTCACAACAACCATCTCACCAGATGATTCCGCAGGCCGGTGTTTTCGAGCGCTGCCTGCAGGAGGCCGCCGATGCCGCCAAGCCAGCGCTTGCGCACTGCATCGGCCACGCGGTTGCGGGTCTGCAGTTGGCGGAAACCCAAAGCATGAAAGCGGCCGAGCGCGACGAGTTCGGCCTGGCCTGGCGGGAACTGCTCAAACACAAGGACAGCTGGTGCGCGCAGTACCCGCAAGACCTGCTCAAGGCCTTCAGCAGCGCGGCGCCATCTGCCCCTGACCTGCTGGCGGCCCGGCCGCAGGCGCAGCCCGAAAGCCAGCCGGTTGAGCTGGACCCGGATCTATTCTCGCTGGTGGACAACGCCCAGGTCGAGCAGGGCATAGCCTCTTCCCGCTTGCTGCAACAGGTGCTGCCCGCCGTCGGTCAGGTGCTGGCTGAACTCGATGCCCTGATGAGTTCGGCGCAAGGCCTGGCCAATGTCAGGCCGGAGTTCAACCCGGTGCGGCCCGAGGTTTACGCCCACACCCTGCGCAGCCTGATGGCCACGGCGGGCGTGGAGCCCGCCATCCAGAGCTTGTGGGTCAATCACCTCGCCGAGCCCATGGGGCGCGAGCTCAAGCGGGTGTATGAAAAGCTGATCAATCTGCTGGAGCTGGCGCAGGTGCGAGCCGCCAGTTACCGGGTGGTGCCGACACCCGCCGACGTGCGTATCAGTCGCCCGGCGCCCCTGAGCGGTGGTGGCGCGTCCAAGACAGGCGGCGCCAGCCCGGTCGGCGTCGGTTATGTGTCGGACGAGCCCCTGGCCAGGACACCGTCGCAGTATGCCGACTTGTCCGATGGTGACCTCCGGGACGAGTTGTTCCAGGACTTCCTGTTTCGCGGGGGCAATGCGGCGACTCACGGCTTGACGCCGTCTTATTACGCCACCATCGAAGAAGAGCTGATCGCGCTCAAAGCCAGCCCGGACTCGGCGCCCGCACCGCTGCAGGCGCGTTCGCAAGCGCGACGCGTCCGCGACGAAGGCCACGACTACCACGGCACCCGCAGCGACCCGAACCGCCCCACGCTGCCGGCGGGCGAGGAGGACGCCGACGCGGACACGCCGGAAAACGCCTCCCGCATCATTGATGTGCTGAGCCAGCTCAGCTCGCAGGTCTGGGGCGTCTACGGCCGCGCCCGCGAACGCGCGCTGGTGCGCACGCAACTGAAAAAAGACGCTACCCATGTCGGCCAGGTGCTGGGCATGGAGGTGGTCCGCAAGCTGGTCAACCAGGTGGCGCAGGACCCGCGCCTGCTGGTGCCGGTGCGCGAGGCGATTGTTGCGCTGGAGCCGTCGCTGCTGCGGCTGGCGATGGTGGACTCGCGGTTTTTCAGTGAAGAAAGCCACCCCGGCCGCCGCCTGATGGAGCGGGTGGCGCAGCGCAGCTTCAAGTACAACAGCGAAGCCAGCGCCGAGTTCGCTGTTTTTTTCAACTCGGTGACCGAAGCCTTCAACGCGCTCAATGCACTGGACATCGCCGACGCCCAGCCCTTCGGCGCCGCCTTGGGCAGCCTGCAAAACCTCTGGGACGCGCAGGACCGCGAGGAAAAGGCACAGCGCAGCAGCATGCGCCAGACCATGCAGTTTGCCGAGGAGCGGCAAAGCCAGG
>JAZKGR010000219.1:0-7630 GCA_040385775.1 Pseudomonadota bacterium
CGACGCAGGAGCCGACCCAGCTGATGGAGTCGCGCCAGCGCGACTACCTGGCCAGCGACGGCATCGTGACCGCGCTCGAAGGCCTGGATGACCGTTCGCGGCGTATCGTCGAAGAGCGCTGGCTCAAGGTCAACGACGACGGCTCGGGCGGCATGACCTTGCACGACCTCGCGGCCGAGTACAAGGTCAGCGCCGAACGCATTCGCCAGATCGAAGTGGCGGCGATGAAGAAAATGAAAAAGGTGCTGGCCGCGTACGCGTGAGAGCCTGCCACTTTTGACCGCGGGGCCGCGCAAAGCGGCCGCTGCCAGAGCCTGCATCCGACCATCGTTTGCAGGCTTTTTTTTGCCTGAAACTCAGTGGCCCTTGAGCAGCAGGCGGATGTCGGCCGCCAGCGCCGCGGCACCACTGCCGTAACGGCTGTACAGCCGCACCCGGCCTTGCGGGTCAAATATATAGCTGCCGGCCGAATGGTCCATGGTGTAGCTGCCGGGCGTCTTGCCGTCCACCTTCTTGTAGAAAATCTTGAAGTCTTTGGCCAGTTGCGGCAGTTTGTCCAGGCCGGGCCGCAGCGCCAGAAAGCTCGGGTCGAAATTGGCCATGTAGGCCTTGAGCACTTGCTGCGTGTCGCGCTCGGGGTCCAGCGTGACGAACAGGCCCTGCAAGCGCTCGCCGTCGGCACCCAGCATTTTTTTGATCTCCGCGAGTTCGGCCATCGAAGCCGGACAAACGTCCGGGCACTGGGCGAAGCCGAAAAAGATGACGGCCACTTTGCCCCGGAAATCCTGGATGCTGCGCGCCTGCCCGTTGTGGTCGGCGAGCGCGAAATCGCGGGCATAGTCAGCGCCGGTGATGTCGATGCTTGCAAACTGGGGTTTGGTCTCGGAACATGCACCTAAAAGGCCTGTAGCCCCCGCCAATAAAGCGCCACCAGCTATTAATTTGATAGTATTTCTTCTGCGGACAAAAACAGGCGAGGTGTTCATACGAGGTAGTGGTCCAGCAGCAGCGCCGCAAATAAAACAGACAAGTGGATCAGCGAAAAGCGGAAGGTCTTGCGCGCCAGCGCGTCGGAATAGTTGCGCCACAAGCGCCAGCCGTACCAGCTGAAGCCCACACTCAGGCCGACGGCCACCACCAGGTAGAGCCAGCCGCTCATCTTGAAGACAAAGGGCATCAGGCAAGCCGCAAACAAAACCAATGTGTAGAGGAAGACCTGCAGGCGCGTGAATTCGTTGCCGTGGGTGACCGGCAGCATCGGCAAGCCGGACTTGCGGTAGTCCTCCACGCGGTAGAGCGCCAGCGCCCAGAAATGCGGCGGCGTCCAGAGGAAGATGATGAGGAACAAAATCAGCGCCTCGGGCGCGACGCTGCCGGTCATCGCGGCCCAGCCGAGCACCGGCGGCATGGCGCCCGAGGCGCCGCCGATCACGATGTTCTGCGGCGTCAGCGGCTTGAGGATGACGGTGTAGACCACGGCGTAACCTACGAAGGTTGCAAAGGTCAGCCACATGGTCAAGGGGTTGACCCAGACGTAGAGAATGAAAGAACCGGCGGCGCACAACACGCTCGAAAAGACCAGTGTCAACGGGTTGCTGATCTGCCCTTGCGCGGTCGCGCGCCAGGCCGTGCGTTTCATTTTGGCGTCGATCTGCTGCTCGACCAGGCAGTTGAACGCCGCTGCCGCACCCGCCACCAGCCAGATACCGGCGCAGGCAATCAAAGCCAGTTGGACCTCGGCCCAGCCCGGCACGCCGGGCACCGCCAGCACCATGCCGATCAGGGCGCAGAACACAATCAGCTGCACCACGCGTGGTTTCGTCAGCGCGTAAAACTGCGCAAATTTGGAAGGCACGCCAAGCGCGGCCGCCGTCGCGGCGGAAGAATCGGTGGGGTTCATGGTGTGGAAGCGCTCAATTTTGACCTACTCACCGGGGCAGGGGCGGGACGGCTGGAAAAAAGGGCGCCGGTCAGCACCACCACCAGGGCCGCGGCCCCGCCGGTGTGCGACACCGCCGCCACCAGCGGCCAGCCCAGCACGACGTTGCTCAGGCCGGTGGCGAACTGCCACAGCGCCAAGCCTGCTGTCCAGACGGCGTAGGAACGCATCGCGGGCACCTTTCGCAGCTTCTGGGCCAGCAGCAGCAAGGCCGCGAACACGGCATAGGCCGCCATGCGGTGGGCATAGTGAATGGCCGTCAGCGCCTGGAAGCTGATGTTTTCACCGTCGAGCCCGGCGCCTAGCGCGCGCCAGAAAGTGAAACCTTCCCTGAAATCCATGGGGGGCCACAAGCTGCCCTGGCAGGAAGGAAAATCGGTGCAGGCCAGCACCGCATAGTTGGTGCTGACCCAGCCGCCCAGCGCAATCTGCACCCACAGCAATGCAAAGGTGGCCATCAGCAGCAGCCAGGTGCCCGCCGGCAATGCCACGCGCAGCGATACCCCGTGCGCCTGCGCGTAACGCACAGCCTGGGCCTGCAGCAAAGCCAGCAGGATCAGGCCGCCCAGCAGGTGCAGGGTCACGATCAGCGGGAACAGCTTCATGGTCACCGTCAGGGCGCCAAACGCCCCCTGGATGCAGACCCAGACCAGCGTCACCAGCGGCCACCACGGCGACAGGATATGTCCGGCGCCCCGTCCCTTTCGGCGGCTCAGCCAGGTCACCACGGCCAGCGTCAGGATCAACACCCCGACGCCGGTGGCGAGGTAGCGGTGGATCATTTCGATCCAGGCCTTGGAATGGGTCACCGGACCGCTGGGCATGGCTGCCTGCGCCGCGCTGATGGGCTGTTGCGCGCCGACCGGGCTGGCGTGGCCGTAGCAGCCCGGCCAGTCGGGACAACCCAGACCGGAGTCGGTCAGCCGCGTGAAAGCACCGAACAGCACCAGGTCAAAGGTCAGGAAGAGCGTGAGCAGGGTGAGCACATGCAAGCGCCTGGCCACGGGCTGGTTTTTGTTGCGCAGCCAGACCCAGGCCAGCGGCCCCAGCGCCAGCACCAGGCCCATGCCCATCAGGCGCAGCGCCGGGCTCAGGTTGTAGAGTTCAGTCATAGAGCCCCCACGGTCGCGCACTTCGTGTCGCTCCCTGCCCCCCGAGGGGGCCGCCCGCCTGCGGCCCGGCAAAGCCGGTTCCGCGGCTCGACTGGCACAAGAGGGGGGGGGTCGTACCCGGTCGCTGCCAGCGGAGACCGCGGGCCTGGATTCGCCAGACCGCAGGCGCAGTGAAAAGCGTGGGGGTCATGGCCTGCCAGCTTTGTCCCACGAACCAGACGCGCGCAGCAGGCGTTCGAGGTCGCGCTTGGCCTGGGCGGCGCCGGCTGCATCCATCGCCGCAGGGAAACGCAGCATCCAGTTCCCGATCGGGTCCACCACATACAGGTGATCGGAAAGCTTTTGCCCAGCGGCGGGCTGCAGCCATTGTTCCAGGCCGGCGACGCGCAACACCGTCGCACCCTGCAGCGCCGTGGCCAGCGCGCCTGGAATGGCGGCCTCGTCGCTGACCAGCCAGACGCGGTCCAGCCGGTCTTTTTCACGGCCCAGCGACTCGCGCAACTGGCGCTGAAAATACAGGTGCTGCTGGCAGGCCGCGTCGCAGGCGCCACCGGCCACGCTGACGAGCAGCCACTGGCCCTTGAGTTCGGGCAAGGCGATGCGTTTGCCGTCGGTCGCCACGGCCCCCAGGGCCGGTAGCGGCCGTTGCGGGTCAATCAGCTCGCCGTAGTTGCGCCGCCCCTCCGGACGGATCACGTAGTAGGTCAAGTAGGAGGCGATCACCGGCGCCGCGCAGACCAGCAGCACGGCCAGCATTTTCCAGCGGCCGGCGCGCGTGTCTGGCCGCGCGATGGCGGCGGCCGCGTCGGCCTGAGGCAGGCTGTGCACGGTCAGGTCCAGCGGCTGGTCACGGCCGTCGGTTGCGGAGGAAGGAGGCTGTGAAGGTGTCACGTTGATTCGCTATCAGGAACAGAAGGAGGAACGGAAGACCTGCGGCGCGGAACCAGCAGCTGGAACCAGACATACAGACCGACCAGCAGCGCGCACAGCGCAAACCACTGAAAGGCATAACCGTGGTGCTTGTCCACACCGGTGTTGGGCGCCGCCCAATTGCGCAGCAAGCCCTCGCTGGCTGAACCGGTTTGCAGCAGCGACACCGGCAACAAGGCCAGACCGGTCTCGGCGCTGAAACCCGCCAGGTCGAGATTTTGCCGGATGCGGCCCTGCGCCGCCCCTTCAAACTCGTAAAGCTTGGACGGCGGCGGGGCCATGCGGCCGGCCACCGTGACCACCCCGTCGGGCGTCTGCACCGCAGGCAGCCGCGTGCGGTCGGTGAAGTCGCGCGGCACCCAGCCGCGTTGTACCAGCACCGCCTGCTGGCTGCCGGCCAGCAGCAGCGGCGTCACCACCCAGAAGCCGGACTTGCCGTCCATGGGCCGGTTGTCCAGGTAAACGGTGTGCGCCGCCTGCCAGGTCCCCTGCAGCACGGCTTCGCGGTGCATCACGTTTGCCATATTTTCAGTAGCTATCAGCCCTCGCGCATCAAGGGCTGGAAGCCTTTTTTGTACATCAATGGCGGCCTGCAACGCTTCTTTCTGGGCGGCACGGCGCAACTGCCACTGGCCCAGCGAGAAAGTCAGCGCGACCATGAGCACGGTCGCCACCGTCAGCACCACAAAGCGCGGCTGGAGCAGGCGTGAACTCATGCGCGGATAATCCGGTTCATGAACTACCTTGTTGCACTTGCATTTTTGGCCATCATTGCGAGCCTGGCCTCGGCGCTGTTTTTCATGCTGAAGGACGGCACCGGCGGCAAGGCAAAAACCAGCAACATGGCGCGCGCGCTGGCCTTTCGTGTCGGCTTTTCCATCCTGCTGTTTGTCTGCATCCTGATCGCCTGGAAGATGGGTTATATCCAGCCTACCGGGATTCCGGCGGGCAAGTAAAAAGGAAAAGGCCGCAACAGCGGCCTTCACGTACACATCGGCGTAGGCGTCACATCCAGTAGACGAGGATGTAGAGGCCCAACCACACCACGTCCACAAAGTGCCAATACCAGGCCGCGCCTTCGAAACCGAAGTGACGGTCGGCGGTGAAGTGGCCGCTTTGCAGGCGCAAGGTGATGAACAGCAGCATCAGCATGCCGACAAACACATGGAAGCCGTGAAAACCGGTCAGCATGAAAAACGTCGAGCCATACACACCGGACGACAGCTTCAGGTTCAGGTCGGAATAGGCATGGAAGTATTCATATCCCTGCACGCACAGGAAGATGATGCCCAGCAGCACGGTCATCCACATGAAGGCCAGCGTCTTGCCGCGGTGATTTTCGCGCAGGGCATGGTGGGCGATGGTCAGGGTGACGCCCGAGGTCAGCAACAAAGCGGTGTTGATGGTCGGCAGCCAGAACGGACCCATTGTGGTGAAGGGCTCGATGATGCCGGCGGGCGATGCCGTGGCGCCGGCGGACACGCTGGGCCATACCGCCTTGAAATCAGGCCACAACAAGGCGTTCTCGAGGCTGCCCAGTGCCGGCACGGAATGCGAACGCGCCCACCACAGCGCCGTGAAGAAGGCGCCGAAAAACATCACCTCTGAAAAAATGAACCAGCTCATGCTCCAGCGGAAAGACAGGTCGATCTTGTGGCCATACAGGCCGCCTTCGCTTTCACGGGCCGCGGCGCGGAACCAGAAAAACAGCACCGCCAGCCACCAGACCATGCCGAGGGCGAGTGAATAAGCACCCCAGCCCGCGCCGTTGATCCACTGCCCTGCGCCCAGGATGACAAAAAACAGGCCGATCGCCGCCATCACCGGGTAGGCCGAAGGCGCCGGGACGAAGTAATACGGGGTTCCTGCATGTGCTGCTGAAGACATTTCCAACTCCTGTTTCGCTATATTCTGAAATTCATTGATTCACTGATGGCAAGCCGCCGCGCCAAACTGCGCTTAACCGCCCACCACCCAGGTGGCCAGAAGAATCAGGCCACCAACAAAAACAAGCACCCCGACGAGCGCCACGATCACGATGTGCACCGGGTTGAGCTGCTCGATGTCTTTTTCATAGTCCCCGCGCGCGCGCAGGCCAACGAAAGACCAGCTCACGGCCTTGATGGTGCGCCAGATCGAACCCTTGCGCTGCATTACCGGGGTGTTCATGCGCCCGGCTCCCGCGCGGGCGCGGCGGCCACCGGCGCCGCCGGCACCTTGCCGCCCACCTCGAAGAAGGTATAGGACAGCGTGATGGTGTTCACGTCTTTCGACAACTTGGGATCGATCACAAACGCCACCGGCCACTGCTTTTTCTCGCCGGGTGCCAGCGTGTACTGGCTAAAGCAGAAGCACTCGAGCTTGTTGAAATGCGAGCCCGCCTGCAGCGGCGCATAACTGGGAATGGCCTGGGCCGACATGGTGCGGTTCTGCACATTCTGGAATTCATACATCACCGTGGCCAATTCGCCCGGATGCACCTCCAGCGAACGCACGGCCGGCTTGAACATCCAGGGGCCGCGCGCATTGGCATCAAACTCGATGGTGATGCGCCGGCTGGTATCGACCTGTGTGTTGGCCGACATCTTGGGCGTGGCACCGGGAATCTGCCGGTCGCCGAGGGCCAGCACGTTGATGCCCGTCATCTCGCAAATGGCCTTGTAGATCGGCACCAGCGCATAGCCGAAGGCAAACATGCCGAGCACGATCACGCCCAGCTTGCCCACCATACGGAAATTTTCGCGCTTCAGGCCCATGTTTTACCCCCGGCCAAAGAAAACCAGCTTGGCCATGAAGCCCAGGAAGAACACCACGGCGATGGAGCCGAGGATCAGCCCCAGCCGCAAGTTGTGCTTTTTCTGTTCAGGTGTCATGACAGCGTGGTCTCCAAGGGTGGACGATCAACCGATCACCTTGGTCGCGGTGGGGTCCAGGCGGGGAGGCGTCTCGAAGGTATGGAAAGGTGCAGGCGAGGGCACCTCCCACTCCAGGCCTTCGGCGCCGGCGCCGTCCGGGTCGTTCCACGGGCGCTGCGGCGCTTTTTCGCCTTTGCCCATCATGGTGGGCAGAACGATGAACAGGAAGAAATAAACCTGCGCAATACCGAAGAAGAACGCGCCCACGCTGGCAATCGCGTTGAAGTCGGCGAACTGCATCGGGTAGTCGGCATAACGGCGCGGCATGCCGGCCAGACCCAGGAAGTGCATCGGGAAGAAGGTCACGTTGAAGGAGATCAGCGACCACCAGAAATGGATCTTGCCGCGGCGTTCGTTGTACATCACGCCGGTCCATTTGGGCGCCCAGTAGTAATACCCGGCGAACAGCGCGTACAGCGAGCCGGCCACCAGCACGTAATGAAAATGGGCCACCACGTAATAGGTGTCCTGCAGCTGGATGTCGATCGGTGCGACGGAAAGGATCAGGCCGGTGAAACCGCCCATGGTGAACACGAAGATGAAGCCGACCGCAAACAGCATGGGCGTCTCGAAGGTCATCGAGCCCTTCCACATCGTCGCGATCCAGTTGAAGATCTTCACGCCGGTCGGCACGGCGATCAGCATGGTCGAGTACATGAAAAACAGCTGGCCGGTCACTGGCATGCCGGTGGTGAACATGTGGTGCGCCCACACGACAAAACTCAGGATGGCGA
>JAZKGR010000220.1:0-24447 GCA_040385775.1 Pseudomonadota bacterium
GTCTGGAAAGACCTGACCGACTCGGTCAACCAGATGGCCGGCAACCTGACCGCGCAGGTGCGCAACATCGCCGATGTGACGATTGCCGTGGCCAATGGCGACCTGTCCAAGAAAATCACGGTGGACGTGCGCGGCGAAATCCTGCAGCTCAAGGAAGCGACCAACACCATGGTCGACCAGTTGCGCTCCTTCGCCTCCGAGGTCACGCGGGTGGCGCGCGAGGTTGGCACCGACGGCCGGCTCGGCGGCCAGGCGGTGGTGCCCGGCGTGGCTGGCACCTGGAAGGATTTGACCGACTCGGTCAACTCCATGGCCAACAACCTGACCTCGCAGGTGCGCAACATCGCCACCGTGACCACCGCCGTGGCGCGCGGCGACTTGAGCCGCAAGATCACGGTGGACGTGAAAGGCGAGATTTTGGAGCTCAAGGAAACCATCAACACCATGGTGGACCAGCTCAACGGCTTCTCGTCCGAGGTGACGCGCGTGGCGCGTGAGGTCGGCACCGAAGGCAAACTCGGCGGCCAGGCGCAGGTGCCCGGCATTGCGGGCACCTGGAAAGACCTGACCGACTCGGTCAACTCGATGGCCTCCAACCTGACCGGCCAGGTGCGCAACATCGCCGGTGTGGCCACCGCCATTGCCAAGGGCGACTTGTCGTCCAAGATCACGGTGGAGGTCAAGGGCGAGATTCTGGCCCTGAAAGAAACCATCAACACCATGGTGGACCAGCTCAACGGCTTCGCCTCCGAGGTCACACGGGTGGCGCGCGAGGTCGGTACCGAGGGCAAACTCGGCGGCCAGGCCGCGGTGCCCGGCGTCGCCGGCACCTGGAAAGACCTGACAGACAACGTCAACTTCATGGCGTCGAACCTGACCGGACAGGTGCGCAACATCGCCGAGGTGACGACCGCGGTGGCCAACGGCGACCTGTCCAAAACCATCACGGTGGACGTCAAGGGCGAGATTCTCGAACTCAAGAACACCATCAACACCATGGTGGACCAGCTCAATGGTTTCGCCTCCGAGGTCACGCGGGTGGCGCGCGAGGTCGGTACCGAGGGCAAACTGGGCGGCCAGGCGGCCGTGCCGGGTGTCGCCGGCACCTGGAAAGACCTGACCGACTCGGTCAACTTCATGGCCTCCAACCTGACCGGCCAGGTTCGCAACATCGCCGAGGTCACGACTGCCGTGGCGCGCGGTGACCTGTCTAAAAAAATCACCGCCGACGTGCGCGGCGAGATTCTGGAGCTCAAGAACACCATCAACACCATGGTGGACCAGCTCAACGGTTTTGCCGGCGAGGTCAGCCGCGTGGCGCGCGAGGTCGGCACCGAAGGCGCGCTGGGCGGCCAGGCCCAGGTGCTGGGCGTGGCCGGCACCTGGAAGGACTTGACCGACAACGTCAACTCGATGGCCTCCAACCTGACGGCCCAGGTGCGCAACATTGCCGACGTGGCCACCGCCGTGGCCAACGGCGACCTGTCCAAGAAGATCACGGTGGACGTCAAGGGTGAGATTCTTGAACTAAAAAACACCCTGAACACCATGGTGGACCAGCTCAATGGCTTCGCCTCGGAGGTGACCCGCGTCGCGCGCGAGGTCGGCACCGACGGCAAGCTCGGCGGCCAGGCCCAGGTGCGTGGTGTGGCCGGCACCTGGAAGGATTTGACCGACAACGTCAATTCCATGGCCAACAACCTGACCGGCCAGGTACGCAACATCGCCGACGTGACCACCGCCGTGGCGCGTGGCGACCTGTCGCGCAAGATCACGGTGGAGGTCAAGGGCGAAATCCTCGAGCTCAAGAACACCATCAATACCATGGTGGACCAGCTCAACGGCTTCGCCTCCGAGGTCACGCGGGTCGCCCGCGAGGTCGGCACCGAAGGCGCGCTCGGCGGCCAGGCCGAGGTGCCCGGCGTGGCCGGCACCTGGAAGGACTTGACCGACAACGTCAATTTCATGGCCTCGAATCTGACCGGCCAGGTGCGCAACATTGCCGACGTGGCGACCGCGATTGCGCGCGGCGATCTGTCGCGCAAGATCACGGTGGAGGTCAAGGGCGAAATCCTGCAGCTCAAGCAGACCATGAACACCATGGTGGACCAGCTCAACGCCTTTGCCGGTGAGGTCAGCCGGGTGGCGCGCGAGGTCGGTACCGACGGCAAGCTCGGGGGCCAGGCCGAGGTCGAGGGTGTGGCCGGCACCTGGAAGGATTTGACCGACAACGTCAACTCCATGGCCTCGAATTTGACCGGTCAGGTGCGCAACATTGCCGAAGTAACGATTGCGGTGGCCAACGGCGACCTGTCCAAGAAAATCACGGTGGACGTGCGCGGTGAGATCCTGGAACTCAAGGAAACCATCAACACCATGGTGGACCAGCTGCGGTCTTTTGCAGCCGAGGTCAGCCGGGTGGCGCGCGAGGTCGGCACCGACGGCAAGCTCGGCGGCCAGGCGCAGGTGCCCGGTGTGGCCGGCACCTGGAAGGACTTGACCGACAACGTCAACTCCATGGCCGACAACCTGACCGGCCAGGTCCGCAATATTGCCGACGTGGCGACCGCGATCGCCCGCGGCGACCTGGGCCGCAAGATCACGGTGGACGTGAAAGGCGAGATCCTGCAGCTCAAGGAAACCATCAACACCATGGTGGATCAGCTCTCGGCCTTTGCGTCGGAAGTGACACGTGTGGCGCGCGAGGTCGGCACCGAAGGAAAACTCGGCGGCCAGGCGGCAGTGCCCGGCGTCGCCGGCACCTGGAAGGACCTGACCGACAACGTCAACTCCATGGCCTCCAACCTGACCGGCCAGGTGCGCAATATTGCCGAGGTGACGATTGCGGTGGCCAACGGCGACCTGTCCAAAAAAATCACGGTGGACGTGCGCGGCGAGATCCTGCAGCTCAAGGAAACCATCAACACCATGGTCGAGCAGTTGCGCTCCTTCGCCTCCGAGGTGACACGTGTGGCGCGCGAGGTCGGCACCGAGGGCCGGCTCGGCGTTCAGGCCGTCGTGCCCGGTGTGGCCGGTACCTGGAAGGATTTGACCGACTCGGTCAACACCATGGGCGCCAACCTGACCTCGCAGGTGCGCAATATCGCCGAAGTGACCACCGCCGTGGCGCGCGGCGATTTGAACCGCAAGATCACGGTGGACGTGAAGGGCGAGATCCTGGAACTCAAGAACACCATCAACACCATGGTGGACCAGCTCAACTCCTTCGCCGGCGAAGTCACGCGGGTGGCGCGTGAGGTCGGCACCGAAGGAAAACTCGGCGGCCAGGCCCAGGTCAGCGGCGTCGGCGGCACCTGGAAGGACTTGACCGACAACGTGAACTTCATGGCCTCGAACCTGACCGAACAGGTGCGCGGCATCGTGAAAGTGGTGACCGCCGTGGCCGACGGCAACCTGACGCAGCGCCTGACGGTGCAGGCCAAGGGCGAGGTGGCGGCACTGGCCGACACCATCAACGGCATGACCGACACGCTGGCCACTTTTGCTGACCAGGTGACCAATGTGGCGCGCGAAGTGGGCGTTGACGGCCGCCTGGGCGGGCAGGCCAACGTGCCGGGCGCGGCCGGCACCTGGAAAGACCTGACCGGCAACGTCAATCTGCTGGCCGCCAACCTGACGACCCAGGTGCGCGCCATCGCCGAGGTGGCCACCGCCGTGACCAAGGGCGACCTGACGCGTTCCATCCAGGTCGATGCCAAGGGCGAGGTGTCCGAGCTCAAGGACAACATCAACACCATGATCTCGAACCTGCGCGAGACGACCGAAAGCAACCGCGAGCAGGATTGGCTCAAGACCAACCTGGCGCGCTTCACCGGCATGCTGCAGGGCCAGCGCGAGCTCAACACGGTCGGCCGCATGCTGCTGTCCGAGCTGGCTCCCCTGGTCAATGCGCACCAGGGGACGGTCTACCACTGGAGCGGTGATGAGGCGGACGCCAACATGAATCTGCTGTCCAGCTATGCCCAGGCCGGCAGCGTCAAACTGCCGCCCAGCATCAGGCTCGGCGAGGGGCTGGTCGGACAGTGCGCTGTTGAAAAACGCCGGATTCTGCTGATCGACGCACCTACGGACTTTGTCAATATCACCTCCAGCCTGGGTGAAGCACGGCGGGTCAGCGTGGTTGTGTTGCCCGTGTTGTTTGAAAACGAAACCAAGGCGGTGATCGAGCTGGCCTCACTGGCCCCGTTCACGGTGGTCAACCTGAATTTTCTCGACCAGCTCGCGCTGAACATCGGCGCGGTGTTCAACACCATCGAGGCAACCATGCGCACCGAGGGCCTGCTGACGCAGTCGCAGCAGCTCACGGTCGAGTTGCAGTCGCGGCAAAGCGAACTGCAGCAAACCAACGAAGAACTGGGAACCAAGGCGCGCCTGCTGGCCGAGCAGAACGAAGAGGTCGAGCGCAAGAACCGCGAGGTCGAGCAGGCGCGCGGAGCGCTGGAGGAAAAGGCGTCGGAGCTGGCGCTGACATCGAAGTACAAGTCGGAGTTTCTCGCGAACATGTCGCACGAGCTGCGCACGCCGCTCAACTCGATTTTGATCCTGAGCCAGCAACTGGCGGAAAACTCCCCCGGCACGCTGTCGCCCAAACAGGTGGAGTTTTCCCGCAACATCAACTCGTCCGGCAGCGACCTGCTGCATCTGATCAACGATATTCTTGACCTGTCCAAGATCGAGTCGGGCACAGTCACGGTGGAGGTGGAGGAAATTCCTTTTGCCGGCCTGCGCGACAACATCGACCGCAACTTCCGGCATGTGGCCGAGGCGAAGAATCTGCCTTTTCACATCCGGTTTTCGGACGACCTGCCGCGCTCCATGGACAGCGACCCCAAGCGCCTGCAGCAGGTGCTCAAAAACCTGTTGTCCAACGCCGTCAAGTTCACCGCGCAGGGCCAGGTGGAGGTGCGCGTCGGCCTGGCCACCGGCGGCTGGAGCGCCGAGCATCCGGTGCTGAGCCAGGCACAGCAGGTGGTGGCCTTCGCGGTCGAGGACACCGGCATCGGTGTCGCGCCAGAAAAGCAGCGCCTGATCTTCGAGGCTTTCCAGCAGGCAGACGCCGGCACCTCGCGCAAATACGGCGGCACCGGCCTGGGCCTGGCCATCAGCCGCGAACTGGCCGTGCTGCTGGGCGGCGAAATCCGCCTGAGCAGCGTGCACGGCCAGGGCAGTTGCTTCACGCTTTACCTGCCGCTGCACTATGTGGGTTCAGACGGTGCTGTCTTGCACAGCACAGAGCAGGTGGCGGACGCCGCGCGCTCCGTGGTTGCGCTGCCGGTGGCCCGCGAGGAAACCATTGCCGACGACCGCGACAGCATCGCCACGGGCGACCCGGTGCTGCTGATCGTCGAGGATGACCCGCACTATGCCCGCATCCTGCTTGGCCTGGCCAGGGACAAGGGTTTCAAGGGCATCGTCGCGACACGGGGCGCGCACGGCCTGGTGCTGGCACGCCAGTACCGGCCTGCCGCGATTTCGCTGGACATCTTCCTGCCCGACATGCTGGGCTGGACCGTGCTCAACCAGCTCAAGCTGGATCCGGCGACGCGGCACATTCCGGTGCAGATCGTGACCCTGGAGGAAGAGCGCCAGCACGGCCTGTCGCGCGGTGCGTTTGCCTACCTGGTCAAGGAACCCACGACAGCCAGCCTGGAGGCGGCCTTCGACCGCATCAAGGAATTCACCGCGCCGCGCACCAAACGCCTGCTGGTGGTGGAGGACAACACCATTGAGCGCAACGCCGTGCTGGAGCTGCTCGGCCATGACGACATCGACATCGTGGCCGCCGGCAGCGGTGACGAAGCGCTGGCGGCCATGAAAAAAGAGGCTTTCGATTGCGTCGTGCTGGACCTGCGCCTGCCCGACATGACCGGCTTCGAATTGCTGGAAAAAGTCCATGCCGACCCGGACCTGGCCGCCGTGCCGGTGGTCGTTTTCACCGGCAAGGACCTGAGCCGGGAGGAACAGGCCCGGCTGCACTCAATGGCAAAGAGCATCGTCCTCAAGGACGTGCGCTCCCCCGAACGGTTGCTGGACGAAACGGCGCTGTTCCTGCACCGCGTGGTGACCGGACTGCCCGCGCAAAAACAGGAGATGCTGGAGCGGCTGCACAACTCGGCCGAGGTATTGCGCGGCCGCACGGTGCTGGTGGTGGACGACGATGCGCGCAACATCTTCGCATTGACCTCGGTGCTGGAAAACCACGAGGTCGAGGTGATCAGCGCCACCAACGGCCGCCAGGCCATCGACATCATCAAGAGCACGCCCGACATCGTGATGGTGCTCATGGATATCATGATGCCTGAGATGGACGGTTATGAAACCATGCGCGAGATTCGCAAGGACCCGCAGTTCCGCACCCTGCCCATCCTGGCTCTGACCGCAAAAGCCATGAAGGGTGACCGCGAGAAGTGCCTGGACGCCGGTGCCAGCGACTACATTGCCAAACCCGTCAATACCAACCAGCTGCTGTCCCTCATGCGGGTCTGGCTGTTCCGCTGATGTCCCCATTAACCTGGTCCTGACGTGAAAAGCCCTCTCTCCCCGCGAGTACCCCATCCGGCGCTGACTGATCAGGTCAACATCCTGATCGTCGACGACGAGCCGAAGAACCTGACCGTGCTCGAATCGATCCTAGACGATCCGGGCTACCGGCTGGTGCGGGCCAACTCGGGCCAGGAAGCGCTGCTTGCGCTGATGGCTGAAGAATTTGCAGTACTGGTGCTGGACGTGCGCATGCCGGGCATGACCGGCTTTGAGCTTGCGCAGATCATCAAGGAACGCAAGAAAACCTCGCGCGTGCCCATCATCTTCCTGACTGCCTATTACAACGAGGACCAGCACGTTCTGGAAGGTTACGGCAGCGGTGCGGTGGATTACCTGCACAAGCCGGTCAATACCGCCGTGCTCCGGTCCAAGGTGGCGGTTTTTGCCGAACTCTTTTCAAAAGGCCGGGCCCTCGAAGCAGCGAACCGCACACTCTTGACGGAAGTCAACGAGCGCCGCAAGGCCGAGGAGCAGCTGCGCGAACTCAACGAGACGCTGGACCGGCGCGTCACCGAGCGCACCAACACGCTGGAGCTGCGCGAAGCGGAGCTTAGAGACGCCAATCGCCGCAAGGACGAATTCCTGGCCACGCTGGCCCACGAACTCAGGAATCCGCTGGCACCCGTCCGCAATGCGGTCCAGTTGCTGCGCATGAAGGGCCAGGCGATGCCGGACCTGCAGTGGAGCACCGAAGTGATCGACCGCCAGATTCAGGCCATGAGCCGCCTGATTGATGACCTGATGGATGTGAGCCGCATCAACCAGGGCAAGATCGAGCTGCGCCAGGACTGGGTCACGACAGAAGATGTCCTGCGCGATGCCGTCGAGTCCAGCCGCCCCCTGATTGACGAATGCGGCCACCAGCTGGTGCTGACACTGCCCAAAGAGAAGCTTTCGCTGCATGCAGACCGGACAAGGCTGACACAGGCTTTCATGAACCTGCTCAACAACGCCGCAAAGTACATGGATCGGGGCGGGTGCATCGAGGTTATTGCACAACGTTCCGGCAACGACGTCGTCGTGACCGTGAAGGACAGAGGCATTGGCATTCCCGCCGACCGGCTGCAAAGCGTTTTTGAGTTGTTTTCCCAGGTGGAGACGGCGCTGTCGCGTTCGCGCGGCGGCCTGGGCATCGGCCTGTCGCTGACCCAGCGATTGGTCGCGATGCACGGCGGCACTGTGCTGGCGCGCAGTGAGGGCACCGGGCTCGGCAGCGAATTCGAGGTGCGCTTGCCGCTGACGCTCGAGACACCCACAGACATGTCGCCGCCGCCTTCGCAGGCCCTGGACGTCGAGCGCCTGCTTCCTTCGCAGGAGTTGCGCATCCTGATCGCCGACGACAACCAGGACGCGTGCGCCACCCTGGCCAGTCTGCTGGAACTGATGGGCTATTGTGTCCGGCAGGCGCATGACGGCCAGGCGGCGGTCAATGAGACCGCCGACTTCGATCCGCAGGTGGTGTTGCTCGACATCGGCATGCCCAGGCTCAACGGTTACGAGGCTTGCCGGCAAATCCGCGACCAGGCCGGGGGAGCCACGCGGACCATTGTTGCCTGCACCGGCTGGGGACAGGCCGAAGACAGACTGAGGTCGGACGAGGCCGGGTTTGACCAGCACCTGGTCAAACCGGTGGATCCGGGCGTGCTTCTCGAGTTGTTGGCCACGGTGGCAGCGCGTGCAAACGCCAGCGTCTAATCCTCCCGCCGGCCGGCCTTGTCTCCGCCCGAGCGGGACGGCCGGTTCTTGTCCCATATCGCGAGCAGGATCAGGCTGTAGCTGACCAGCCGGATCGCGTAGTACACCGGAAACTCCTCACGTATCTCGCCGGCCAGCAACAGGCAGCTGCGGTTCACGGCCTCCAGCCAGAACGAGGCTGCGAAATACAGGAAGAAGCGGTCCCGCGTTTTCCACCAGAAGCGGAAGAAAAACAGGCCTGCGGCCAGGGAGGCCATGGCAATCGCGCCAGAAAGAAAGTGTTCCATGCTGGGTGTCCTTCCTAGTCGTCCTGCCAGATCAGGCCGTAGAGCAGCAGCAACAGCGCCACCAGTGCGGAAGACAGGCGCCACATCGAGAAATTCATGTCCGGGAAGACCAGCTTGTCGAGCACCAGGATCAGATTGTTGACGGCCAGCGCCGAAAAGCACAGCCCGCTCCAGAACAACAAGGGGAAACGGGTACGGCGGTAGCTGCGCAGCAACAGCCAGGCGCAGATCAACGATGTCACCGCGCACAGAAGGTAAATGAGTTCAGGCATCGGGCTTCTTTCGCCAAATGAACGCGTTGGCAAACTTTTCGGCCTTGCGTTCGTGGGTCGCGTGGATCAGATGGGTCACCTCAACCAGGTGGACGGCATAAAACTCTGCGAGCCGGTCCACCATGCCGGCAAGTTCGGGGGTTTCGGGTTTGTAGCAATAACCCGCATCGGCACCCTCGGTCGGCACCACCACCCTCGCCTCCAGCAGGGCCTGCAGCAGTTCTTCGGATTTCTTTTCAACGATGTACAAGCGGCGGGCGAGCCGGCGCGCGTCCCAGGGCAACTCGGGCTCACGCCGGAGCAGCAGCATCGCTTCAAGGTAAGGCACCGACCGCACACTCATCAGGATGAAACTCCTGAGGTCCGGGGGCACCGTGATTTCGCTCATTGGATTTTTTCAGGAATCGGTACGAGACAAAGGTGGGAGGGCGGAAGTCCGTTTGCGGGATACTGGTCATTATGCCGCCACAGCCACGCTGCATTTCAGCTGACAAGCCAGCGACCGCTGGTTGCCCGCTTCAAACCCTGCCGCCATGCTTCAAGTACTCAAGCTGTATTTTGCCCATCCGGAACGCACGCTGTTCACCGACTGGTCGGCCAACCTCCCGCCCGGCGTGACCCTGGTTCGCGGCGGTGACGGATGCGGCAAGAGCAGCTTGCTGCGCTTGCTGGCCGGCCAGTTGCCAGCCGATTCCGGCGAGCTGAAAATCAACGGCGTGTCCCTGCGCGAGGCGCCCGACGCCTACCGCGCGCAGGTTTTTTTCACCGACCCGCGCACAGAGGCCTTTGAGGCCTTGACACCGGGTCAATACTTCGAAGCGCAGCGCCTGCGCTACCCTGCTTTTGACGACCAGTTGCTGGATCAACTGGTGGACGACCTGGCGCTGGACGAGCAGATGGGCAAGCAACTCTACATGCTGTCCACCGGCTCGAAGCGCAAGGTCTTTCTGGCGGCAGCCTTCGCCTCCGGCGCTGCGCTCACGCTGCTCGACATGCCGTTTGCCGCGCTGGACAAAACATCCATCGCCTGTGTGACGGGTCTGCTGCAGGAAGTTTCCAATCACAGCACGCGCGCCTGGGTGCTTGCCGACTACACCGCGCCCGCCGGGCTGCGGTTGGCGGGCGTGATCGATCTGGGTTGAGCGGCCGGGCCCCTTACTATCAAATTTATAGCTTTTTGCCCTTGTCGGATGGGGGCTGGGGGCTGGGGGCCGATTTGACTGTCAACTCCGGGTTGTAGCGAGGCTGGCGACCTCGTCTACCGGGGCCAGTATGCAGGGCGCATACACGTCGAACGCGCGCTGGTAGGCACGCGTTTGTATGCCCAGCAAGCCCAGCACCGAGTGAAAGTAGTTGTCGTGCGATACCGGCCGGTCGGCCCGGTCGCGCAGGCAGGCCGTGGTCATGGCCGTGCGCTGCGCGAAGCCGGCCGATGTCCACGTGATCCAGGGCACATGTTTCTGCACATCGGGCGCAATCATGTAGGGCATGCCGTGCAGGTAGAGATTGTTCTCGCCCAGCGACTCGCCGTGGTCGGCCACGTAGACCATGGCCGGATCGTAGGCCGTCTGGTTCTGCTTGAGCCAGTTGATGGTGGACGCCAGGAAATGGTCGGTGTAGGCGATCGAGTTGTCATACGCATTGACCAGCTCGGCCTGGCTGCAGCCCTGCAGGTCGTTGCCCTCGCATTCAGGCGTAAATCGCTTGAACGCCGGTGGGGAACGCAAGTGGTAGGCGGGTCCGTGGCTGCCCATCTGGTGCAGCACAAGGACCACGCCGCGTGCGCGCCGATCCGCCGGCAGTGCGGCGATGCGCTGGTCCAGCCCTTCGAGCATGATGCCGTCGTAACACTCGCCCGCCGGACACAGCTGGGGATTGACAAGACCAGACGTCGCCACGCTGGGCACGCGGTCGCAGGCGCCCTTGCAACCGGACTGGTTGTCCACCCAGAGCACAGCCATGCCGGCATGCTGGATCACATCGAGCAATCCTTCAGCGTTGTGCGCCTGCGGATCGAAAGCCGCACGCCCCTGGCCGGAGAACATGCAAGGCACCGATGCCGCTGTGCTGGTGCCGCAGGACCAGGCATTGTGGAAACTGGCCACATTCTGGCGCGCCAGCTCAGGGGTCGTATTGCGCGAATAGCCATTGATGCCGAAGTTGCCGCTTCGCCCGGTTTCACCGAGCACCAGCACCAGCAGCGGCGGGCGCGCACCTGCAGGCAGCCACGCCCGCGCGTCATGCCCCATGGGCTGGAGCGCGCCACGATCGCGATGCAGCGGTTGGGTGGCCAGATGGCCCAGTGCGTACACCCCGTTGAGCGGATTGACGAGATAGCGCAATTCCTTGTGGTTGCGCATCGTCGAAGCCAGCGGACCAAAGCTGACCAGCACCAGCAGCAGCAGCGCCAGCAGCGCGGCGCCGGCCTGCAGCAGGTTGTGCGTCGTCCGGCGTGTCCAGCGGCCATAGTCCACCGGCCATCGCCATAGCAAGACACAGGGCAGGATGCCCAGCAGCAGCAGCGTAGCCGCCAGCTTCCACCCGATCAGGTCGCGCACTTCACGCGCATCGGTTTGCAACACGTTCATGACCATGGAGGTGTCGATCACGACGTGGTAGGCCAGCATGAAGTGGGCGCCAACCGCCGAACCCAGCAGCAACACGCCCAGCACGGGCTTGAGCGTCCAGCGCCAGGCCAGCAGGCTGCCGATGCCTCCCAGGCTGGCGGCGATCATCAAACTGAAAGCCAGGGCGAACAGCCAGCCGCCGGCAGGCGCGAGCAGGCCCAGGTCGCGCATGGCCAGCCACAGCGGCACATTGGCGGCTGTGGCCAGCCAGAGGCTCGCAGCAAGAATGAGCCATCCGGGATGCGCAAAGCTCCGGCGCGGCATGACGGCCGGTGCGGCAATGGAAGTACCTGGCCCCGTCATGAGAGGCACACGCCGCAGTGAAGATGTGTTCATGTGGTGCTCCTGAGGTCTGCGCTCACGGGCCAGGACCTCATTCGCGTGAACAGGCCGTCCATGGCCCAGGCCACACACCAGCAGATAAACGCTGTCCACAAGGTGTGGCTGGTGAAGTGCGCTCCGCGGATTTGCTGCGCCAGGCCCAGCGCCACACCTGCCAGCAGCGAGGCTGACAGCCAGCGCCGCGCGATGGCAGGTGCGGCTTCGCGAAAGGCGAAATATCCGCCCACAAAGGCAAAGCCTGAAGAGGCATGCCCCGCAGGAAAGCAGCCGCCGCTACCGCCGTCGGGCGTAAACACGTGTTCCCAGTGCGGCATGTAGCGAGCCACACCGCCAAAGTCCGCCAGGCTCCATGGGCAACTCGCCGTGCTGAAAGATTTCAATGTGCTGACCACCAGCACCGCCAGCAGCGTAGTGACCGCCAATTGCAGGCGGCGATGCGGGGCCAGGCGCCGGAGCCACCCTGGGGGCCACCACACGGCCAGGCACAGCGCCAGCGCAAGCAACCAGGCCAGTCGTTTGGCGCCCTCATGGAGCACGTTCATCAGAAAGAAGTTGTCCCGCAGCGGAAAACCGCCCACTCCACCGAACCAGTGGGCCATGGGCAGGTCCAGCCCCGAAAAATCCCAAGCCAGAAGAAGCAGCGCCAGCAGCGCAGTGATGGCCGTCAGTTGCCGGTTTGAAAAAGTTTGCATGGGGCGCATCGTGGTTGAGCTGGCTTAAGTCTTCCTTAAGGCCTGTCCCTCACAATGCGGCATGCGTGTACTGGTTGTTGAAGATGATGAAGGCATTGCCACTGGCCTTCAGGCCCATCTGGGCCAGCTCGGCTGGGCGGTGGACATGACGGACGGGGTGGAAACCGCCTGGACCGCGCTGCTTGTCG
The DNA here is from genome assembly GCA_040385775.1 of Pseudomonadota bacterium. Lineage (GTDB taxonomy): Bacteria > Pseudomonadota > Gammaproteobacteria > Burkholderiales > Burkholderiaceae_C > Polaromonas. The sequence goes on from JAZKGR010000220.1 coordinate 12,668, forward strand.
AACCGTTCGACCTGGTGCTGCTGGACCTGGGCCTGCGCGACGGCGACGGCTCCGAGGTGCTGCGACGATTGCGTCAGGCGCCAGCGGGGCGCTTTCCCGACGCGGCCACGCCAGTGCTGGTGATGACGGCGCGTGACCAGGTCGCCGCGCGCATCGAATGCCTGGACATGGGTGCCGACGACTATGTGACCAAACCTTTTGACCCCGATGAGCTGGCGGCGCGCATGCGCGCCCTGCGCCGGCGTTCGGTCGGCCGCGCGCAACCGCTGATCCGTGCCGGTGCGCTGGAGATCAACCCCGCCAGCCGCAGCGTGCGGCTGGCGGGCGAGCCCGTGGAGCTGTCGGCGCGCGAGTTCGGTGTGCTGCTGGCGCTGATTGAAGTGCGGCCACGCGTGCTCTCACGCCCGCAGATCGAGACGCGTCTGTACAACTGGGGCAACGCACTCGACAGCAACGCGGTGGAAGTCCATGTGCACCACCTGCGCAAAAAACTCGGTGAAGGTGTCATACGGACACTGCGCGGTGTCGGCTATTTTGTGCCAGAGGACAGGGCATGAAGCTGCAACGCTCGCTCACACTGAGCCTGATGGGCTGGGCCCTGGGCGCACTGCTGGTCGTCTGGGGCGGCTTTGTGGTGCTGGGCTACCAGACCGGCATCCATGAGGCCGATGAGCTGACCGACGGCCATCTGGCCAGCGTGGCCCTGCTGCAACTGGCGCAGAATCCCGGCCCCGTCAGTGCACGCGGGGATGTGGCAATCCTGCCCGGCCTGTCCAGCCTGAAAAGCCACGACTACCAGCGCTCCATGAGCGTGGTGGTGTGGAATGCCTCGGGCCAGGTGCTGCTGCGCACCGGCGAAGCGCCCGAATTTGCCTTCAATGCACAGGAAGGTTTTGACACCCTGCAGCTGGGCACGCCGCCGCTGGCCTGGCGCGCCTTCTCGCGCTGGGATGGTCCGGCTCGGCAGAAAAAAGTCACCGTCTTGCTGAGCATCAACGAACGCGACGACCTGGCCCGTGACATCGCCGAACAGGTGGCCGAGCCCGGCTTCTGGTTGCTGCCGGTGGTGGCGCTGGCACTTGGCCTCGCGATACGCCGGGGGCTGCGGCCGCTGTACGCGCTCGCGCGCGACGTGGACGCGCTGGACATCCACCAGCCCGAGCCGCTTCGCAGCCCGCACCTGCAGCGCGAGTTCACAGCGGTGGTCAATTCGATCAACACCCTGGCAGCGCGTTACCAGGCGGCGGTGTCGCGTGAGCGGGACCTGGCCAGCGAGCTCGCCCACGAGCTGCGCACGCCACTGGCCTCCTTGACCCTGCAGGCTCACGCGCTGCGCGAGGGCGGCGCCGCCGGCGGCAATGCCCAGCTGCTGTTGCAACTGGAACGCGACGCCCTGCGTGCCGGTCAGGTGTTGTCCACGCTGCTTGCGCTGGCCCGCGCCAGCCGCACCGAACTGGTGGAAACCATGCAGGAGGTGGACCTGGATGCGATTGCGCGAACCGAGGTCGCCGGGTTCGGCCAGGCCGCGCTCGACAGTGATCATGAGCTGGCGCTGGTCAGCCCCGGTCCGTTTCCCATGTCCGGCCATCCGGTGCTGCTGGGCCTGGTGCTGCGCAACCTGATTGAAAACGCGCTGAGTCACACGCCGCCCGGCACCAGCGTGGAGGTGCAGCTCGACCCGCAGGCACGCCGCCTGCAGGTCTGTGACACTGCGGGTGAGGTGGCCGACGCGCCGGAGGAACTGCCGCGCCATCACGCTCTGGGGCTGGGCTCGGGTCACCGCGTGATTGAAAAAATCGCGGCGATTCACAACGCCCGGTTTGCGGAGGTGCCGCCGCCGGCCGATTTCAGCCGGTGCTACCGTGTGGTGTTTGACGGCGCACCGGCAAAGGCATAACCACCGGGACCTTCAACCACTATCGAATTTATAGCTGCTCGCCCATGTCTGACAAGGGCTAGAGGCGCATTTAGCGCTCAACTTTGGGCGCTGGCCAGCTGGGAAGCCCGGCAGGTCTGACGCCATCCATGACATGGCGGCTTCAGGGCTGTCCCTTTTCCGCAGCCCGCCCGCTTATTCGTCCTGTTTTGCAGCGGATTTTTCGTCCGCCACGTAGGCCGCCCGCAGGTGCGCGGGTTTGGCCGAGCGACTGCGCATCCGGATATTGAGCGTTTCCACCGCCAGCGAGAACGCCATCGCAAAGTAGACAAAGCCCTTGGGCACATGGAAATCAAAGCCTTCGGCAATCAGCACCACGCCGACCACGACCAGGAAAGACAGGGCCAGAATTTTGATCGTCGGATGCGCTGACACAAAGCGTCCTATGGTGCCGGCGAAAACCATCATCAGGGCGACCGAGGTAATCACCGCGGCGACCATCACCGCCAGGCTGTCGACCATGCCGACGGCGGTGATGATGGAGTCCAGCGAAAACACCATGTCCACCACCATGATCTGCAGGATCACTGCGGCAAACGTCGCCTTCACGGCGCTGGACGCGTGCCCTTCCTGGCCTTCCACGGATTGGTGGATTTCACCGGTGCTCTTCCAGATCAGGAACAGCCCGCCGCCAATCAGGATCAGGTCGCGCCCGGAAATTTCCTGGCCCAGCACGGTGAACAGCGGCGCCACCAGGCCGACGATCCAGGCCAGCACCAGCAGCAAACCGATGCGCATGAACATTGCCATGAACAGGCCGATGCGCCGCGCCAGCTCCTGCTTCTCCTTCGGCAGCTTGTCCACCAGGATGGATATGAAGACGATGTTGTCGATGCCCAGCACCAGCTCGAGTGCGGTGAGCGTGGCGAAGGCGATCCAGGCTTGCGGGTCGGTCAGCAGTTCCATCATGGCATTACCCCTTTCGTTTCATTCATCGGTGACATGGTAGCAAGCGAAGCCTCCTGCGAGCGGCAGCCTGCAAGGGACAGAGCGTCAAGCGAACGACCGTGGGGGCACTATTTCAGGACCCCAAAAATTCGCCGACGGGCTTGAGGTCATCAACCCGGTCACAGACCGACTTGACCATCATCATGATCGGGATGCCCAGCAGCAGGCCCCAGACCCCCCAGAGCCAGCCCCAGGCCAACAAGGCAACGAACACCGCCACCGGGCTGAGGCGGCTGGCCCGGCTGGTGAGCCAGGGTGTGACGATGTTGCCGACGATGGTATGGATGACCAGCGAGGCGCCGCCCACCAGCATCGCCATGTTGAGCGAGCCGAACTGCAGGAAGCCGACCAGCGCCGAGGCTGCGGCCGTGATCAGGGAACCCACATAGGGCACCAGGTTGAGGACGCCGGCCGCAATACCCCAGACCGCCGCATTCTCCAGCCCGATGGCGAGCAGCGCCAGCCAGGTCAGCACACCGACCAGCGCACTGGTCAGCAGTTGCACCTGCAGGTAACGCTGGATCTGCCCGGTAATTTCGTGCAAAGCCTGCAGCGTGATCTTTTTGCTGCTCAGGTTGGGACCGGCCAGCTTGAGCATCTTGCGGCGGAAGGTGTCACCCGACAGCATCAGGAAGTAGGTCAGAAAGATCACCACGGTGGCCTGGCCGATCAGCGCGATCAGGCCAATGGTGCCGCTCCAGAGATAGTCCTTGACGTTGAAGCTGGCCCTTTCGACCACCACCCGTGTCACACCGCGGGTGGCGCCGGGCGACGCGCCCTCCTGGGCGGCCTGCTCGATCTGGTTGGCCGCCTTTTGCACGGTATCCAGGGTGCTGGTGGATGTTCCGGTGGTGCGTTTGATGGCATTGCGGAATTTTTGCGCCGCCACCGGCAGCGACTCCACCATCGCCACCGCTTCATCGCTCAGCGCGTAGGCGGTGGTGCCCATGGCGCCGAGAATCGACAACAACAACACCGCCGACCCCAGCCAGCGCGGCACGCGCCTCATCTCCAGCCAGTTGACCACCGGCGAGAACGCGTAGCTGAACAGCACACTGAGCATGACCGGGATAAACACCGCCTTGGCCCAGTGCAGCACGAACAACAGGCCGAGGCCCGCGAGCACCATCAGCGACATGCTACGGATGTCCACCGGCATGTGCAGCATCAGGCGCTCCGGTTCCGGAAAGGTGGTGACCTCCTCGTCGGCAGGCGAAGCGTCGGGCAGATGCTGGTCATTCACTGTGGTGTCTCCTCATCGGTCCCGGTGGGCTGGATGCGTGCGATGTTGTTACCCTATTTCACCAGAAGGCGCTAGCTGGCGGTGTAGGACGCCTGCGCGGGAAGCTACCGGCTGCTGACCCGCAGCCCGGAAACGCCAGCAAGCGCGGCGCACGGCATCAACCGGCGATGGCTTCACGCACTGCGCTGAGCTGGCGCCGCGACACCGCCAGCAACTCGTCGATGCCATTGAGCCGCACCGCCCAACCCTCACCTTCTTCCGGGTCGAAGTGTTTTTCGAGGGCACGCACGGCACGCCGCGCCACCAGCGCATTGCGGTGGATGCGCATGAACTGGGGATAACGCTCTTCCAGCTCATTGAGGCTGCCGTCGAGGATGTAGCTTTTGGCGGTGGTCCGCACAGTGATGTATTTGAGCTCGGCCTTCAGGTACAGCACCTCGGCCAGCGGCACCCGCTCAGTCCGGCCACGGTCCTGGATGATCAGGCATTCTTCGGTCAAATCGACCCGTGGCCCTTTGCCAGCCTGAATCAGGCGCTCTACTTTTTGTAGCGCCTGCTGCAAGCGTTCAAGCCGAACCGGTTTGGTCAGGTAGTCCACAGCCTCGATCTCGAAAGCCTGTACCGCGTGTTCGGAATGCGCGGTAACGAATACCACGGCGGGTGGCTGCGGCAGTTGGGCAATGGTCTGGGCCAGCGTGATGCCATCGGCGCCGGGCATGCGGATGTCGAGCAACACCACGTCGAACACCTCCCGGCGCAGCGCCTCCATGGCCTGCACCGCGTGCGCAGCCTCGGCCGCCACACTGGCGCCGGGGGCCGTGCAATCGCCCAGCAAGGTGCGCAGGCGCGACCGCGCCAAGGACTCGTCGTCCACGATCAATGCCCTGAGGTTTGTGGTCATAGGGGAATCTCCAGCCTCACCTGAAACATGCCATCCCGGAACACCGTCTTGAACTGGGCCTGCACATCGTGCAAAAGCGCCAGGCGCTCGCGCACATTGGCCAGCGCCAGCCCGTGGCCGCGTTCGCCGACGCCGGCCGGCGTGGAGTTGGTGACCTTGATCACCACCATGCTGCCGCGCCGTACCGTCGAAATCTTCACCTGCGCGCCAACGGCGCTGGGCTCCACCCCATGGCGCACCGCGTTTTCGACCAGGGGCTGGAGCAGCAGCGGCGGCAGTTTGGCGGGGTCCGCTTCGGGGTCCAGGTTCCACTGCACCTGCAGGCGCTCACCAAAACGGATTTGCTCGATGGCCAGGTAGCGCTGCGCCAGCTCAATCTCCTGCCCCAGCGTGACAGACTCGGTGGCGTCGGCCAGCGCGTGGCGAAACAGCTCACTGAGGTCTTCCAGTACCGCCTCGGCCTTGGCCGGTTCTGCGCGCACCAGCGCGATCGCGCTGTTGAGCGTGTTGAACAGGAAATGCGGACGGATGCGGGACTGCAGCTCGGCCAGCCGCGCCGCAGTGGCCGCCGGCGTGCGGGCCTTGGCGCGCCAGACCAGGCCGGCAACCAGCACCGACGACAGCAAGGCACCGGCGGCAGCGCTGGCGGCCCACGGCGCCGGCTGCAGCAAACCCATCATGGCGAGCAGGCCGCAGCCGTACAGCCCCGCCAGTGCACCCAGTGCAATGCCCAGCGCCCACTGGGCAGGTGTGCCCAAGCGCGCGAGGTGGCGCCTGAGCAGACAGACCACAATCAGCCAGGCCAGCGTGGCCGGCAAGACACCGCCGGTCAGCAGCGAAAAGCGCAGCAACCAGTCTACGAAGCGGCCAGCGCTGAACATGGCGCCCACGCCCACCACCGCCTCGGTAAACAGCACAGCGCGTAGCACCACACCCACATTGCAGGCCTCGAACACGATCACGCGGGCCGACAAGCGGACAGGCTCGTCGCCGGGCTGGCTGATGCCGCCCAGCATGGTGGACTCGCCAAACGAGGACAGGTCGGTCTTGAGGCTCATGAAGCGGGCGGCCGGTAGGCTCCTGTTGAGGGCGATGAAGACATCGGATACGGCTTGAAGGCCGGCTTTTCAGGCCGACGTGTACGCAGATAAAATCAGTTCATGAGTATTGCACCGGCAAGCCGCATAAAACCGGCGTCAGACCCGTACTTTCCCCAATAATGTTGTCACCGCGAGACGCCATCGCTGCCGCCCTACGGTCCCCCAAAGAAAGCCTCCCGTGAGTCAACTCGACAAAAAATCTGAAGCCTGGTCCGCCCTGTTCTCTGAACCCATGAGCGACCTGGTCAAGCGTTATACCGCCAGCGTGTTTTTTGACAAGCGCCTGTGGCAGGCCGACATTGCCGGATCGCTGGCGCATGCCGAGATGCTGGCTGCGCAAAAAATCCTGGGGGCTGCCGACCATGCCGCCATCCAGCAGGGGCTGGCACAGATCAGCAAAGACATCGAATCCGGTGCCTTTGAATGGAAGCTGGACCTCGAAGACGTGCACCTGAACATCGAGGCGCGCCTGACCCAGCTGGTCGGCGACGCCGGCAAGCGCCTGCATACCGGCCGCAGCCGCAACGACCAGGTCGCCACCGATGTGCGGCTGTGGCTGCGCGGCGAAATCGACCTGATCATCGGCCTGCTGGCCGACCTGCAAAAGGCGCTGGTCGATATCGCCGACAAAAACGTCGAGGTGATCCTGCCCGGCTTCACGCATCTGCAGGTGGCCCAGCCAGTGAGTTTCGGCCACCACATGCTGGCATATGTCGAGATGTTTGCGCGTGATGCCGAGCGCCTGCAGGACGTGCGCAAACGCGTGAACCGCCTGCCGCTGGGCGCCGCCGCGCTGGCCGGCACCAGCTACCCGCTGGACCGCGAACGTGTCGCCAAAACCCTGGGCATGGTTGATGAGAAAGGCCAGCCGCAGGTCTGCCAGAACAGCCTGGACGCGGTCAGCGACCGCGACTTCGCGATCGAGTTCACCGCTGCCGCCTCGCTGGCCATGGTGCACATCAGCCGCATGAGCGAGGAGCTGATCCTGTGGATGAGCCAGAACTTCGGTTTCATCGAGATCGCCGACCGCTTTACCACCGGCTCGTCCATCATGCCGCAGAAGAAGAATCCCGACGTGCCGGAACTGGCGCGCGGCAAGACCGGCCGCGTGGTCGGCCACCTGATGGGCCTGATCACCCTGATGAAAGGCCAGCCGCTGGCCTACAACAAGGACAACCAGGAAGACAAAGAGCCGCTGTTCGACACGGTGGACACGCTGAAAGACACGCTGCGGATTTTTGCCGACATGGTGGGCGGCATCACCGTCAAACCCGAAGCCATGGAGCGCGCCGCGCTCAGGGGTTACGCCACCGCGACCGACCTGGCCGACTACATGGTCAAGAAGGGCCTGCCCTTTCGCGATGCGCACGAAGCCGTCGCCCACGCCGTCAAGGCGGCAATTTCACACGCGGTCGATTTGTCCGAGCTGCCCCTCGCCGTGCTGCAGCAGTTCAACCCCAAGATCGAGAAAGACGTGTACGACGTGCTGAGCCTGCGCGGCTCGCTGAACGCCCGTAACACCCTGGGCGGCACCGCGCCGGCGCAGGTACGGGCGCAGATCGCGCGGCACCGGGCACGGCTGGCGTAGGGCCCAGGCCCTAAGCTCCGGCTAAGGTGTACTTTGTAGACTGGGCAGTTGCAAAGGACACCACCATGCGTTTACTGCTGGTCGAAGACGACGCCATGATCGGCGAGGCGGTACTCAATGTGCTGCGAAGCGCGCACTATGCCGTGGACTGGGTGCGCGACGGCGCCATGGCCGACACCGCCCTGCGCAGCGAAGACTACGACCTGGTGCTGCTGGATTTGGGCCTGCCCAAACGTGACGGGCTGGAGGTGTTGCGGCAATTGCGCGCGCGGCGCAACACCACGCCGGTGCTGGTCGCCACCGCACGTGACGCGGTCGGCGACCGCATCGCCGGCCTGGACGCCGGCGCCGACGACTATGTGGTCAAACCCTATGACACCGACGAACTGCTGGCGCGTATACGCGCACTGATACGCCGCAGCGCGGGCCGGGCCGAACCGGCGTTTGAGCACAAGGGCGTGAGCCTGAACCCAGCCACGCATGAAGCCCGCCTCAACGGCCAGCCGGTGTCGCTGTCGGCGCGTGAATGGGCGGTGCTCGAGCCCCTGCTGGCGCGCCCCGGCACCGTCTTGTCGCGCGTCCAGCTCGAAGAAAAACTGTTCAGCTGGAAGGACGATGTCAGCAGCAATGCGGTCGAGGTTTACATCCACGGCGTGCGCAAAAAACTCGGCAACGAGATCATCCAGACCGTGCGCGGCCTCGGTTACCTGGTGCCCAAACAATGAGTACGCCGGCAGCTGTGGGGACGCATTCGCTGAAGGCCAGGCTGCTCTGGTTCGTCCTCGCCGCGATTTTGCTGGGCGCGGTGCTGCAGGCGACCACCGCTTACCGCAGCGCGCTGCAGCAGGCCGATGCCATGTTCGACGACCACTTGCGGCAGGTGGCGCGCACGCTGCGCGGCGGCATCCCGCTGGGTGCCGCCATGCCCGAGATTGAGGACGAGGCAGGTTTTGACCTCTATGTGCAGATCTGGGGCCAGGACGGCACGCAGATTTTCCGCTCCACGCGTTCGGCCTTGCCGCCGCGCGCGGTGCTGGGGTTTTCCGATGTGCAGGCCCACGGCAAACACTACCGGGTGTACACCATGCAGACGGCTTTGCAGACCGTGCAGATTGCGCAGGACCTGGACGCGCGCACCGCACGTGCCCGCGCGCTGGCGGCCCGCGCAGTCCTTCCCTTCGCGCTGCTGACACCGCTGCTGATGCTGGCAGTCTGGTGGGTGATCCGGCGTTCGCTGGCACCCGTGGAGCGCGCGCGGCGCCAGCTTGCGCAGCGCGCGGCCGACGATTTTTCGCCGCTGGCTGGCGCCGGCCTGCCCGACGAGGTGCGACCGCTGGTCGACGAGCTGAATTTGCTGTTTGGCCGGGTGCGCAGTGCTTTCGACGCGCAGAAAACCTTTGTGGCCGACGCGGCGCATGAACTGCGTTCGCCGCTGACGGCGCTCAAGCTGCAGGCCCAGGCGCTGCGCGGCAACAGCCGCACCGACGAAACCCCGTCAGAGCGTGAAGCCGGCATCACCCGCCTGAACCAGGGCATAGACCGCGGGATCCGGCTGGTCGAGCAACTGCTGGTGCTGGCCCGCGAGGAAGCCGGTTCGGCGCCTGGAGGCACGCCGGTTGACTTGCGCGAGGTCGTGAGGCTGGCTATAGCCGACGTGTTGCCGCAGGCGCGGCTCAAACAGATCGACCTGGGCTTTGCGGAAGGTCCTGCCACCGTGGCGCAGGTCGCGGGCGAGTCCGAAGCGCTGCGTGTGTTGCTGCGCAACCTGCTGGACAACGCGGTCAAGTACACCCCTGCCGCAGGCCGCGTCGACGTGTCGCTGGAACTCGCCCCGGGCGGTCCGGTGCTGACGGTGGAAGACAGCGGACCGGGCATTGCACCAGAGGAGCGCGGGCGGGTGTTTGATCGCTTCTACCGCGCCAGCGGATCGGCGAGTGAGACCGGCAGCGGCCTGGGCCTGGCGATTGTCCAGGTGATTGCCGCGCGCCATGGCGCGACGCTGGAACTCGGCCAGTCCGAACGGCTTGGCGGGCTGCGTGTCAGCGTCAATTTCCCGACGCAGCCATCTTCAGACTGAGTTTTGCGCCTCCGTTTGCTACTGATTTGATAGCTGTCATGCCCCGTCCAACGGGGGCCAGAGCCTGTTTTTATCGCAAACCAGGCAATCGCACTGTCCGCCGCGGCTTAAGCTGCGCCTAAGCCTGCCTCCCCATAGTTCTCCTGTCGGCACCGCGGTGTGCCCCACCCAAGGAAACTTACCATGACATCTGCAGCACTCAAAAACACCCGGCTCGTTGCCGCCCTGCTGGCCGCAGGCGCCATCGGCGGCGCCGGTGTCAGCGCTTTCAACAGCGTCCATCCGGCAGCGATGGCAGCAGCGCCGGCGGCCGTCGTCGCCGCAGCGCCCATCCAGCCGGTCGCCCCGCCCGACTTCTCGCAAATCACCGAGCGGTCCGGTCCTGCCGTGGTCAACATCAGCGTGACCGGCAGCACCAAAGTCAGCAACGATTCCCCGCTGGCCCAGGGCGACGAGGACGAAGGCGCATCGGGCGACCCCTTCTTTGAGTTTTTCAAGCGCTTCCAGCAAGGCCAGGGGCGGCCCGGCGGCCCGCAGCAGGACACGCCGACACGCGGCCAGGGCTCGGGCTTTATCGTCAGCGCCGACGGCATCATCCTGACCAACGCGCATGTGGTGCGCGGCGCGAAGGAGGTCACCGTCAAGCTGACGGACCGCCGTGAGTTCCGCGCCAAGGTGCTGGGCGCCGACCCCAAGACCGATGTCGCCGTGCTCAAAATCGAAGCCGCCAACCTGCCGGTGGTGACCATCGGCAAAACCAGCGACCTGAAGGTCGGCGAGTGGGTGTTGGCCATCGGTTCTCCCTTCGGTTTTGAAAACACCGTGACCGCCGGCGTGGTCAGTGCGAAGGGCCGCTCGCTGCCCGACGACAGCAGCGTGCCCTTCATCCAGACCGACGTGGCGATCAACCCCGGCAACTCGGGTGGCCCGCTGTTCAATGCGCGCGGCGAGGTGGTGGGCATCAACTCGCAGATCTACAGCCGCAGCGGCGGTTACCAGGGTGTGTCGTTTGCGATCCCCATCGACGTCGCGGGCCGCATCAAGAACCAGATCGTCGCTACCGGCAAGGTCGAGCATGCCCGCCTGGGCGTGATGGTGCAGGAGGTGAACCAGGCCTTTGCCGACTCCTTCAAGCTCGACAAACCCGAAGGCGCGCTGGTCTCCAGCGTCGAAAAAGGCGGCCCGGCCGACAAGGCAGGATTGCAGTCGGGCGACGTGATCCGCAAGGCCAACGGCCAGCCCATCGTGTCCTCGGGCGACCTGCCGGCGGTGATCGGTCTGGCCGCGCCCGGCGACAGCCTGAAACTCGAGGTCTGGCGCCAGGGTGCGAGCAAGGAATTGACAGCCAGACTGGGCAGCGCCGACCAGAAAGTTGCGCAAGCCGAGGGCCCGAAAGCCAGCGCCGCCCAAGGCAAGCTGGGCCTGGCCCTGCGCCCGCTGCAGCCGGATGAACAACAGGAGGCCGGGGTGGACAGCGGCCTGCTGGTGCAGCAAGCCAGCGGCCCTGCCGCACAGGCTGGCGTGCAAGCCGGCGACGTGCTGGTGTCCATCAACGGCACGCCGGTGCGCAATATCGAGCAGGTGCGGTCCATGGTGGCGAAGTCCGGGAAGTCGGTGGCGTTGCTGATCCTGCGCGGGGACAACAAGATTTTTGTGCCGCTGAATCTGGGCTGATCAGCGGCGCATGGATCAAGCCGCAGCATTGGCATCGCTGGCATCACGCTGCGTCCCCGGTTCGCCTGAGACAGTAGTTCCAACTCCCCACTCCCAACCCCCCGCCCTTCCCTCGCCCCGCTGGGCGAGAGAAGGGAGCCTCATTTGGCCGCGTGCGCTGCGCTCGCGTGCACACATGGCCGTCTGTTGGGATTCCCGTCCTTGAAGCGCTTTGCGCTTCAAGGACTCCGGACTTCGTTCCCGCATTGCCTTTTCTCACCACCCGTCGGGCTGGGCCGAGGAGCGCAGACAAAAGCGGATCAGGGCTCGCGAT
>JAZKGR010000221.1:0-7856 GCA_040385775.1 Pseudomonadota bacterium
CCAAATGAGGTCCCCCTCCATCGCCCAGCGGGGCGAGGGAGGGGCTAGGGGTGGGAGTGGGGAGTCGCTCCTACTGTCCAGAGCGGACCACAGGCGCAGCGTGATGCCGAGTGATTCGCAACGACGCTGCCTAAACCGGCAATCCCCGAAATTTCAGCGCCGCTTGCCGAATCACTTCGGCCAGCAGTTTTTCCTTGCCCTGCAACTCCCGCAACCAGCGCGCGTCGTTGTTCGACAACTCGACGCTGCTGCGCAGAAGGTGGATGCCGCTGCTGGCGCCCAGCGGTCCGGCATGCGGGCCGAGTTTGTCCATGGTCATCAGGATGTGGTCGCGCAGCGCCATGTGTTCGCCGGTGGCCGGGTCCACGTAAACCGCCTCCAGCCCGAAGCGGCAGGCCTGGAAGCGGTTGTAGGTGTAGACCAGGTAGTCGTCCTCTTTCGGCATGAAGGGCTGGTCGTTCATGAACCAGGAGGCCAGCGATTGCACATAACCCGACAGCGCTGCGGCGCGGCCCACCGTCAGCGGTGTGTCGAACACGCGAATCTCGATGGTGCCAAACTCCGGCTTGGGCCGGATGTCCCAGTAAAAGTCCTTCATGCTCCTGACCACGCCGGTGCGCGTCATCTTCTCGAAGTAGACCGTGAATTCGTCCCAGGTCAGCGCCAGTGGCGCGCGGCCCGACAGCGGAAAGGCAAACACCGAGTTCAGCCGTGCCGAGTCAAAGGCCGTGTCCTGCCCTTGTACATAGGGGCTGGAGGCCGACAGCGCGATGAAATGCGGGATGTAGCGCGACATGCGGTGCAGGGTCAGCAGCGCGGTGTCGGCGTCGGGGCAGCCCACATGCACATGCTGGCCAAAAATCGTGAACTGCTTGGACAGGTAGCCGTAGAGCTCGGACAGCTCGCGAAAGCGTGGCTTGTCGTAAATGCGGCGCTCATGCCACTGCTGGAAGGGGTGGGTGCCGCCGCCGACCACGGCGATGTTGAGCTTGTCGGCGCTTTTGACCAGCGCATCGCGGATTTGCGTGAGTTGGCCCAGCACTTCCGACGAGGACTGGCAGACCCCGGTGGAAACTTCGATCATGCTGGACGTCATCTCGGGCACCACGCTGCCGGGCAGGGGCACCTTGTCCATCAGGCGCAGCATGTCTTCGGCATAAGGTGCCAGGTCGTAGTCGTGGGTGTTGACGAGTTGCAGTTCAAGCTCGACGCCCAGCGACAACGCTGCTGACTTCTGAAAAGGCTCCAGCCCGGCTGGCGCCAGCGGCGCCGCAGTGTGTTTAGTCACGGAGGTCTCCTGCGGATGAGGTGTTGAACGGTCGGGGGGCCCACGGCTTGGAGCTTTCACCGGCGCGGTAGATCGCAAAGGTGGCCAAAATGGCGCCCAGCACCTCCATCAGCAAAATCGCCGGCAGCGCGATGCTGGCAATGCGCGGACCGAGCGAGGCGGACGCGGCCACAAATTGCGACACCAGCAGCAGCGCGACCGACGACATCGGCGACATCGCGCAGCCGACCCACAGGGCTTGCCTCCAGCTTGCGCCGCTGCCCACATTGCCGAGTGCCACGCCCATGATTTTGGCCAGCGCCCTGGCTGCCACCAGCGCCAGCACCATGCCGGCGACCGGCCCGCTCCAGTCGGCCTGCGCGGCCACCACGGACACCAGCACAAACATCAGCATGGTCAGCATGGCCGAGGCCGTGCCCATTTGGCGCGGCCAGGACCACGGACGCGGATTGAGCTGCTTGAGCAGCATGCCGCCCAGCAACGCGGCCAGCGGTGCCGAGCCGCCAAAATGCGCGGCCAGTGCGGCGCCGGCGGCAATCAGGGCCAGCAGCAAGATGGCGGTGTTCTCGCTGGTCGGGCTCATCACACGTAGCGCCGAACGCAGCGCCAGCGCCAGGCCGGCACCCACCGCCACCGACAGGCCGAGCACCACGGCCACCGGGTACAAGGTGTCGGCCAGGCTTTGCTCGCCGCGGCCCATCATGCCGGCCCTGGCGCTGCAAAGCGTCAGCGCGTACAGCGTGCTCAGGGTCGACAGCACCATGGCCCGCTCGGTCACCGGGCCCGAGGCCCGGGTGTCCATGACCACGCGCGACAGCACGGCCGGCGACGCGGCCATCGCCAGCAGGGCCAGCGGCTCGGCGACCACCTCGCGCATGCCGATAAAAGTCAGCGACCAATAAACCATAAAAAAGGTCAGGGTCGATTCAGCCAGGCTTTGGACCAGCACCATCGGGTTGTGGCGGAACCAGCGCAGGGGGATGCGGCCCCCTGCTTCAAACAGCACGACTGCCACGCCGAGTTCAAGCAGGAACAGCCCGGTGCCCTGCAAGGGCCACACCGCGCCGGTGAATCCGGCCAGGCCGGCGAAGCCGCCCACCACCGAATAACCGACGACCTTCGGGATGCCGGCGAATCGCTGCACCAGGTGACCGGTCAGGGCCGCCAGGGCAAGCAGGATGGACCACTGGACGGTGGGCAGGCCTGCTGAGGGCTTGATCCATTCGGCCCAGATGGCCATGACTTCGTTCATGGGTGGGTGCCTCCGCTGATGATTGATGGGGTGAAAGCAAATCCGTCGCCGAAAGCGGGTGCGGAGTGCGCGATGCGACAGGCCGACGATGCGACGCAAGAACCCGATGGAATGGGTTTACTCAAATTTACAACAACCCTCACGAACGGCTTGTAGGACAAGCCCGTGGATTCGGGGGCAGGGGCTTGACGGGCTGCCGGACCTCAGCCCGGAATAAAAAAGCTTTTGGGGTGGGTTCGCCAGCGCGCCCAGATCGCCGCGCGGATGCGGGCGCGGTCCACACCGCTGACGTTGTGGGCCTGCAGTGCCAGCCGGAAAGCCAGGTAAAAACTTACGCCGAGGTTGAGTGCGCCTATCAGCGGAATGGCGGCGACACACCACCACAGCGCCGGTTGGCGCAGCACATCCCAGCCGAGCGCGGCTGCGGCCGCGGCCAGTTGCCCGGCCGACAGCGTGACGTGGCGCACTTCAAGCTCCAGCCCGAAAAAACCGGTCATCGGCGGAATCAGGCCAAGCATGAAACCCAGTGCGATGTTGGAGGTAAAGCCCGAGATGTTGTCGCGCATGAAGCCGGCCCAGCGTCGCGCGCGGCCTGTCCCCAGCGCGCGGGTGATGCGCGGGTTGTAGCGCATCGCTGAGGCCAGGCGGTACAGCACAAACCAGTTCTCCACCCAGCCGCCGATGATGCTGGCGGCAAACAGCACGGCACCGGTGAATGCCGCCCACAGCAGCGTGGGGCCGAGCAGGCTCAGCGTCTGCAGCACATGCGCAGCTTCCTTCGCATCGATCATCGGGTGGCCCAGGCCGAACTGGATGGCGGCGCTGATCAGCAGCACCACCGGCACCACCATCAGCACGTTGCCGAGCACCGCCGCAACCTGCGAGCGCACCAGATGCGTGACCTCATCGACAAACTCGCTGACCGCTTCGCCCGAGCGCAGGTCCTTGAGTTTGGCGGCCATGGCCGGCGCCGTCATGGCTGGCTGCTTGGTGGCCAGCGTGAAATGCAGCAACTGGATCAGCACAAAACTGGCGGCGTACATCACGCTGGCCAGAAAGCCGCTCCAGAACGCCGACAGCGCCAGCCCGACGATCATGAATTTGAGCAGGGTGGTGCCCGCCGTCAGTGCGCCGCCGCCGGCCGCCTTGCCCAGCATTTGCATGTACGCGGCGCGGTCGCGGGTGATGTAGTGCTCACCGGTTTCTGCGCCACGCTCGGCCACCTTGGCCGCCAGCAAGGTGGAGTTGGTGGCAATCAGCGCGCGTATGCTGCGCCGTTCCTCGGCCAGCAGCACCAGGCGCGCCAGCAGTTGCATCGCGCTGCCGGCCGGCTTGTCGGACAGCAGACAATCGAGCAGTTCGCGGATGCGCAGGATGCGTTCGCGCAACTGGCGCAGGCGAAACACCAGGCCGACCGAAATGCCGTGTTCGTCAAGGTGCGCATAGATCGACGAGGTCGCGCTGCGGCAGGCCTCGAGCCGGCTTTTGAACTGGTCCAGTGCCAGGTGCAGCGCGCCGCTGTCCCGGCCGTGCGCCAGCAGGGCCGTGCGCAAGGCCTCCAGATCAGACGCCAGGCCGTGAAAAGGCCGGACCTGCAGCGCCTGCGCACTCATGCGCAAGCGCAGCTCGGGGGCAAAACCGGTGGCCGCCACCTGGCTGGTGCAATAGGTCAGCGCTTCCAGCAGCACATCCTGCCAGTCCTGCATCAGGGTGCCGGCGGGGGGCGACCCTGTCTCCGCATCGTCGGCGTCGTCACCGGGCACGGCGGTGTTGAGCAAGGTGCCCAGGCGGGCCAGCGTGGTCTCGTCAATCAGCTTGAGCCAGCGGGCATCAAACGGCGTTGGAAACAGCAGCATGAACAATTCGGTGGCATGGGTGGTTTCTGGCGTGCCGGGCAAAAGTTTGTAGCGCAGCCGCTCGCCGAGCTCGCTCAGGAAGGCCGCGCGTGGCGCAAAACCGAAATCGGCAAACAGCGGGGTGGCATCGACCGTGCCAACCAGCGTGCGCCACCAGTGATGCAGCCTGGCCCGGAACTCCGGCCGAGCCTGCGCGGCATCCAGAAAAAGCCGCAAGCGCGCGACCGCCGCCTGAGGATTGTTGTCCTTGCCCCTGATCCAGTCCAGCAGATCAATCAGCCAGAGATGGCGGTCTGCCAGCCCGGCCTTGGGCTCCAGCAGCTCCAGCAATTGGGCCAGGTTGTGCATGCCGCTTCCCGGGCTCAGTGCAGCACGCGGCTGCCACCGGCTCCATCGGGGCCTGCAGCCTGGCTTGCGTCGAGTACAAACATCGGGATCGCCGCTTCAAAACGCTCGCCGTCCTCGGCGACAAAAAAATAGCTGCCGTGCATGGTGCCTGTCGGTGTACGCAGGCGGGAGCCGCTGCTGTACTGAAAAGACTCGCCAGGCTTGAGCAGCGGCTGGTGGCCGACCACGCCCAGGCCCTTGACCTCCTCGCTGTGGCCGCGCGCGTCGCTGATGACCCAGTGGCGCGAAATCAGCTGCGCCGCGACCTCGCCGGTGTTGGTGATGGTGACGGTGTAGGCAAAGCCATACACCTCGTCTTCAGGTGCCGACTGCTCGGGCAGGTATTGCGGCAGGACATCGCAGGAGAATTGGTATTTCGGCATGGCATGAAAAGGAATGGTGACCATGTTAACCGGCCTCCATGCGGCCTGATTGATGGGCTTGGGCCAGGGTGCGACAATCCTGCCATGAGCCAAACCAAGCCACCGGTGTACCGGATTGCCCCCTCCATTTTGTCGGCCGATTTTGCGCGGCTGGGTGAAGAACTCCAGACCGTGATTGCCGCCGGCGCGGACTGGATCCATTTCGACGTGATGGACAACCACTATGTGCCCAACCTGACCTTCGGGCCGATGATTTGCAGCGCCCTCAAGCCGCATGCCAGAAAAGCCGATGGCAGCGCCGTGCCGATCGACGTCCACCTGATGGTGCAGCCGGTCGATGCGCTGGCCGCCGCCTTTGCAGACGCCGGCGCCGACCTGATCAGCTTTCACCCCGATGCCTCCGGCCATGTGCACCGCAGCGTGCAGGCGATCAAGGCCAAAGGTTGCAAGGCCGGGCTGGTGTTCAACCCGGCAGCGCCGCTGGATGTGCTGGACTGGCTGATCGACGACATCGACCTGATCCTCATCATGAGTGTCAACCCGGGCTTCGGCGGGCAAGGCTTTATCGACTCGGCGCTGCGCAAGATCGAGCAGGCCAGGAAGCGTATCGACGCCTCCGGCAAAGATATCCGGCTGGAGGTCGACGGCGGCATCAAGGCGGACAACATTGCGCGCGTGGCATCGGCGGGCGCCGACACCTTTGTGGCGGGCAGCGCAATTTTCGGCAAGCCGGACTACAAGGCGTCGATTGACGCCATGCGCGCGGCGCTCCTGAAGTAGGGCGACGGGCGCAGAAAAAGGGCGAAGCCGCAGCCCGGCTTGCTTTTTGAAAGGAAGTGGCAGATGGTGGCGACAGCAGGCGGGATGGGCATGCGCGGGCCGGGACTGGCCGGCACCGCCATGGCAGCCCGCTCGCGCATCCTGGTGATCGAGGACAGCGAGGATATCCGCTACCTGCTGGAAGCGCTGCTGAGCGACAGTTATGACGTGCTGCTGGCGGCTTCGGGTGATGCCGGTCTGGCGCTTGCCGTGGCCGGGCAGTTGCCCGACATCATCCTGCTGGACGTGATGATGCCGGACATGGATGGTTATGAGGTGCTCCAGCGGCTGGGCCGCGATCCGCGCACCGCCGACATCCCGGTCATTTTTCTGACGGCCCTCGGCAGTGTTGACGAGGAACACCGGGGGCTGAACCTTGGCGCCACCGACTACGTGACCAAGCCCATCAGCCCGCCCGTGCTGCTTGCGAGGTTGAAACTTCATCTGGAGCGCAGTGCTTACGCGCGGCGGCTCAGGGACCTGGCGCAGCAGCTTTCACGCTACCTGGCGCCACAGGTCTACCAGTCACTTTTCGAAGGCTCGCGTCAGGCCGAGATCCGCACGCAGCGCAAGAAGCTGACGGTGTTTTTCTCGGACATCAAGAACTTCACCGCGTCTACCGCGAAATGGCAGCCCGAAGAAGTGACCTTGCTGCTGAACAGCTATTTTTCCGAGATGTCGGCGATTGCGGCTGAGTATGGTGCAACGCTGGATAAATTCATCGGCGATGCCATCGTGATTTTTTTTGGCGACCCGCAGTCGCTCGGCGTGCGCGAGGACGCGCTGCAGTGCGTCAGGATGGCAATCGCGATGCAAAAACGCATGGATGTACTGCGCCGGCGCTGGCGCGGCATGGGCATCAACAAAACCTTCGAAATACGCATCGGCATCAACTCGGGGTTTTGCGACGTCGGCAACTTCGGCAGCGAACTCCGCATGGAGTACACCATCATCGGCCGCGAGGTCAATCTGGCCGCACGGCTGGAGCAGGCCGCCGAACCCGGTGAAATCCTGATTTCCAGCGAAACCCATGCGCTGGTGCAAGGTGACATCGGCGCGGATGCACGGGACCCGGTGATGGCCAAGGGGTTTGCAGAACCCATTCCCGTCTATGCGGTGCATACGAATGGAGGATCGTCCCGCAGTGGTTTGGCCATCCACTGTGACCGGCCCGGCTTGCGGGTGGATATCGACCTGGGCCGCGTGAGCGAGGCTGACCGTGCGGAGACTGCGGCCTCCTTGCGCCAGATGCTTGAAGCGCTGGAGTCGCAGGATGCACCCGCACCCGCGTCATCCGCCGCAAGTCCCGCCCCGGTGATGGATGCTGCAGCCGGCGCGGCAGACCCCGCGTGGCCGGCGTCGCTCGCCGGACTGGATCTGCCTCTGGGCTTGCGGCGCGCCATGGGCATGAAGCCGCTTTATCTGTCGATGCTGGGCCGCTACCGCGACGGGCGCCGGGACACGCCGGCGCAGCTCCGGCAGGCGCTGGACGCGGGCGATCTGAAAACAGCAGAGCTGCTGAGCCACTCCCTGCGCGGGGTCTCGGCGCAGATCGGGGCCACGCGGGTACCGGCCGACGCGCAGGCGCTGGAGCAGGCCATTCATGAGGGGCATTCGCGCCCCAGCCTGGAGTCCTTGCTGGCAGAGCTCGAAAGCTCGCTGGGTGAGCTGGTGGCGGCGCTGGATGCGGGTTTGCCGCCGGAGCCGGGCCGGCCATGAGCGGCCTGTCCGCCGCGCTGCAGCCTGTGTGTCCAGGCCAAGGGTGTATCTTCCGGGTACAGACCTCCGCAAGCATGATGTTCCAGATCCCCCCACCCGCCGATCTGTGGCCGGTCCTACTGACATGAAATTGCCTTTTCGGCCCACCATCA
>JAZKGR010000222.1:0-4078 GCA_040385775.1 Pseudomonadota bacterium
GCCCGCCGGTGAAAAGAATCTTCATGCCGGGTGCCGTAAACCGGCTGGCGGCCACCGGGTCGGGCAGCATGATCAGCCGAAGGAACTCGTTGACCACGTCGGCAGCGCTTGCCGTTTCATTGGAAAAGCTGTGCGTCGTGTTCAATCAGGGTTCTCCTGCGGTTGTGGTTTGTCGGGAAAATTATGTTATCACCTCGACGTTGGCCAGCTTGGCCACGCTGCGCCACGTGTCGATTTGCCCATTGATCAATTGCACGAACTCGGAGCCGACCACGGCATTTTTGCGGGGCAATGTCTGGATGTCTTCCAGCCTTGCCACGATGTCTGGTTTGGCCAGGATCTCCGGAATCAGCGCCGTCAGTCGGGCCAGAACGGGCGCCGGCAGGCCCTTGGGTGCGGACAGCCCCAGCCACTGCGAACCCGTCAACTTGGGAAAGCCGAGTTCGGCAAAGGTCGGAATGTTGGGAAGTGCTGGCAGGCGGTTGGGCGTGGACACAGCCAGCGCGCGCAGCGACCCGGCTTTCAGCTGGGCGACATTGGTGGTGATTGGGTCCAGCAAGCTGTCGATCTGCCCGCCCAGCATGTCCTGCATGGCGGGAGCACTGCCCTGATAGGGAATGTGATCGTGCTGGGGGGCCTTGCCCTCGATCTTGAGCATTTCCCCAAACAGATGGTTGGCAGAGCCTATACCCGATGAACCATAACGAACAGGCCTGGTTTTGGCGGCCGTCAGGTATTGCTCCAGCGTCTGGAAAGGAGACTGCGCACGCACCAGCAGCACCATCGGCGCTTCAACCAGCATGCCCATGTGGGAAAAATCGTTCACCGGGTCAAAAGGCATGACCTTGCGGGTGGCCGTTGCATACACGTGCACCGATGCATGGCTGACCAGCAGGGTGTAGCCGTCGGCAGGCTGCTTGGAAACGTAGTCCGTGCCGATCAGGCCGCCCGCACCGGCGCGGTTTTCAACCACCACAGTCTGGCCCAGCGCCTGCGACAGATGGGGCGCCATCAGACGCGACACCGTGTCCACCAGGCCACCGGGTGGAAATTGCGCGACCAGTCGGACCGGCCCGCGTGTGGGCCAGGCGCTTTGGGCGCCCACCCATGCTGGAACGGTCAAAGCGGAAACACCTGCGGCCAATACGTGACGACGTTTCATGGTTGCTCCTAAAAGTCTGGGCTGAACGAGCAGCCATCAACAGGGTTAAAAACGGAGAGGGTGCTGAGAGACGCCTACCCTTGAGCAACTTGTGTGCCAACAGGCTGGTCGTGCATGCGCGCTTTTGCGCCAGGAATGCTTTGTGTCGACGTCCCAGCAGGGGGATCGGCCCGCACCGTCATCACCTCGGTGGGCGAAGAGCGAGAACGCGTGCGGACTGGCGGGACGCTATCGCCGGTCGCTGGCAGTCAGTGAAGCAAGAAGTCCGGATTCAGGGTCAGGGCCTGACGCCAGGCGTTTCCATTGCCATGCCACGGGCTCGCGCAGTGAGGTAAAGCTCCAGCTCCACCAGCTCCTGTGCGTCGTAGGCATATGGTTCGGCGCGCACCCCGCTCATGCAGCCGCGCACGCGCCTTTGCAGCGAACCCAGCGCCTGCCATTCGAGCCGGTAGACCGGATAGCCCGTTGGATGAGCCTGCGGAATCAGGTTGCCACCCAGGCGGCCACCCGCGTTCTGATCGTGGCATTGCGCGCACGAAAGATTGAGCTGGCCCATGCGCTGCAAAAAGCGTTGCTCGCCCTGCTTGCGGAAAGGGGCCAGCCGCGCATCGGCCGGCGGCGCCAGCGGCAGGTCGCGCGACTGCAGCGCCACATAGGCCTCCAGGCTCAGCAACTGCTGGCTTTCAGCACGCAAGGTTGCAGCTTGCTGGTGGTGCTGGCGGCATTGGTTGATGCGCTGGCCAAGTGTGAGGGGCCGGGACAGCCGCTCGTCAAAAGCCGGGTATCGCGCCGCGACGCCGCGCATGCTGCTGCTTGCTTCCGCATGGCAGGCCACGCAGGCCTTTCCGCTCTGGCCGGCGGGCTGAGCCCACAGGCTTTCGCCGTCCTTGACCCACAACATGGCGGGGTTGAGGGTGTCGTCCTTCTGCATGGCCTGGGTCGAGGGGCCCATGAACTCAAAGCCCGAGCGGCGCGAGTCGCCGCCGGCCGGGGTTTGCGCAGAAGCACCTGAACCTGTTGCCAGGACGGCCAGCGCAAGCAGCAGGGCGCGTCCCGGTATTTTCATCCGGTGACGCGGAGGGTGATGGTCTCTGTGTGCGAAAACCCCTTGTCGCCTTCCCAGCTCAGTACCAGCGTGCCGCTTTCGGTGGCCACGGTGTGAAAAGCCAAATAGGGGTTGGCCGCGATCGCGGAAAACAGCTCGGCGCTGAACACCAGTTCGCCGTTGTAACGGCAGCTCACACGCCGGATGATGTCGCGCGGCAGGGTCTTGCCGTCCGAGCCAGGCCTGAAGCCGGTTTCCATCGGATGGGCGATGGTGGTGCGTACTTCTATCACCTCGCCGCGTCTGGCGGTGGATGGTGCGTTGATGAGGGTGCGTGCCATCAGGTGTCGCCTTCGATGCAAGCGGCGAGTGTGACGATCACATTGACCGTGTGCGACCAGAAGCTGCCATCACTCAGTTGCGCCACAGCCACCAGTTGCTGCGAGGTCGCCAGGCGCATGCGTGTGCTGACACTGGCTTTGCCGGCGCGCGGGCCCAGCGTGAACTTCGCGACTTCGCGCTGCGGGTTCTTCTCGTTGAAGATGGCAATCGCCCTGACATGCTCGCCGGCCGTCATCGGGCTGTCCACCGTCACGGTCAGCGGCACGACGTTGCCGTTGTCGACCAGCTCGGCAATGTCCAGCTTGACCCTGCCGCGCTGCACCGGTGCGCCCCCGGTGTAGCCGGCCACCGCTGCGGCTAGTTCATCAGCAGCAGCAGCAGCGGCGGGGCCCATGCGCACCCAGGCGCCCAGCGCCGCTGCGCCACCAACCACCCGGCGCCGGGTCAAGGTCGTCTTTGTGACAGGGTAGAGGGGTACACGGCGCATGGTTGTGCTTAATCACGCAGGGTGCGCAGAAAGGCCACCACATCTTCGATCTGCTGAGCCGCCAGTACCGGCTGGCCTTGCCAGGCGGCGCCCACGCGATCGAGGCCGTCGGCCTGGTAGTAGGCAGGCATGAGGGTCTGCGGATTGAGCCGCCGCGCATCAACGATGCGCAGTCGCAGTTGACCCTCGCTCCAGCGCGCGCCGCTACCGGCCAGATCGGGCGCCAGGTTGCCCTGGAAACGCTCTTCGGGAATCGGCCCGGCATGGCACAGCAGGCACAGGCCGGTCTGCCGGCTGGCGACTATCGCGCGGCCGCGGGCAGCGTCGCCGGGCACGCCGGTCAATGAGTCGGGGATGGCGTCGCCTGCAATGCGGAAAGCCCGCAGGCCGGCGCCTTGCTGGGCGGCGGACACGGCGGGCAGCAGCATCACAAGCGCCAGCGCCAGTGTCGACGCGCCTGCCCGTCCGGTCATGCCTTGAGGCTGTGGTTTTTCAGCGGCAGTTCGCGGATGCGTTTGCCGGTTGCCGCGAAAACTGCATTGAGCACGGCCGGCGCGGCCACCGCAATCGTCGGCTCGCCAACGCCGCCCCAGAAGCCGCCTGATGCAACGATGATGGTTTCGACGGCCGGCATGTGCTGCATCTGCACCACCGGGTAGGTGCTGAAGTTATCCTGCTCCATGCGGCCATCCTTTTGCGTGCATTCGCCAAACAGCGCCGCCGACAGGCCGTAGGCGAAGGAGCCCTCGACCTGGGCCTCGATCTGCTGCGGGTTCACCGCATAACCGGGGTCGGTGGCGGCGACGATGCGGTGGATTTTCAGCGCGCCCTCCTTGTCCACCGAGACTTCAGCGCAGGCCGCCACATAACTGCCAAAACCCATGGTCTGCGCCAGGCCGCGGTAAACCTTCTGGCCGCGCACATCGGGCGGCGGCACGTCCCAGCGCACGCGTTCTGCCACCGCGTTCAGCACCGCCAGGTGTTTGGGGTGACTGGCCATCAGCTTGCGGCGCAGCGCCAGCGGGTCCTGCTGCGTCGCCGC
>JAZKGR010000223.1:0-15585 GCA_040385775.1 Pseudomonadota bacterium
CCTGGTGGTTCCAGAAACGCGAAGGCCAGTTGCGCCCGCTCGACTTCATCGTGGCAGGCTTGTTGTTGCTGGTGCCGGTTGGCCTGATCATGAAGCAGCCGGACCTGGGCACCTCGCTGCTGGTGCTGGCCGCCGGCCTGGCAGTGATCTTTTTTGCCGGCCTGAGCTGGAAGCTGATCTTGCCGCCCGTGCTGCTGGCCTCGCTGGGTATCGGGTTGCTGGTCTGGTTCGAGCCGGAACTTTGCGCGAAGGGCGTGCGCTGGGCGGTGTTGCACGACTACCAGCAGCAGCGCATTTGCACCCTGTTGGACCCGACGCGCGACCCGCTGGGCAAAGGGTTTCATATCATCCAGGGCATGATTGCCATTGGCTCCGGCGGGCTGATGGGCAAGGGTTTCATGCAGGGCACGCAGACCCATCTTGAGTTCATCCCCGAGCGCACCACCGACTTCATCTTTGCGGCCTATTCCGAGGAGTTCGGCTTGCTCGGCAACCTGGCTTTGATCGCTGCCTTCATCTTTCTGATCTTCCGCGGGCTGGTCATTGCGCTGGAAGCGTCCACGCTGTTTTCGCGCCTGCTTGCGGGGGCCGTGACCATGATTTTTTTCACCTATGCGTTCGTCAACATGGGCATGGTCAGCGGCATCCTGCCCGTGGTCGGCGTGCCCCTGCCCTTCATCAGCTACGGCGGCACCGCCATGGTCACGCTGGGACTGGCGGTCGGGATATTGATGTCGATTTCAAAGGCCAAGCGGCTGGTGCAAAGCTAGCATGGCCCTCTCCTCCAGAACGGTTGCCATCATCGGCGCCGGCAACATGGGCGGCGCCATGGCGGCCAACCTGCTGGCGCAAGGCTGGACCGTCCAGGTCTGCGACATCGACCCCTTCAAAGTTACAGCTCTTAAGGAAAAAGGGGCTCTAGCCCTTGCCACACCTGACCAGGCAGCTATCGATTCCGTAGCATTTATCGTCTGTGTGGTGGACGCCGCGCAGACGGATGAGGTGCTGTTCGGCGACCACGGACTGGCCCGCATGCTGCAGCCGGGGCATACCGTGCTGCTGTGCCCGACGATCGCGCCGCAGGAGGTCGAGACTTTTGCCAACCGCTTGGCCGCCATCGGGGTGTTCACTGTGGACGCGCCGATGTCGGGCGGTCCGGCGCGGGCGCGCGACGGCTCCATGAGTTTGATGGTGGCCTGCGCGCCGCCGGTGTACGAGGCGCAGGCCGCATTGCTGCAGGCCCTCTCGGCCAAGGTGTTCCGCATCAGCGACCGGCCCGGTGATGGCGCCCGCACCAAGCTGGTCAACAACCTGCTGGCCGGCATCAACCTGGTCGGTGCCGCCGAGGTGCTGGCGCTGGCGGAGCGGCTGGGGCTGGACGCCGCGCGCACGCTCGACGTGATTGAACAATCGAGCGGCCAGAGCTGGATCGGCTCGGACCGCCTGCGCCGCGCGATTGCCGGCGACTACGCTCCGCGTGCACATGTGACGCTGCTTGAAAAAGACACCCGGCTGGCGCTGGAGGCCGCAACAGCCGCCGGCTTTGAAGGGCCGCTGGGCGCGCGTGCCAGCCAAGTGTTTGCCGAGGCGCACCGGGCCGGGCTGGCAGAGCTCGATGACGCGGCGATATTCAAGTACCTGCAGGGCCGGTAACGGCCGCTTGTTGCACGGTGTCACCGGATCGCGGTTGCGCGCAGGCCGGTAGCAGGGTACAAGCGGGGAGTCCCGTTGGTTCAACCCTGCATTTACCTGAAGGAGCATCACCATGGCCGGAAAATTCGAACTCAAGAAGTCCAAAAACAACCAGTACTTCTTTTCGCTGCTGGCTGCCAACGGGCAGACCATTCTGTCCAGCGAGATGTACGACGCCAAAGCCGGCGCCCTCGCCGGTATCGAATCAGTGAAGAAAAATGCGGCAGACGACGCCAGGTATGTGCGACTGGACGGCAAGGACGGCTCGCCCTATTTCACGCTGCGCGCCGGCAACAACCAGGTGATCGGCCAGAGCCAGATGTACGCCAGCGCCGCTGCCCGCGATGGCGGCATCGCGTCATGCAAGACCAACGGACCGGGCGCCAGCACCAGCGACCTGAGCTAGGGAAGCGCTGAACAAGCCCCCTGCGGCGCGCGATCAGCCGGGACTTATTCAGCGTTTCCCACGCGGCGCGGCGCCCGCGAGGGAAAGCCCCGCAGGGGGCAGGCGGGGACAGACTGCCTACAATGACCGCATGACCTCACTCAAAGCCTCGCCGTCTTCTGCCCGCCGTCCGGCCCCCGCCTCCAGCGCCCGGCCCAGTGCCGACGCCACCTCGCAGCGGCTGGAGATTGCGCAGAAACTGTTGCTGGCGCCGTTCGGGCTGACCGAGGCGCACCTGGCGCGGGCGCTCGGTGAAGTCACCTCATGGGGCGTGGACGACGCCGACCTGTACTTCCAGTACACCCGAAGCGAAGGCTGGAGCCTGGAAGAGGGCATTGTCAAGACCGGCTCCTTCAGCATCGACCAGGGCGTCGGCGTGCGCGCGGTCAGCGGTGAAAAAACCGCGTTTGCCTATTCCGACGACATCTCCGAAGCCTCGCTGCTTGACGCAGCGCGCACCGTGCGCACGATTTCGGCCGCCACCCGCGCTGGCCGTATCAAGGTGCCCTCGCGCAAAGTGGCGCCGGGCCGCGCTTTGTACAAGGACATGGACCCGATTGCCACGCTGGGCAGCACCGCCAAAGTGCAGTTGCTCGAGCGTGTGGAAAAACTGGCCAAGGCCAAAGACCCGCGCATCGTGCAGGTGATGGCAGGCCTCGCCAGTGAATACGACGTGGTGATGGTGGCGCGCGCCGACGGCACGCTGGCCGCCGATGTGCGGCCGCTGGTGCGCCTGTCGGTCACCGTGATTGCCGAGAAAAAAGTTGGTGGCGTGAGCCGCCGCGAGATGGGCTCGGGCGGCGGCGGCGGGCGTTTCGGCCTGGCTTACTTCGACGAAGCGCAGATCAATGAATATGTCGATGATGCGGTCAAGGCGGCCCTGTCCAACCTCGAAGCGCGCCCAGCGCCGGCTGGCGAGATGACCGTGGTGCTGGGCCCCGGTTGGCCCGGCATTCTGCTGCACGAGGCCATCGGCCACGGTCTGGAAGGCGACTTCAACCGCAAGGGTTCCAGCGCCTTTGCCGGGCGCATCGGCGAACGGGTGGCGGCCAAGGGTGTGACCGTGCTGGACGACGGCACGATTGCCGACCGCCGCGGCTCGCTCAATGTTGACGACGAGGGCCATGCCAGCCAGCGCAATGTGCTGATCGAAGACGGCATCCTCAAAGGCTATATCCAGGACTCGCTCAATGCGCGCCTGTCGGGCGTCAAGCCCACTGGCAACGGCCGCCGCGAAAGTTATGCGCACGTGCCGATGCCGCGCATGACCAACACCTACATGCTGGGCGGCGACAAGCAGCCCGAAGAAATTGTCGCCAGCATCAAGAAGGGGCTGTACGCAACCAACTTCGGTGGCGGCCAGGTTGACATCACCTCGGGCAAGTTTGTGTTCTCCGCAAGCGAGGCCTTCTGGGTCGAAAACGGCAAGATCCTCTACCCGGTCAAGGGCGCGACGATTGTCGGCAGCGGTCCCGATGCGCTGACCCGCGTCACCATGATCGCCAACGACATGCAGCTCGACAGCGGCGTCGGTACCTGCGGCAAGGAAGGCCAGAGCGTGCCCGTGGGCGTGGGCCAGCCGACCCTGCGCATCGACGGCCTGACGGTGGGCGGCACGGCCTGAGCTGAGTCCCATGGCTGCTGCGCCAACAGCCCGACTGGCGATTGATCCGTCAACCCAGCTCCCCAGCATCCAGAGTTTCGGCGAGCTCAACCATTTCCTGCGCTCGGCCATGGCCGACGAGGAGTCCGTACAACTGGCCGACGGCATGGGCGGCTTGTCGGTCAGCATCGAAGCGGTGCTGTCCCGGCTCAAGCCCCCTGCCGCACTGGCCGAAGCCGCCACGCCATTGATCGACCTGATGACGACGCTGCGTGAACACCGCGCGCTGGTGATAGGGTTGAGCCCGGCCTGGCGCGGCCTCTACGAATACGCTTCTTACCTGGCCGCCCTCAACAATTTCCGGGTA
Organism: Pseudomonadota bacterium; assembly: GCA_040385775.1. Taxonomy (GTDB): domain Bacteria; phylum Pseudomonadota; class Gammaproteobacteria; order Burkholderiales; family Burkholderiaceae_C; genus Polaromonas. Next base: position 4,108 of record JAZKGR010000223.1, read on the forward strand.
TTGATTGGCCAGTGGCTGCTGCCGCCCGGCCAGGGCGACGCTGTGCCCATACAGGATATCGGCCTGGAAGACTTTGAGCTGATCGCATGGCGCACCCTGGGCGAAGGCATGCTGCTGATCGACATGCATGAGCAACTGCGCGGCCAAATGCCCGTTGAATCCGAGTCGGGTACGCTGGATGCGACGCGGCTGGAGCGAGCCAGGAGCTGGTGGGGGCGGTTGAGGAAATAGGGCCCGAAAATAGGGCCTCCACGTTCGCGCACTGCGTGTCACTCTCTGCCCCCGGCGAGGGCGCTGCGCCTGCGGGCCGGCAAAGCCGGACCAGCGGCCCCGGCTGGTAAAGAAAACGCCCCCTGCGTTTGCTGCTTTTGCCCGCGCTGCGCCATGTGCTACATTCCAGCCATGACCTCCGCGAAATTTTATTTTGCTTACTTTTGGTTCTCAAGCGCCTCCGGCGGTAGAGAGATCCTCGCGTAAGCAGAAAAATACGCCACAGAATCTTGAAAACCCGCCGGACCCCCGGCGGTTTTTTTTTGCCCTGCGGCATCTGCCCATTGATTGTTCAAAGTTCTAGAAGGAAGCCAGCCATGAATGCCAAAGCCACCCAAGCCAGCGATGCCTGGTATGCGAGCCCCGTCGATAAAACCAGCCAGACCGACGACGAACGCATCAAGGACATCACTGTGTTGCCACCTCCCGAGCATTTGATCCGCTTCTTTCCGATCAGCGGCACCCCCGTTGAATCGCTGATCACGCAAACCCGCAAGGCCATCCACAACATCATGGCCGGCAAGGACGACCGCCTGCTGCTGGTGATCGGCCCCTGCTCCATCCACGACCCGGCCGCCGCGCTGGAGTACGCGCGCCGCCTGGCCGAGCAGCGCAAAAAATACGCCGGCACGCTGGAGATCGTGATGCGCGTTTATTTTGAAAAACCGCGCACCACCGTCGGCTGGAAAGGCCTGATCAACGACCCCTACCTCGACGAAACCTTCCGCATCGACGAGGGCCTGCGCATCGCGCGCCAGTTGCTGATCGACATCAACCGCCTGGGCCTGCCGGCCGGCAGCGAGTTCCTCGACGTGATCTCGCCGCAATACATCGGCGACCTGATTGCCTGGGGCGCCATCGGCGCGCGCACGACTGAAAGCCAAGTGCACCGCGAGCTGGCCTCAGGCCTGTCGGCACCGATCGGTTTCAAAAACGGCACCGACGGCAACATCCGCATTGCCACCGATGCGATCCAGGCGGCGGCGCGTGGCCACCACTTTTTGTCGGTGCACAAAAACGGCCAGGTGGCGATTGTGCAGACCAACGGCAACAAGGACTGCCACGTGATCCTGCGCGGTGGCAAGGCGCCCAACTACGACGCGGCCAGCGTCGCCGCGGCCTGCGCAGAGCTGAGCGCCTCGAAACTGCCGGCCACCCTGATGGTCGATTGCAGCCATGCCAACAGTTCCAAGCAGCATGAAAAACAGCGCGACGTCGCGCGCGAGATCGCCACTCAAGTCGCGGGCGGCTCACACCATGTGTTTGGCCTGATGGTGGAAAGCCATTTGAAGGCAGGCACGCAGAAGTTCACGCCCGGCAAGGACGACGCGAAGGCACTCGAATACGGCCAGAGCATCACCGATGCCTGCCTGGGCTGGGACGACTCGATGTCGGTTCTGGATGTCTTGTCCGAGGCGGTCAAGGCCAGACGCGCGCGTTCTTGAAGCCGGCACTTTGCCCGGCCTCCCCTATTTGGGGGAAGCCGGGCAAGGCATAAGTCGCTAGAGTTGTGTTACGTCTTGTTGCACAATCTCATGTGCCTTTTTAGGTCCCTTCCTTCATCACGAAAGCGCCATGTCTCTTGAGCAGCCTGTTCTCTGGTTAGGTTTGGCCGGATTTACGCCGGAGCAAACCAATCAGCTGGAGGCGCAGATCGGGCAGTTGCCCAAGGGATGGCCGGCCTGGCAAAGCGGGCCGTTCTCCGAGGCCGACGCCTGGCTGGTCAGCGGCGAAAAGAGCCGGCCGATCAATGCCGGCACCCTGAAAATTTTGGCCGGCCGCCCGACCGAACGCGTGCTTCAACTCAATCTGGCGGAAATTGACCGCCCGATTGCGTTCTCGCTGCCATTGGCGTCCAGCGAGCTCGATCCGATGTACACCTTCGACCCGGGCTCCGGCCCGAGCGTGCAAAAAGTGCTGCAGCAGCTCGAAGTCCGCTTGCGCGCGCTGTGTTGCCAATTTGTGCTTGGCGGGCAATTGATTGCGCGGGAAAACCAGCTCCTGCCCGGCATTTACCAAGTCAGCTGCAAAGGGGCCTTGCTGGCAGTGATGGATTTTCACGAATGGCGCATCGGGATTGCGCCCAACACCGATCCGGTCGACTTCGAGCTGGCCCGCTGGGACCGGCGCCCGCTGGCAGCGCGCGGCATCCCGGAGCACTTTCTGCCCAACAGCCTTTCACAATTGCGCTGGATCTATACCCAACGCACCAAACGCGACGTCTTGCCGCCGCGGTACCGCAACAAGCCGGTTTATTTTCGCCGTGCGCCCGATGTGCCCTTGCGCTGGTTGCGGGACTCGCAATTGGTGTTGCTGCGTGAACTGTCGGTCGAGCCCGCTGCGTTCGAGGTCCTGCAGCAACGCACCCGATTGCCGCCGGCGCAATTGGCGCGGGATCTGGCGAGTCTGTATTTCGCAGGTTCGGTCACCACCACTGCCGACAAGGCCGGAACCCAAGGTTTCCCAAGTCATGACGCCTCGCTGGACATGGCGCAGACCCACCTCGTGGCGACGCCCCCCACCCTGCCGCCAGAGCCTGCCGCCGCCACGCGCACCGGCGGGCGCGCCGATTTGACGGCCCCCGCGCAGCTCGGGCGCAAGTAAAAGCCCTCCCCGCACGCGCTGGGGTTTCAGCCGATTGCCAAGGTGTGCCGAGGCGGTCAAGCTGGGCGAAGTTCTTCCTGGTTTGTCGACTTGATAGCGGGGATCCCATGCGCAGCGAAGTCACTGTCACCTTCAAAAACAGCCCGCCCGTTCGGATGGATCTCAATGAAGTACAGCCGCTGCCGCATGATCTGGCCCGGGTCTGGCTGGACGACCAGTTCACGCAAATGGATTGCGCGCCGCTGCGGCCCACCGGCAAGCTGCTGACCGCCGACAAAATACTGGTGGTCGCCCAGGCGGCTGGCCCTGCCAGGTTTGCCGACGCCGCCTGGTCCCAGGCCTTTGCCCGCGCCGCCAGCGCAGCACTGGCCAAGCCGGTGGTGCACATCGATGTGGTGGCGATGAACCTCAGCTGCTAGATTCTTGGTCTTTTTGGCCTCTGGCCCATATCGGATGGGGGCAGACAGCTATCAAAAATATAGCATTTCAATCGCCCTGCAGCGCTTCGAGCAGTCGGGCGTGAATGCCGCCAAACCCGCCATTGCTCATGCAAAGCAGATGGTCGCCGGGACGGGCCGCTGCGCGGACCTGTGTCAGCAGTTGGTCGAGGTTGTCGGACACCTGCGCGCGCGCGCCCATCGGAGCCAGCGCGGCGCGTGCGTCCCAGTCCAGCCCGCCCGCGTGGCAAAACGCCAGGTCGGCCTGCTCCAGGCTCCAGGGCAGCTGCGCCGTCATGGTGCCGAGTTTCATGGTGTTGCTGCGCGGCTCGAAGATCGCCAGGATGCGTTCGCCCTGTTTGCCGGCGGCATTGAGCTGGCGGCGCAGGCCGTCCACGGTGGTGTGGATGGCGGTCGGGTGGTGAGCGAAGTCGTCGTAGACGGTGATGTCGCCGCCACCGCGCTGCAGCACACCGCGCACTTCCATGCGGCGCTTGACGTTCTGAAAGCCTGCCAGCGCCTCGGCGGCCAGCCCCGGCGCCACGCCCACATGTTCGGCGCCGGCAATCGCGGCCAGGGCATTGAGCTGGTTATGCACCCCACTGATGGCCCACTGGACACGCGCGACCGGCTGGCCGTCTTTCAGCACCTCAAAATCGTGGGGCTCGCCGCGCGCTGAGAACCCTGCCGATGTGGTTTTCCCGAAGAGTACCTGCTCACTCCAGCAGCCCTGGGCCAGCACCCGGCCCAGGCTGGCCTCCGCGGCATTGACCACGATGCGGCCTGACGCAGGCACGGTGCGCACCAGGTGGTGGAACTGCCGCTCGATCGCAGCCAGGTCGTCAAAAATGTCGGCGTGGTCGAACTCAAGGTTGTTGAGCAGCGCGGTGCGCGGCCGGTAATGGACAAACTTGCTGCGCTTGTCGAAAAAGGCCGTGTCGTACTCGTCCGCCTCTATAACAAAGGTGTTGCCCGCGCCCAGCCGGGCAGACACGCCGAAGTTCAGCGGCACACCACCGACCAGGAAGCCGGGCTGCAGGCCGGTATGCTCCAGGATCCAGGCCAGCATGGAGGTGGTGGTGGTTTTACCGTGGGTGCCGGCCACGGCAAGCACATGGCGCGGCCCGGTGGCGTGATGTGTCGGGTGATGCAGCACATGGCCGGACAGCCACTGTGGACCGCTGGTGTAAGGCAGGCCGGCGTCCAGAATCGCTTCCATCAGCGGATACTTGGGCTTGCCCTGGGCGTCTCGCGCGCGGGACACCACGTTGCCGATCACAAAAACATCGGGATTGAAAGCCAGTTGCCCGGCGTCATAACCCTCCACCAGTTCAATGCCCAGCGCGCGCAACTGGTCGCTCATGGGCGGGTAGACGCCGGTGTCGCAGCCGGTGACGGTGTGGCCGGCTTCGCGCGCCAGCGCCGCCAGGCCGCCCATGAAGGTGCCGCAAATTCCCAGGATATGTATGTGCATGCAGTATTTTAGGAGGGCAAGGGCGGCCCGCCGGCCTGGCCCCAGGTGATTGATCAAATTGCCCTCCAGCCCCCGTCCATCAAGCGCTGATAGCTATGAATTTGATAGCTTCCCAGCACCTTGTACCGGGAATTGCAACTTTCCAGCCGGCCGGCGGCTCCATCCCTGTAGAGTCACAGCCTCGCTCCCGCAGAACATTCACCGTGAACCCGACCCCCTTGAAGCTGGAAATCGCCGCCGCCGCCGCCGCCCTGATCGTCGAGGAGGGGCTGGAATACGGTCCGGCCAAACACCGTGCCGTCAAACAGATGGGCCTGCCCGCGCGCAGCGAACTGCCGGGCAACGACGAGGTGGAGGACGCGGTGTTTGAATACATCGCGATTTTTTGTGCCGACACCCAACCCGGCGAACTGCAGGCCCTGCGCGAGCTGGCGCTGACCTGGATGGAGCGCATGGCCGATTTTCGCCCCTACCTGGGTGGCGCGGTCTGGCATGGCACGGCGACGCGCTTGTCGGACATTTACATCCAGCTCTTCTGCGATGACCCGAAATCGGCCGAAATCGCGCTGATTGATCACCAGGTTGACTACGAACCGCGCACGGTGACTGGCTTCACCGGTGAAAAAGTCGAGGCGCTGAGCCTGAGCAGCTTTTGCCCCGGCTTGAAAGAAAACGTGGGTGTGCATCTGCTGGTCTACGACCACGACGACCTGCGCGGCGCACTGAGGCTCGACGGCAAAGGCCGCAAACCGCGGGGGGACCTCGCCGCCGTGCAAAAATTATTGCTATCCCAGCCGGAGTCCTATTGATGAATCGCAGACAGATGGTTTACGCAGGTGCAGCAGCGCTGGCAGGTGTGGCCGGCGCCGGTCTGGCATGGCGGCAATTTCAGCCGCATGGCGCCGCCGCCGCTGCGCTGGCCCCCTTCTGGCAGCAAAATTTTGAGACCCCCACGGGATCGGTACTGGCCATGGCCAGCTTTGCCGGCAAGCCGCTGCTGGTCAATTTTTGGGCCACCTGGTGCCCGCCCTGCATCGAAGAATTGCCACTGATTGACCGCTTTTACCAGGATAACAAGTCGAAAAACTGGCAAGTTCTGGGTTTGGCCGTTGACCAACCGAGCGCCGTACGGACCTGGCTGCAGCGCATGCCGCTGGCGTTTCCGGTCGCGATGGCGGGTTTTGGCGGCACCGAGTTGAGCAAGGCGATGGGCAACCTGACTGGCGGCCTGCCGTTCACGGTGGTGTTCGGGGCCTCCGGGCAAATGCTGCATCGCAAAAGCGGCAAGGTCTCCCCAGAAGATCTTGCGCAATGGGCGCTGCTGACTTAACACAAATGCACCAATGAGGTCTGGCGCCCCGGATGAAAATTCAATGTAAAGCGAATTTACCGGGAAATAGCTTCACCTTAAAATCCAATGATCCAATTTAAATGCCAAAGACTTCTTTGTTCTTGTAAGAAACAGTGGCCTCAGAGCTTACATCCGTAGTAGCTTGCCTATTCCTCCAAAACAGCCGCCGGATAGGGTAGACTTCGCCCTTTCCTGATCAGGCCTGAAGCTGATTTAATAAATTTAAGTGATTTTTAGACGCTTAAAGGTGTAAAAAGCGGAGCTTAGGTGCAAATCGCCTTCGCCACTCCCTTGCCCGTCTACCGTCGTTGGAGCTTCCCCATGGATTTAAGAAAACTCAAGACCCTGATTGACCTTGTCTCGGAGTCCAATGTGTCCGAACTCGAAATCACCGAAGCCGAGGGCAAGGTCCGCATCGTCAAGTCTGGCGGCGCTCCGATGGTGATGCAGCAAGCGCCCATGGCGCCCGCAGCCCAGGCTGCGGCGCCGGTGGCTGCTGTGCCGGTAGCGGCAGAGGCCGTCGCGGCACCGGCCGGCCACGCCGTGAAGTCCCCGATGGTTGGCACTTTCTACCGCTCGGCCAGCCCAGGCGCCAAGGCCTTTGTGGAAGTCGGCAGCCAGGTCAAGGAAGGCGAGACCATCTGCATCATCGAGGCCATGAAAATCCTCAACGAGATCGAAGCCGACAAGTCCGGCACCATCACCCGCATCCTGTGCGAGAACGGCCAGGCGGTGGAATACGGACAGCCGCTGTTCATGATCGAGTGATCGCCGCATGTTCAAAAAGATACTGATTGCCAACCGCGGCGAAATCGCCCTGCGGATCCAGCGCGCCTGCCGCGAACTCGGCGTCAAGGCCGTGATGGTCTATTCAGAGGCCGACCGCGAGGCCAAATACATCAAGCTGGCCGACGAATCGGTTTGCATAGGCCCCGCGCCCTCGGGTCTGAGCTATCTCAACATGCCGGCAATCATCTCGGCTGCCGAGGTGACCGACGCCGAGGCCATTCACCCCGGCTACGGCTTCCTCAGTGAAAACGCCGATTTTGCCGAGCGTGTGGAAAAAAGCGGCTTCAAGTTTATCGGCCCCACGCCGGAGTCGATCCGCATCATGGGTGACAAGGTTTCGGCCAAACAAACCATGATCAAGGCCGGCGTGCCCTGCGTGCCCGGCTCGGAAGGCGCCCTGCCGGACGACGCGGTGATCATCAAGCGCACGGCCAAGCAGGTCGGTTACCCGGTCATCATCAAGGCGGCCGGCGGCGGCGGCGGGCGTGGCATGCGCGTGGTGCACACCGAAGCGGCGCTGCTGCACGCAGTGCAGACCACCAAGGCCGAAGCTGGCGCGGCCTTCGGCAACCCCGAGGTCTACATGGAGAAATTCCTGCAGAACCCGCGCCACATCGAGATCCAGATCCTGGCCGACCAGCACAAGAATGCGGTCTGGCTGGGTGAGCGCGACTGTTCCATGCAGCGCCGCCACCAGAAAGTCATCGAGGAGGGCCCGGCGCCGGGCATCCCGCGCAAGCTGATCGAGCGTATCGGTGACCGCTGCGTCGCGGCCGTGAAGAAAATCGGCTACCGCGGTGCCGGCACCTTCGAGTTCCTTTACGAAAACGGCGAGTTCTATTTCATCGAGATGAACACCCGTGTGCAGGTCGAGCACCCGGTGACCGAGTGGATCACCGGCGTGGACATCGTCAAGACCCAGATCATGGTGGCGGCCAACGAAAAGCTGCCCTTCGCCCAGCGCGACATCCAGATCAAGGGCCACGCGATCGAGTGCCGCATCAACGCCGAAGACCCCTACAAGTTCACGCCCTCGCCAGGACGCATCACGACCTGGCACACGCCGGGCGGGCCCGGCGTGCGGGTGGACTCGCACATCTACGCCAACTATTTCGTGCCGCCCAACTACGACTCGATGATCGGCAAGATCATTGTTCACGGCGACACGCGCGAGCAGGCGCTGGCCCGCATGCGTACGGCGCTGGCCGAGACCGTGGTCGAAGGCATCAACACCAACATCCCCTTGCACCGCGAGCTGATGGTGGATGCCAAGTTCATGGACGGCGGCACGAACATCCATTACCTCGAAGAGTGGTTGTCCAAGAGAGACCGCTGATCCGATTTCCGGGAACTCATGTTTGAACTGATTCTGCTGGCCCCGGTCGACCAGGTCGAACCCATCAGCGATGCGCTCGATGCACTCGACGCGCTCAGCGTGTCGGTGGAAGACGCCGACGCGCATACCGATGCCGAGCAGGCGCTGTTCGGCGAACCTGGCATGCCGCCACCGAAAGCCGGATGGGAGCGTTCACGCGTGGTGTCGCTGTTTGACACGGAAGCGCTGGCGCGCGAAGCGGCCCGACTGCTTGGCGCGCAGGATTTTTTTGAAGGCTGCCAGGTAGTGGCCATCCAGGCGGTGGCCGAGCAGGACTGGGTACGGCTGACGCAGTCGCAATTCGCGCCGGTTGAAATCACGCCAGCGTTCTGGATCGTGCCGACCTGGCACGAGCTGCCGGCGCAGGCGACGCAAGTGATCCGGCTCGATCCGGGCCTGGCCTTCGGCACCGGCACCCATCCGACCACACGCATGTGTCTTCGCTGGATCGCTGCCCGGGGGACAGCGGGCAAGAGCCTCGGACGTGTCCTCGACTATGGCTGCGGCTCAGGCATTCTCGCGATCGGTGCTGCCAAATTCGGCGCCTCCAGCATCGACGCGGTCGATATCGATGAAGCCGCGGTCCAGTCCACGCGGGCCAACGCCGAGGCCAACCATGTGGCGCTGCATGCCGGCTTGCCTGACCAGGTCGATGGTGCATACCAGACGGTGCTGGCCAACATCCTGGCGACGCCGCTCAAGGTGCTGGCGCCGCTGCTGTGTTCGCGCGTGATGCCCGGCGGCTCGCTGGTGCTGGCCGGTATCCTGGAGCGGCAGGCCGAGGAGCTCCAAGCGGCCTATGCGCCGTACTGCCAGCTAGAAGTGAGCGATCAGGAAGACGGCTGGATACTGATGACCGCGCGGCTCTGACTGCGCCGCCATACGGGTCGGCTCGGCTGATATTGCACCGCGTCGCACCCGTACAATAAGGTTTACATGAGCCTGATTACGCGCTGTCCCGCCTGCGGCACGATGTTCAAAGTCGTGGCCGACCAACTCAAAATTTCCCAGGGATGGGTGCGTTGCGGCCAGTGCTCCGATGTCTTTGATGCTGCGGCCCATTTGCAACCGCGCGCAGTACCTTCCTCTTCACCGTCTCCCGCCTCAGCATCATCGACTGGTGACACGGGCGACACAGGATCATCGGCGGCAGACCCCACCGATGGCGGCGTTGTTGCCCCGCTGGCGACCATGCTGCTGGCGCCTGCAACGGCAGAATCCCCCTCCGCTCCTCTGCAGCCCGGTCCGCCAGTGGCCCCGCTGTCCCAGCCTGAAGTCCAGGTCTCCCTGCCACCCGATCTCGCGGCCGAGGTGTTTGCGTCCTCGGTCAGCCCTGACGGGTATGAGCTGCCAGATGCGCCGGCACGCGAGGCGCGGGAAGACAGCAGCTTCGACGAATCCGAAGCGCCCCGCGAGCCCCAACAAGATGTGTCTTTTGTGCGTGAAGCCAGACGCCAGGCCTTCTGGCGGCAGCCGGCCATGCGCTGGGCGTTGGGTGCAGCGGCGCTGGTACTGCTGGTGGGCCTGTTGCTGCAGGTGGCGCTGTTCCAGAGAAGCGCGCTGGCCGCGCGGCAACCCGGGCTCAACGCCAGCTTTCAGACCTTGTGTGTTTATCTGCATTGCGAGATCCAGGCACTGCGGCAAATCGAATCCATCGTGATCGACAGTTCTTCTTTCAATAAAATTGGTCCGGATACCTACCGCCTCAAGGTGGTGATCAAAAACACCGGTAGCGTGCCGCTGGCCATGCCCTCGCTGGAGCTGACCCTGACCGACAGCCAGGATCAGGCTCTGCTGCGGCGCGTGCTGGCACCGGGTGAACTCGGCGCCAGCGCCGACGCTGCCACGCTGGCGGCAGGTGCAGAATTTTCAGGCCTGTTGGCCATTGGCGTTTCAAACTCCACGCCACCACCCATCGCCAGCGTCAGCACTTCGGCAGCGCCAGGGCCTTCGGCCCCGCTCCGAATTGCCGGTTACCGCGTCCTTGCTTTTTATCCCTGACTGTCCCCGACTGAATCGAGACCTTTATGCCTGCTGTGATTTGTGGTTCCCTGGCGTTTGACACCATCATGACCTTCGAGGGTCGCTTTGCCGAGCAGATCCTGCCTGACCAGTTGCACATCCTCAATGTGTCCTTTCTGGTGCCGGCCCTGCGCCGGGAGTTTGGCGGCTGCGCCGGCAATATCGCCTACAGCCTCAAGCAGCTCGGTGGCACGCCCCTGCCCATGGCCACGGTCGGCAGCGATGGCGCCGAGTATGTGGCGCGCCTGGACACGCTGGGCATCAGCACCGAATTTGTCCGCGAGGTGGAAGGTGCTTACACGGCGCAGGCCATGATCATGACGGACCGCGACAACAACCAGATCACGGCCTTCCATCCGGGCGCCATGGGCCAGGCGCACACGACGAAAATCGCGGCCCGCGCAGGCATCAACATCGGCATCATCTCGCCGGACGGGCGCGACGCGATGCTGCAGCACGCAGAACAATTCAAGGCGGCCGGCATTCCTTTCGTCTTCGATCCCGGCCAGGGCCTGCCGATGTTTGACGGCAAGGACCTGGCGCATTTCGTGGAGCTGGCGACCTGGGTCACCGTCAACGACTACGAAGCCAAGCTGCTCAGCGATCGCACCGGCCTGTCGATTGCCGAGTTGTCAAAACGTGTCGAAGGCCTCATCGTCACTCTGGGGGCCGAAGGTTGCGAGGTCTGGGTGGCCGGCGAAAAAACGCTGGTGCCACCGGTCAAGGCCGCAGAGGTGGTGGACCCCACCGGTTGCGGCGATGCGTTCCGCGGCGCGTTGCTGTTCGGCCTCGAAAAGGGCTGGCCGCTCGCGCGTTGCGCAGAACTGGGCAACCGTGTCGGTGCCCACAAAATCGCCTTCCGGGGCGGTCAGAACTACACCCTGACTTCAGATCAAACAGGCCTGTAACCCTTTAAATTCATGGCCAATCAGCTATCGTATTGATAGCTAATTTTGATTTGATCCGCGCAAGAAAAAAGCCCGGCATCTTGCGATGTCGGGCTTTGAGCAAAAGTACCTTATTGCTTACGGCTTGCTGGCTGTTGGAAACGGCCAGGCGGCTTGCGGGTTCAGAGTAGTCTGAGCCGCAGGGGCAGCCGGTGCAGCAGGTGCTTTGGCAGCGGGTTTTTTCGCGGCTTTCTTCGCAGCGGGCTTTT
>JAZKGR010000224.1:0-15378 GCA_040385775.1 Pseudomonadota bacterium
GCTTGCCGTAACGGATGTTCTCCAGCGCGCTGGTCGAAAAAATCACCGCGTCCTGTGGCACGATGCCGATGCGCCCGCGCAGGTCTTGCAGCGTCAGCTCACGCGTTGCCACGCCGTCGATGGCGATGCGGCCAGTGGCCGGGTCGTAAAAACGCAGCAGCAACTGGAACACCGTGCTTTTGCCCGCTCCGCTGGGCCCGACGATGGCCACCGTTTCGCCCGGCGCCACGTCCAGCGAAAAATCGGTCAGCGCCGCCTGCAGCGGGCGTGACGGGTAGTGAAAGTTCACTGCTTCTAATTTGATAGCGCTTCCGTTAAGCAGGGCGGGGGCTACAGCCGGATTTGATGGTGAAGTGACGGGTGAGCGCGTCTCCAGCAGCTCCATCAGCCGCTCGGTGGCGCCGGCGGCGCGCAGCAGGTCGCCATAGACCTCGCCCAGCACCGCAGTCGCGCCGGCCAGGATGATCACGTAAACCACGGTCTGGCCCAGGTGGCCGGCCGTGATGTCGCCGCGCATCACCGCCTGCGTGCCCTGGTACAGGCCCCAGAGCAGCGCGCCCGAGGTGGCGATGATGATGAAGGCGATCAGCACCGAGCGTGCCCGCGTGCGGCGCACCGCCGTGTCGAAAGCATCCTGGGTCGACACATCGAACCGCACCGACTCGCGCGCCTCGGCCGTGTAACTCTGCACCACCGGAATCGCGTTGAGCACCTCGGCCGCAATCGCGCTGGAGTCGGCGACCCGGTCCTGGCTGGCGCGCGAAAGTTTGCGCACACGCCGGCCAAACCACACCGAAGGCAGCACGATCAGCACCAGCACACCCAGCACCTGGACCATCAGCCTCGGGTTGGTGTAGACCAGCATGCCCAGCGCGCCCACACCCATGACGGCATTGCGCAGGCCCATGCTCAGCGACGAACCGACGACGGTCTGCACCAGCGTGGTGTCGCCGGTCAGGCGCGACAGCACCTCGCCGGTCTGGGTGGTTTCAAAAAACTCCGGGCTTTGCCGCAGCACATGGCCATAAACCGCGTTGCGCAGGTCGGCCGTCACGCGTTCGCCCAGCCAGCTGACCATGTAAAAGCGCCCGGCTGAAAACAGGCCCAGCGCTGCGGCCACGCCGAACAACTCGAAAAAGTGGGTGCGCAGCGCCATCAGGGCCTGTCCCTTGTCGGCGGCATCCAGGCCGCCGTCGATCAGGCTGCGCAGCGCCAGCGGAAACACCAGCGTGGCCACCGCCGCCATCACCAGGAAAAACACGGCCAGCAGGATGCGGCCGCGGTAGGGGCGCAGAAAGGGCAGCAGGCCGGACAGCGAGCGGGGTTGGCCCTTGGGTGCCACGGCGGCGGAGGAGGAAGTAGCCATGCAAGGAGTTTAGTCGGGCTCAGGCGCGCAGCAGCCAGGCCCCGGGGTGTGCAAGACGGATGGCAGGGCAAGCCCGCACATACCGCGGCTTGAAAAGTCCTAAAATTTGCGGTGGCGTTCCGCTTCGTTCATGGTTCGTCCCTGGCGACCTTGCCACGCTGAACTTGCGAGCCATGACATCCCTGACTGACCCTTCCCTCAAAACCATTCGCATAGGCGCCGGCGCCGGTTATTCGGGCGACCGCATTCCACCCGCCATTGAGCTGGCAGAAAAGGGCGATCTCGACTACCTGGTGTTCGAGTGCCTGGCAGAGCGCACCATCGCCCTGGCTCAGCTGGAGCGAAGCCAGGACGTGCGGCGCGGCTTTGACCCCTTGTTGCGGGATCGTATGGAGGCGGTGCTGCTTTCCTGCGCCAGCCAGGGCGTGAAAATCATCACCAATATGGGCGCTGCCAACCCGCAGGCTGCTGGCGAAGAGGTCATCCGGATCGCGCGCGAGCTGGGCCTGACGCGCCTGAAGGTGGCGGTGGTGCACGGGGACGACGTGTTGCCCCTGATCCATGCGCAGGACCTGAAGATTCTCGAAAGTGGCGCATCCCTGCAGTCGCTGGGCACTTCGGTGCTTTCAGCCAACGCCTACATCGGTGCCGAGGCCTTGGTGCAAGCACTCGAGCTGGGTGCGGATGTCGTCATTACCGGCCGGGTTGCCGATCCCGCCCTGTTTCTGGCGCCGCTCATTCACACCTTTGGCTGGTCCATGACCGACTGGCAAAAAATGGGGCAGGGCACCGTCATCGGTCATTTGCTGGAGTGTGCAGGGCAGGTCACGGGCGGGTATTTTGCCGACCCGGGTTACCGCGATGTGCCTGACCTGGCCAATCTGGGCTTTCCCATCGCCGAGGTGTCGGCAGACGGCCGCGCCACCCTGACCAAGGTGGAGGGTTCGGGCGGCTGTGTCACCGTGGCCACCTGCACGGCGCAGCTTTTGTATGAGATTGAAAACCCCTCCAGTTACCTGCAGCCTGACGTGGTGGCAGACTTTTCGGGGGTCACGCTGACCGAGGTCGCACCCAACAGGGTCCGCATCCGAGGCGCCACGGGCCGCCAGCATCCATCCAGCCTGAAGGTGACCGTGGGCTACCGCGATGGTTTTATCGGCGAGGGGCAAATTTCCTACGCTGGCCTGGGTGCGCAGGCACGCGGCCTGCTCGCGCTGGACGTGCTGCGCCAGCGGCTGGACGCTTCGGGCATTCAGGCGCTGGACAGCCGTTATGAGCTGATTGGCGTCAACGCCATCCATGGGCCAAGCCTGTCTGCCGGTTATGAGCCGTACGAAGTCCGGGTACGTGTGGCCATGCGTGTGACCAACCGAAAAGACGCTGAACGTGTGGCCAACGAGGTGGAGGCGATGTACCTCAACGGTCCGGCCGGTGGCGGCGGTGTCACAAAGTCGGTCCGCGAGGTGATTGCCGCAGCCTCCGTGCTGCTGCCGCGCGACCTGGTGCAGACCAGCGTGACAACGATGGAACTTTAGAACAAGGTCTGAACATGCTGCTGCGCGACATTGCCCATTCACGTACCGGAGACAAGGGAAACCGCTCCACCATTTCCGTCATTGCTTTCGATTTGAAGGACTTTGCCGCGATTGAACACTGCATCACGGCCGAGCGCGTGCGCAAACACTATGGCGACATCGTCAAAGGCGAGGTCGACCGGTATGTGCTGCCGCAGCTGGGTGCCTTAAACTTTGTTTTGCACGACGCGCTGGGCGGCGGCGTTACCCGGTCTCTGGCGCTGGACGCGCATGGCAAATGCCTGAGCTCGGCCATCCTCGGCATGCCGGTCGAATAAGCGCACAGCAGTTTCAATTTCAGTTTCAATTTCAGTTCTGTTTCAAGCATCCACAATTTTTAAACCGGAGACAACACCATGAAGTGCAAATCGATTCTTTTCCTGGCCATGGCCAGCCTTTCCTTCACGGCTTTTGGCCAGGCTTTTCCGAACAAGCCGATCAAGGCCATCGTGCCCTTTGCCGCGGGCAGCGCCACCGACACGGTGGGCCGCGCCTTTGCCGCCAAGATGACCGAGACCCTGGGCCAGACCGTCGTGGTCGAGAACAAACCCGGCGTCAACGGCATGCTTGGCGCGGACGCGGTGGCCAAGTCCGCGCCGGACGGCTACACCATCCTCATCGGCACCAACAGCACCAACGCCGCCCTCAAGAGCCTGATGAAAACGCTGCCCTACAACCAGGACACCGCCTTCACACCTGTGGCTTACATCGGCTCGGTGCCGCTGATCGTCGCCGTCAACAATGACGTGCCGGCAAAAAGCCTGCGTGAGCTGGTGACCCTGGGCAAAACCAAGGCAGGTCACATCACCTCGGCCAGCGCCAGCACCTCGCAGCTCGTCTCGTCTGAAATGCTGGCCAGCATGGCCGGCATTTCGTTCACGAGCGTGCCCTACAAAAGCGGCCCCGCCGCCATGACCGACCTGATAGGCGGCCAGGTGATGATGTTCACCGCCGACTTTGCCGTCATGCTGCCGCAGATCAAGGGCGGCAAGATCCGCGGCCTGGCTGTCACATCGACCAAACGTTCGCCCGCCATTCCCGAGCTGCCCACCGTCAATGAAGCCCTGGGTTTGAAAGACTATGAGCTGATCGCCTACTTCGCCGTGTATGCACCGGCTGGCACGCCACCCGACATCGTTGCCAAGCTGAATCAGGCCGTCAACGCCGCCGCGCAAAGCAAAGACATCCAGGAAAAATTCTCGGCCATCGGTTTTGCGGTTGAGCCCGGCACGCCGGAAGCCCTGGGTCAGCGCAACACGATGGAAACCGCCAAATGGGCCAAGGCGATTCGCGACGCGAAGATCGAGCCGCAATAAGCAGGTTTCCTGGTACCCGCCGCCGGACAGGCGGCTGGCCATGCGCCCGTGCGTGACCGGTGCCCTTGCTCAGCCCGCCATCGGCCGGGTCCCCTTTCTTGTCTTGGCCGCTGCCTTGCCTTGAGTTTTGCCCGACGCCGCCTGGCGCAGCCCGGCCAGCGCCGGTGTTAGAACCGTCATGTCGGCATCGGCGGCATACACCGCATAGGCCGGGTACAAAAATTCCGGCGCACCGGCAACGCGGTGCAACCGTCCGTCCTGGATGTGCTTGCGCACCACGTTCTGCCGGAAGTAGCCCGCGCCGCCCACGGCCAGCAGGTATTCCAGCCCCAGCGGTCCCAGGCTGGACGTCAGGCCCACGCTCGACAGTTCGGGAAACGCCAGGCTGTGCTGCGCCGCAAACTCGCGGCCCCAGTCCACATACACATAGTCGGCCGCCTGCGGCGCCTTGCGCGCGGGTGTGGTGCTGACCAGCACCAGTTTTTCCTCGATCAGCAGCTCGATGCGCAAGCCGGGCCGCTGGCGCGGCGCATAGGCAATCACGATGTCCAGCGTGCCGTGCGCCACGCGTTCGAGCAGGTCCTCGGCCACGCCGACCTCGGTGCGCAGCGCCAGGTCCGGCGCGTTGCCGCGCATCCACAGCAGCCAGTCGAGCAGCAGCGGCTGCCACAGACTGATCTCGCAGCCCACCGTCACCAGTGCACGCCGCCCCGGCGGCACCGCCATCTGATGCCGCGCGCGTTCCCAGACCTGCACCAGTGTCATGGCATGGCGCACAAACTGCTCGCCGGCCGGCGTCAGCGAGGCGCCGGCCTTGTTGCGCACAAAGAGCTGGCGGCCCAGCAGGTCTTCCAGCGTCTTCACACGCGCGCTGACGGCGGTCTGCGTCACATGCAGGCGCTCGGCCGCCTGCACGAAGCTGTGGCAGGCCACGATCTCCAGAAAGGTACGGGCGAGGTTGATGTCCATATTTTTTAGGTGTTTCTATCCAGCACTTTTTATGCACTCAAACGCAATATAAGTCGTTTTACTTTTATACTGGTTAACCCTATATTTGAGACATGACCCCTGTCCGGCAGCCTTCTTCTGCCGTCATGTCAGTTAAAGGAAACACCATGACCACCACCACTTTTTTCCCTGGCTCTTCTTCTTCTTCCGGCACCGGCAAGCGTTCCGCACCCCTGATCAACAAGGCCAGTGCCGGTGCTCAAGCCGCTTTCAGGGTACCCCGTGCCGTGATCAGCGCCGTGGCCGCTTATCCCTGGATGACGCAAGCGATGTTCGCCGGCATGAGCCCACGCGCCCGCCGCCTGCTGCGCGCCGACTACTGATCGCGCGCGGCCGCATCGCGGCCGATTGCTGAAATTGGCGCGCTGGCGGCTGCGATGCCGTCCTACAGCGCGCCGGCCCCGCTCCGGTGAGAGTAGGTCATGGTTGACGTGATCCATCTCTCCTCGCTCTCCTGCCGCCGTCCGGGCGCACTGGCCCCATGAGCCGCGCCATACCCGACGGCACCCTTGATCTCACCGGTCGCTGGCTGCTGTCCAATCGCGACCATGCCTTCATCTGCATGGACACCCGCGGCAACATCACCGCCTGGCTGGGCGCTGCCGAGGAAATCCTGGGTTACAGCGCCGAAGAGGCGATCGGCCACAACCTGGCGGCCATCTTTACCCCCGAAGACCAGGCGCGCGGGTTCGACCAGTACGAGCTTGCCGTGGCCAGCGTCGACAGCCGCTCCGAAGACGACCGCTGGCACGTGCGCAAGGACGGAAGCCGCATCTGGGCCACTGGCACCGTCTGTGCCGTGCGTGATGACGGCGGCGGGCTGGTCGGCTTCGTCAAAATCCTGCGTGACCGCACCGACCTGCGGGCCCAGCTTGAGACGCTGGAAAGTGCGGTGGCCGAGCAGCGTGAGTCACGCGAGCGCACCCACCAGTTTCTCAAAACCCTGGGCCACGAGCTGCGCAATCCGCTCGCGCCGCTGAGCACGGCCACCCACATCATCCGCCGGTTGGCGCCCGATGCGCGCGTCGAAGGCGCGCTGCAGATCATCGCGCGCCAGGTCGCTGCGCTGACGCGGCTGGCCGACGACTTGATGGACGTGACGCGGCTGGAGACCGGCAAGGTCCAGCCGCAGCTTCAGCGCATGGACCTGTGCCGCTTCGTCCAGGACGCCGTGACCGGCCTGCAGGAAACCGCCGCGACCCGCCACCTCGCGCTGGTGACCCTGTTCCCGGCCAGCGCGCTGGAGGTCAACATGGATGAAAGCCTGATGCAGCGGCTGGTGCTCAACCTGCTCGGCAACGCCATCAAGTACACGCCCGAGGGCGGCACCATCTGGGTCAAGGTGGTGCAGGAGGGCACGGACATCGTGTTGCGCGTCGAAGATACCGGCATCGGCATTGCGCCTGATGTGCTGCCGCGCATCTTCGAGCTGTTTACCCAGGAACGATCGGCGAGTGACATGGTGCCCGGCGGTCTCGGCGTCGGCCTGGCCATGGTGCGCGAGATTGCCGAGTTGCACGGCGGCAGTGTGCAGGCCCGCAGCGCCGGCGAGGGCCGGGGCTCGGAGTTCTCGGTGCGCCTGCCGGCGATTGCGCCGAACTAATGCGGGCCTCCCCAACCGGGCGAGGGCTGGGTGCTTATTGCTTGCTGAAGGGCCAGGCCGGGAAGGCGCACCAAAATCCGTCCGTCAGTCGACGACGAATCCACTGGCCTTGATCACACGGCTCCAGCGAACGGATTCCGCCTCCATGCTTTTCAGAAAACGGTCGCCGCAAATCCCCGGCGTGACCGTCATTCCGGCGGTGGCCATGCGCGCCTGGACGTCCGGTAGCCCGGCAAACTGCTGGTGCGCCTCCGTCAGGCGCTGAACAATGGGCGCCGGCACACCCTTGGGCGCCGACAGGCCGAACCACACGGTGGTTGCCAGTTGCGGCAACCCGATCTCGCCAACCGTCGGTACATCGGGCAACTGGGGCGAGCGCTGCGTACCGGTGGTCGCGAAAGCGATCAATTTGCCGGCCTTGATGTGCGGGCTGGCGGTGGCGATCTGCACAAAGCCCAGCGGCGCCACGTTGCCAATCATGTCGGTGATCTGCTGCGGGCTGCTTTTGTAGGGAATGTGTGTCATGTCCACCTTCAGCGCCTCGGAGAACTGGTAGCCGAGGAAGTGGGCCGGCGATCCCGGCGAATACGACGAATAGGTGGGGTTCTTCTCTGCCTTCAGCCACTGTGAAAGCTGCGGGTAGGTTTTGGGCCCGAGCTGCGGGTTGGCGGCCAGCACCAGCGCCGCCTCGACGCCCTGGCAAATTTGCGTGAAGTCCGCGCCCTGGTAACGCGCTTTCGGGTTGGCGCTGGGCGTGATGGTCATCATGCCGGCGGTGGTCACCAGCAAGGTGTAGCCGTCGGCGGGCGCGCGCATGATCTGCTGGGCGGCGATCATGCCGCCGACCGCCGGAACGTTTTCCACCACCACCGGCTGGCCCAGCGCTTTCGACAAATGATCGGCCAGCGCGCGTGCATACACATCCGGTGGCCCGCCTGCGGTGGAGGGCGCCAGCAGCTTGATTGCCTTGTCGGGCCAGGCCTGCGCATGGGCCGCCGTCAGGCAGAGGGGCAGCAGGCCCAGCAGGGCGAAGCGGGTCAAGGGACGGGTGGCGGTGGATGTCAAGGTGTTCATGTCTCTTTCTCTCTTTCTTGATGAATTCAAAAGTCAGCGCTGCGGCATGTCCGCCAGCGAGTAACCGAGGCTGACCGCAGCGTCTTCGGGGATGGCGGGTACGGTCGTATTCCAGTCCAGCCAGGCCTTGCGCATCGTTTCGAAACGCTCCGGGTGCCGCTTGGCCAGATTGGCGCGCTCGCGCTCGTCAGCGTCCAGGTCGAAGAGGTACTCGTGCTCGTCGACCTTCAGGTACTTCCAGTTGTCCTGGCGCAGCGCGCGCTGCTGGCGGTGGTTCATGCGCCAGTAGAGCGGGCGCTCAAAAGTCTGCGCCGGATCACGCAGCACGCGCGCCAGCGACATTCCGTCGAGCGGAAAGTCGGGGTGGGCCTTGCCGCCGCCGAGTTCGAGCAGTGTGGCCGACCAGTCCATGGTCATGCAGGTCTGCCGGCTCACGCCGCCGGCGCTGATGCCCGCTGGCCAGTGCGCGATGAAAGGCACGCGGATGCCGCCCTCGGTCAGGTCCATCTTGCCGCCCACCAGCGGCCAGTTGTCGGAGAAACGCTCGCCGCCGTTGTCGCTGGTGAACACTATCAGCGTGTCGTCCAGCAGGCCCTGTTTGCGCAGCGCCTCGACGATCCAGCCTATGCCTTCGTCCATGTGGTGGATCATGCGGCGGTAGGTCTGCACGTTGCCGCCGTCGAGGTGGAACAGGTTGCCTACTTGCGCGGCCAGTTCCGCGTCGTCCCGCGTCTCCCAGGGCCAGTGCGGCGCGGTGTAGTGCAGGCTCATAAAGAAAGGCTTGCCGGCCTTGGCATCGGGCGCCATGCGCTCGACATGGCTGACGGCGCGCTGCGACAGCAAATCGGTCAGGTAGCCGACCTCGCGGTGCTCCTGCTCGCCGATGTAGAGGTCGTGGTCGCCCTTGCCCGAGTTGTGCGTGAAGTAGTCCACGCCGCCGGCCATGATGCCGTAGAACTCGTCGTAGCCGGAGCGCAGCGGGCCGAAAGCGGGCGGGTAGCCGAGGTGCCACTTGCCGATCAGCGCGGTCGAATACCCCGCCTCGCGCAGCAGCGAGGGCAGGGTCGGGGTCTCCGGCGGCAGGCCCAGGGTGGTGCTGCCCTTGCTCTTGCTGTTGATGGGTTCTTCCATGCCGCCGCGCACGCGGTACTGGTAACGCATGGTCATCAGCGCAAAGCGCGTGGGAGAACACACCGGCGAATTCGAATACGCCTGCGTGAAGCACAGGCCCGCCGCCGCGAGCGCGTCGATGTTGGGCGAAACCGGGCCGTAGCTTTCGTTGCGGCCGCCATAACAGCCGAGGTCGGCATAACCGAGGTCGTCGGCGACGATAAAGATGATGTTGGGAGATTTCAAAGTGCCTTCAGCATAAAAAATGCTCACACATTTGTAAAATCGTTTGTTTCCGCTTTGAACTAAAAAATTTCTATGGACCCCCGTCATCTGATCCAGCTCGCGACCATCCTGGAGAAGGGGTCCATCACCCAGGCCAGCCAGCACCTGCACCTGACGCAGCCCACGCTGACGCACAACATGCAGACGCTGGAGATGCAGGCAGGCG
This sequence comes from Pseudomonadota bacterium, assembly GCA_040385775.1. Classification (GTDB taxonomy): domain Bacteria; phylum Pseudomonadota; class Gammaproteobacteria; order Burkholderiales; family Burkholderiaceae_C; genus Polaromonas. Next base: position 9,503 of record JAZKGR010000224.1, read on the forward strand.
GCAAGCTGTTCGAGCGCAGCCGCTTCGGGGTGCGCAGCACGGCGCTCGGCGACATGCTGGCCCGCGAGGGGCGGGCCATCGCCAGGCGGCTGAAGGACGCCGCAGAAGTCAGCGCGCGTCACCGCGGTGGCGTGAGCCGCACCGTGCGCATCGGGGTGGGGCCGCTGATAGGCGCCGCCTTCCTGCCTGGCGTGGTGGAAGCGCTGCTCAGGCAGCAACCGGACGTCCACGTGACGGTGCAGAGCGACCGGCCGCACCTGCTGGTCGAACAGCTGATCGACGGGCGGCACGATATGGTGATCGCGCCCTCATGGCTGGACCGGCCGCCGCCGGGCATCGAACGCTTCCTGCTGGTCGAAGATGATCTCGGTGTGTTCTGCGGCGCCACCCACCCGCTGGCCGCCAGCGGCGTGCTCTCACCCGGCAGCAGCGAAGGCCAGGGCTGGATCAGCCTGGGCACGGCCTCACCGTTTGAGCAGCATGTGCGCGAGATGCTCGAAGAAGCCGGCGTCGTTACGCCACGCAGCGAAATCACCGTGCTGGGCGAAGCCATGCTGCTGCTGCGCCTGCTGGCACAGGGGCGCCATCTGTCGGTACTGCCACGTTTCCCGACGCGCCTGCTGCAGCAGTACTTCCCTGTCGTCGAGCTGGCCTTGCGCGCGCGGCCGCAGAGCCGCAACATTCACCTGTGGTGCCGGAGCACGATGCTGGAGGACCCGGCGTTCGCCGCCATCAAGGACGCCATCCTCGCGCATGCGGCGCGTGTCGGCGAGAAACCGGGGCTTGGCAAGCCGGTCTCCAGCCGCAAGGCGCCCAAGCGGCGCTTGCCGTCGGCGTGAGCGTCTGCTGTGGCCCTTGATTTGCTACTGATTTGATAGCTGCTTGCGCTTTCCGGCTATGGGCTGGAGGCCGATTTGGTTTGTAATGAATTCAACAGGCGCTGCACTTCCTCAAACACCACCTCAAAGGCCGGGGTGCCCGGCGTCACCAGGTCAAAGTGCCCGGCGCCCGCCACGTCGCGCAGACGCACGCGGCCGGCCGCTTCGGCAGGCAGCGCGTTGCGGTAGTCGCGCGCAGCACGCAGCGGCACGATCTGGTCGTCCACCGCGCTGACCATCACCACCGAACGCACCATGTCCGGCAAACCCAGGCGCGCCGGCGACACGTCGGCAAACGGATCGGCGCCGCCGCCGCTCAGCCGCTCCAGAATGCCGCGCCCGCAACTGCCGGGCAGGCGCGGCGCAAATGCCGCCAGGTCGCCCACACCGGCAATACTCACCACGCCGCGCACCGGCAGCGGCTCGCCGCTTTGTTGCAGCGGGCTGCCGGCAGGCAAGCGCGTGCGTGAGGCCGCCCACAGCGCCAGGTGCCCGCCGGCCGAGTGACCGGTCAACACGCTGCGGCTGGTGTCGATGCCGAACTTGGGCGCTTCGCTGCGCAGCCGGTCCACCGCCGTCGCCACGTCGCGGTACAGATACGGGTAGCCGCCTCCGGTCTCGTTGGCACGCCGGTAACCCATGCTCCACACCGCGATGCCGCGCCGTGCCCACTCGGCGGCCAGCGGCCGCAACTGCTCCCGGCCCGCACCCGGAAAGTCTGACCAGCATCCGCCATGAATCAGGAGGGCCACCGGGTGCGGCCCCTTGCCCGCTGGCAGGAAGACATCAATGCCCTGGCTTTGCGCCGCGCCGTAGCTGATTTCGTGCGTGGGCGCGGGGCGGGGCAGGGCGAGGAAGTCTTGCAGGTCGGCGGCGCCAGCGGGAGATGCCAGCGCGCAGAGGGCGAGGGCCGACAGTGTTGAAAATTTCCTGAGGAGGACATGCATGGTGGTGGCCCTTGGACAATCACTGATCAGGCCACCGGCAACTCGCCGGCTGTGCAGGCAATCAGCCCGCACGCGTGAAAGTCATCACCCAGTTCGTTTCCCAGGTCGCGCCGCCGTCCGCAGAAAAGGCCTGCTCCCAGCGCGGCACACTGAGCGCTAGTGCAGTGTTGCATTCTTGATGGGAGCAATAAAAATGCTGGATTTTGGGTCAGGGCAAGGCGCAACCCACAGCGAAAGCAGCCCCTTCCGAGCCGCTGCATCCAATGCCCATCCTGCCCTACGGCTATTCAACCAGTTGCATCTGCATGGCGTTCATGCGTCCGCCATGAACCTTCAGTTTGGAGAAGGTCGAATCGATCTCGCGCAGGTCAGCGCCCGAGAGCTGGACATCGATGGCCTGAACGTTTTCATTGAAGTGAGCAAGGCGGCGTGTACCGGGTATCGGAACAATCCAGGGCTTTTGGGCCAGCAGCCATGCCAGCGCAATCTGCGAAGGTGTGGCGTTTTCCTTTTGCGCGATGCGCTTGAGTTGATCGACGATCGGCTTGTTGGCGGCGATGTTCGCGCGCGAGAAGCGGTCAAAGCCCGCGCGCAGGTCCAGCTTCGGATCAAGCTTCGTGTTGACATCGATCCGGCCGGTCAGGTAGCCCATGCCCACCGGTCCCCACGGCACAAAACCTATGCCCAGCTCTTCGCAGGCCAGGAGCACGCCGTTGTGCTCCGGTTCGCGGTTCATGAGGGAGTATTCGGTCTGGACAGCCGCCAGAGGCTGGACAGCATGTGCGCGCCGGATCGTGCTCGCGCTTGCTTCCGAGAGCCCGAAATGCAAAACCTTGCCTTGTGCAATCAAGTCCCTGATCACGCCGGCCACGTCTTCAATCGGTACGGCCGGGTCAACGCGGTGCTGGTAGTAGAGATCGATACGGTCGGTCTTCAGTCGCCTCAGCGAAGCTTCCACGACCTTTCGGATGTGGTCGGGACGGCTGTTCAGAGCACCGCCGTTGTCCATGTCGAATCCGAACTTGCTTGCGATCACCACCTTGTTGCGGATGGGCGCAAGCGCTTCGCCCACCAGTTCTTCGCTGGTGAATGGGCCATAGACTTCTGCCGTATCGAAGAAAGTGACGCCGCGTTCATGGGCTGATCGAAGCAGATTGATAGCCTGTCTCTTGTCAGCAGGTGGTCCATAGTTCGCGCTGATGCTCATGCATCCTGCACCCAGTTCCGAAACTTCGAGCTTGCCGAGCATGCGCTTCTTCAAGGCCGTGGTTCCGCCATTTTTGGGAGCTACGGCCCAGGTCATCGGCGCGACTGCGAGGCCAGCGCCGATCAGGGTGGTGCGGGTCATCAGCTCGCGGCGTGTGAGTGGGGAATTCATTGAATTGTCCATGTTGCTTCCTTTGATTAAGTTGCGGGAGTAGTTCAAGCCGGAGACCAGTTCTGCAGCCAGAATGAATACGGCGTTGGCAGGACCTGCGTGGTCACGCCGAGTTCTCGTGCGGCCGTGTTTGGCCAGTGCGGGTTGTCCAGCAGCCTGCGGGCCAGCATTACAAACGCGACCTTGCCTTCACGCACGAAGCGGTCTGCGTCCCTGGCACTGGTAATGAGCCAGCTTGTGGTGACTTCCAGCCCCGTTTCTTCGCGCACGCGTTCGGCGGTATCAACCAGCATGTTTGGTCCCCACGGCACAGGGGCCAGCGTCGAGAAGGCAATGCCGACATCCACCAGGTCGAGGCCTTCGGCTTTCAGCCACTTCAGGACCTGCATGGATTCGGAAAGATTGGTTTCATCCTTGTCTTCATATTCAAGGACGCCCAGCCTTGCGGTAAGCGGCAAATCGGAAGGCCAGACACGTCTTACTGCAGCGACCGTCTCCACCAGAAAGCGGGCGCGGTTTTCAAGGCTTCCGCCGTATGGGTCACCGCGCTGGTTGGAATGCGGCGACAGGAAGTTTTGTGCCAGAAAACCGTGCGCAAAATGCAGCTCAAGCCATTTGAAACCCGCTTGGTGGGCACGGCGTGCCGCTTCGGCGAAGTCCTGTTGGACGCGTCGAATGTCATCAAGTGTCATTGCCCGCGGGATGTGGGGGTGCTCGGGAACCAGAGGAAGCGCGGACGGACCGATGGGCTCCCAGGCGTGCGGATCAGTGACAGGCAGCGGTTCTCCCCCCTCCCAGGGAGGCGTGCATCCCGCCTTGCGCCCCGCGCGGGCGAGCTGGATGCCCGGAATGGCACCCGCTTCGGCAACCGCTTTTGCAATGGCACTGACCCCTTCAGTGTGTTCATCGCTCCAGAGGCCAAGATCGCCAGGGGTAATTCGTCCTTCGGGCGAGACGGCGGTCGCTTCCACGACGACCAGACCGGCGCCGCCTCGGGCAAGGCCGGTGTAGTGGGGAATGTGCCAGCTTGTCACCAGACCGCCAATGGCGCTGTACTGACACATCGGCGAGGCGGCGATGCGGTTGCGGAGGGTGACCCCTTTTAACGTGTAACTGTCAAACAATCCTGGCATCTCAACTCCTTGGTTGATGCCAATGTAGGTTTTTGACTCCTAAAGAAAAACCCCCTGGCGCTGCATGTGTTATGAAGTTAAGCTTCACAATATGAAGCTGAAGCAACTTGATGGACTGATCGCATTCTGGAAAGTGGCGGAGCACCGCGGATTTACCGCAGCCGCTGCGGAGTTGGAGGTATCTCCCTCAGCCCTCAGTCAGGCTATCCGGCAACTGGAGGGCCGCCTTGGCGTTCAGCTCCTGCATCGGACAACGCGCAGTGTCAGTCTGACCGAGGCAGGAGAGCTTTACCTCGCGCGTGTGGGACCAGCCCTTGGCCAGGTGGTTGAAGCCGGTGAAGACATGAACGTCCTGCAAGGCCGTCCTTCCGGCACGCTGCGCATCAACGCTGCGCGCATCTCCACGGCCATGGTCCTGCAGCCCATGCTGGCGGGCTTTTTACGCGCGAACCCGCATGTTCAGCTTGAGCTGACCAATGATGAAGGATTTGTGGACATTGTTGAACGCGGGTTCGATGCAGGTATTCGCATCGGAGAGAGCGTTCAGCGCGACATGATCGCGGTTCCATTGGGAGGATTGATTACGGTTGCGATTGTTGCATCCCCGGAATATCTGAGCGAGAACCCTGCGCCTCGCCATCCGGACGATCTGACGCACCACAACTGCATACGCTTTCGCTTTGCCGGCATGGGCGCGATTTTCAAATGGGAAATGAAGATGAAAGACAAGGTCGTTGAGTATGAGGTGAAAGGAAATCTGACGATCAGCGACTCATTATTCGGCGTTGAGGCGGCCCTGGAAGGGGTTGGTCTTGCTTACACGTTTGAGCAACTCGCTTTACCCCACATCAAGGCTAAGCGCCTTAAGCGTGTACTGACCTCGTTCTCCCCTACGTTCCCTGGCTTCTACCTGTACTACCCTAGCAGGCGAAATCAGTCCACCAAGCTGAAGGCTTTGATTGAGTATGCAAAAGAAAGTAGTTTTTAGTTCCCGACCAACTCAGCGCAGGGTCAAGCCCGCTAATTAACGATAACTACATATTGCTGATAGTTAACTATTTCAGCAGCCATCAACCCATCACCCCCACCACCACCCGCGTAGCCTCAGCCAACACCTCATTCTTCGGCTTCGCATCCTTCTCCCGCTGTGTCATGTACAGCGCCAGAACAATCGGCGGTTTGCCAAGCGGCCACAGCACTGCGACGTCATTGTTGGTGCCGTAGTCGCCGCCCCCTGTCTTGTCGCCCACCACCCAGCCCGCAGGCACGCCCGCGCGTATGCGGGTGGCGCCTGTGGTGTTGCCGCGCAGCCAGGCTTGTAATTGATCGCGCTGTGGCGCGGCCAGCGTGTTGTCGAGCACCAGCTTTTGCAAGGTGGCGGCCATCGCCGCTGGCGTGGTGGTGTCGCGTGCATCGCCGGGGATGGCGGTGTTGAGTTCGGTCTCCCAGCGGTCCAGGCGGAAGGTGTTGTCGCCGATGCTGCGCGCATAGGCGGTCACGGCCGGCGGGCCGCCAATGATCTTGATCAGCATGTTGCCGG
>JAZKGR010000225.1:0-2715 GCA_040385775.1 Pseudomonadota bacterium
CGCACCGCATGCATGAAGCCATCACGGCCGAGCAGCGCGGCGTGGGCTACGTGCCGAGCGCACCGATGGACATGGAGCTGCCTGGCGCGGTGTCTCCTTCCCAGTGGGGCGAGCAGGAATACTCGATCCGCTGACATAGAGCCCCCACGCTCGTCACTTCGTGTACTCGCTGTCCTCCGAGGGGGCGCTACGCCTGCGGACTGGCACAGCGAGATCCGCGGCCCCTGCTTGAATTCAAGAAACCAGAGCCCGACAGGATCGGCTAATTCAACCGGGCGAGCTGGGCGCGGATTTTCTCCAGCGTTGCGGTGTAATCCGTCAGCCGCTTGCGCTCCTGCTCCAGCACTGCCGGCGGCACTTTATTGACAAAAGCCTCGTTGGCCAGTTTGGCCTGGACCTTGACGAGTTCGCCCTCCAGCCGCGTGGCTTCCTTGCCCAGGCGGACCTTTTCGGCGGCGACGTCGACTTCCATGTGCAGGCAGACCTTGGCTTCCCCGACCACGGCGACAGGCGCTGCTTCGGCGGCCTTGGCCCAGTCGGCCTCGCTGTCAAATACCTTGACCTCGCTGAGCTTGGCCAGCGCCTTGATGACCGGTGCTGATTGCGTCATGAACGCCTGGTCGCCGACCACATACAGCGGCAGCCGCGTGGCCGGCGAGACCTTCATCTCGCCGCGCAGGTTGCGGCAGGCGTCGACCAGGGTCTTGAGCTTGGCCACATGCGCCTCGGCCTGCGGGTCGATCTTGCCGGGCTGGCTTTGCGGGTAGGCGGCCTGGCCGATGTATTCGGCTTTTTTGATGCCGGCGACCGGTGCCACGATTTGCCACAGTTCTTCGGTGATGAAGGGCAGGACCGGATGGGCCAGCCGCAGGATGGCTTCCAGCGTGCGGATCAGTGTGCGGCGTGTGGCGCGCTGCTGGGCCGGCGTGCCGGTCTGGATCTGCACCTTGGCGATTTCCAGGTACCAGTCGCAGAACTCGTCCCAGACAAACTGGTAGATGCTGCCGGCCACGTTGTCCAGACGGTAGTCGGCGAAGCCCTTGGCGACGTCGGCTTCGACGCGTTGCAGGGTCGAGGCGATCCAGCGGTCGGCTTGCGAAAACGTCAGGTAGTTGTGGAATTCCGCGCCGGGGGCACACTGCTCTTTGGTGTGCTCCGCCAGCCCGCAGTCCTGGCCCTCGCAGTTCATCAGCGTGAACCGTGTGGCGTTCCAGAGCTTGTTGCAGAAGTTGCGGTAACCCTCGCAGCGTTTGCTGTCGAAGTTGATGCTGCGGCCCAGGCTGGCCAGTGAGGCAAAGGTAAAACGCAGGGCGTCCGCGCCGTAGGCCGGGATGCCGGCAGGGAATTCCTTCTCGGTGTTCTTGCGCACCTGCGGCGCGGTCTCGGGCTTGCGCAGGCCCTGCGAGCGTTTGTCGAGCAGCGGTGCGAGTTCGATGCCGTCGATCAAATCGACCGGGTCCAGCACATTGCCCTCGGACTTGCTCATCTTCTTGCCCTGGGCGTCCTTGACCAGCCCGTGGATATACACGTGGTGGAAAGGCACCTGGCCGGTGAAATGCGTGGTCATCATGATCATCCGGGCGACCCAGAAGAAGATGATGTCGTAGCCGGTGACCAGCACGCTGGACGGCAGAAACAGGTCCAGCTCTTTGGTCTTTTCCGGCCAGCCCAGCGAGGAAAAAGGCACCAGCGCCGACGAGTACCAGGTGTCCAGCACATCGGGGTCACGAGTCAGGGTCTTGCCCGGCGCCTGGGCCTGCGCCGCGGCTTCGTTTTCTGCCACATAAACCTTGCCGTCCTCGTCGTACCAGGCCGGGATCTGGTGGCCCCACCAGAGCTGCCGCGAGATGCACCAGTCCTGGATATTGCCCATCCACTGGTTGTAGGTGTTGACCCACTGCTCAGGCACGAACTTGACCGCGCCGCTGTCCACCGCGTCGCGCGCCTTCTGGGCAATCGATTTGCCGGTGGGGTCCTGCTCGCTGACCTTGCTCATGGCGACAAACCACTGATCCGTCAGCATCGGTTCAATGACGGCGCCAGTGCGCGCGCAGCGCGGCACCATCAGTTTGTGCTTCTTCACCTCGACCAGCAGGCCCTGGACTTCCAGGTCGGCGACCACGGCCTTGCGCGCCACAAAGCGGTCCATGCCGCGGTATTTTTCAGGCGCGTTGTCGTTGATGGCGGCGTCCAGCGTCAGCACGCCAATCATGGGCAACTGGTGCCGCTGGCCGACCGCATAGTCGTTGCTGTCGTGGGCAGGCGTGACCTTGACCACGCCGGTGCCGAAAGCCTTGTCCACATAGTCGTCGGCGATCACTGGGATCTCGCGATCACACAGCGGGAGTGTCACCATCTTGCCGATCAGGTGGCTGTAACGCTCGTCTTCGGGGTGGACCATCACGGCCACGTCGCCCAGCATGGTTTCCGGCCGCGTAGTGGCCACCGTCAGCGAGCCGCTGCCATCGGCCAGGGGGTAACGGATATGCCAGAGGAAACCGTCTTCCTCCTCGCTCTCGACTTCGAGGTCGGAGACGGCGGATTTGAGAATCGGGTCCCAGTTGACCAGGCGTTTGCCGCGGTAGATCAGGCCCTGCTCGGAAAGCTGAACAAAGGTGGACGTCACCACTTTGGACATCTTCGGGTCCATCGTGAAGTACTCGTGTTTCCAGGCCACCGAGTCGCCCATGCGGCGCATCTGGCGCGTGATGGTGC
>JAZKGR010000226.1:0-16329 GCA_040385775.1 Pseudomonadota bacterium
AAGCACTTAGAGAACTGCAAAGCCGCCTGGCCGACAGGCTGCAAGCCGCAAAAACGCAAGGTGTTTCGGCTTCATGGCTGGCGGTGGAGGCGGGAGGCGACAAATACCTGTTTCCGCTGAACCAGTCCGGGGAAATTTTCCCCTGGGTCAGTGCGCAAAATGTGCCTTACACCCAGGCCTGGTTTGCCGGGGTTGCCAATTTGCGTGGTGGCTTGTACGGGATTGTCGATCTGGCAAGTTTTGTCACTGGCAAAATGCCGCCGCCACGCAGTGAAATGGCGCGCACCGAGTCCCGGCTGGTTGCGCTCAACAGTGCGCTTGAAATCAATTGCGCGCTACAGATCGACAAGCTGTCCGGCTTGCGCAATCCGGAGGCTTTCACGGACTTTGCCGAAAAGTCTCCCGAAGCACCGGAATTTTTTGGCCACAGTTATGTCGATGCCAACGGTGCCACCTGGCAGGAGATCAACCTGCAGTCGCTCGCGCAGCAAGCCCATTTTTTGACCATCAGCGCCTAGCGCTTTCAGTTTTTTCCCCGGAAGGCTCACCATGTCTGTCATTGAAAATATCCAGAAGCTATTCAAAACAAAGCCCGCTGCATCCCAGGACAGCATGGATGATGTTTCGCTCGACATGTCGGTCGATCCGCTGGCAACGGGGGCCATGAATCCACCCAGTGTCATGGCTGCTGTGCAGCAGGGGGAAGACGGCGCGGGGCCAGAAAGCCAGAACGACGATGGCAGGGCTGACGACGGCGAGTTGTTGTCGCTCCCGGTATTGGGGCGCAGGCGTATGGGCGCCCACCAGCAGGTGCTGGTGGTGTTGCTGGGTTTTGCGGTGATCGTGCTGGGCTCCGTGACCTTTGTTGCGCTGAATCAGGCGGACCAGGTGGCGCAGCAGGTGGCGGCTACCGGACAATCGCTGATGCAGTCGCAGCGTCTTGCCAAATCGGTGTCGCAGGCGCTGGTGGGTAGCGCGCAGGCTTTCCCGGACGTGAGGGAAAGCTCCGATGTGCTGGCCAAAACCGTTCGCGGCCTGAAGGCCGGTGAAGTGTCATTGCGTCTTGAGCCCGTTGCTCCCGAATTGCAACCCGATGTCGATACCGTGACGCCACTCATGGAGCGCGCCGAAAAGAACGCCTCAACCGTGATGAGCCAGCAGGCAATTTTGACCCAGGTGGGTAACGCCCTGCGTACCATCAACAGGCAGTCGTCTGATTTGCTGGAAATTGCTGAAACTGTTTCTTCCCTCAAGCTTCAGCAGAACGCGGCGCCGGCAGAAATTTCCGCGGCGGGCCAGCTCGTGATGTTGACGCAGCGAATTGGTAAATCAGCCAATGAATTCCTGACCATGGAAGGCGTGAGCCCCGAGGCCGTTTTCCTGCTCGGTAAGGACTTGAACTCGTTCAAGGAAATCGCCCAGGGCTTGCAGGAAGGCAGCCCCGAGTTGCGCCTGACGGGATCCAAAGACCCACAAACACGCGAGCGGCTTGAGGCCTTGATGGCGCTGTACGAACAGACCCGGGTGCAGGCCGGCGCCATCTTGGGTAACTTGCAGGGCCTGGTTTCCGCGCGCGAGGCTCAAGCGTCGATCATTTCTGACAGCGAGCCCCTGCGCCGCGGACTGGAAGACATCCAGGGCAAGTTGTCATCGCAAACCGGTCTGGGTGTCGGCGCCCTGACCACTTTGGCAGTGGCGGCGGCATTTGCGCTGCTGTGCGCAGCGGGCCTGGCCCGTTTGCAGGTGCTGGACAGCCGGCAGCGCCAAGGCGTTGCCGAGGGTCAACGGCTGGAAGCCAAAGGCCAGGAGCAGGACGCCAAGCGTGTCAATGACGCCAACCAGGCAGCCATTTTGCGATTGATGAACGAGTTGCAGACAGTGGCCGAGGGTGATCTGACCCAGGAGGCCACAGTGACCGAAGACATCACCGGCGCCATTGCCGACTCGGTGAACTACACGGTGGAAGAGTTGCGGCAGCTGGTCGGTAACGTGCAGAACACGGCGACACGGGTGGCACAAACCACGGCGCAGGTGGAAAGTACCTCGACCGAACTGCTGGCAGCTTCGACCGAACAGTTGCGCGAAATTCGTGAAACCGGCCAATCGGTGCTCGACATGGCGACACGAATCAACCAGGTGTCCAGCCAGGCGCAGGAATCGTCCCAGGTGGCGCGTCAGTCGCTGACCGCCGCAGAATCAGGTTTGCAGGCTGTGCAGAACGCGATCGGCGGTATGAACTCGATCCGGGACCAGATTCAGGAAACCTCGAAACGGATCAAGCGCCTGGGTGAATCTTCCCAGGAGATCGGTGAAATTACCGAGCTGATCTCGGACATTACCGAGCAGACCAACGTGCTCGCGCTCAATGCCGCCATTCAGGCAGCGTCCGCTGGTGAAGCGGGACGAGGCTTCTCTGTGGTGGCCGAGGAGGTGCAGCGTCTGGCTGAACGTTCGGCCGATGCAACGCGTCAGATCTCGGCGCTGGTGAAAGCGATTCAGACCGATACCCAGGATGCCGTTGCCGCTATGGAACGCTCCACGCAGGGTGTGGTTGAGGGGGCCAAGCTGTCCGACAGCGCGGGTACTGCACTGTCTGAAATTGACTTGGTGTCACGCCGGCTGGCTGACCTGATTGAGCAAATTTCGACATCCGCTTCCCGCGAAGCGGAGTCTGCGAACGTGGTGGCCGGCAATATTCAGCATATTTTTGCGGTGACAGAGCAGACCGGGGAAGGTACCCGCTCGACGGCCCAGCAGGTGCGTGATTTGTCGCGGATGGCGGAAGAGTTGCGGCAATCTGTATCGCGATTCAAGATTGCTTGATGGCGGATCTGCATCGTCTTTGTCCGTGAACTCCGATTTCTGAACCGGCCTGCCATCTATGCAATCGAACGACCCGAACTCAACAGCCGCTGAACTTGACCTGGCTGTCAATGATCTGGGCCCACTGGCCTGGGTATTGGACGAACTGCGGAAGTCGCTGGATGGTTCTGCCAAGGCCTTGAAGCGCTTTGTGCGGGATGCTGAATTGGCGCGAGGTTCCGACCTCGCCGCGCTCGACGCCAGCCAGCTGCGTATTGCGCGTCAGCAATTGCATCAGGCCGTAGGCGCACTTGAGATGGTGGGCTTGGGCGCCCCGGCGCTGGTTTTGCGTGCCATGGAAGCGGCAGTGCAACGATTTATCCAGCGTCCCGAGCAATGCAGCCAGGATGCGGCGGCCAAAGTCGAGCTCGCCAGTTTTGCCTTGACGGAGTATCTGGAAGGTGTTTTGGCAGACAAGCCCGTGTCGGCCGTGTCCCTGTTTCCGCAGTATCGGGATGTTCAAGGCCTGGTAGGGGCTGATCGCATTCATCCTGCGGATCTCTGGATATTCGAATTGCGCTGGATCGAGCCCATCACGGATTTGTCGATCGATGTGCGGGCTTACGATGAAGCGTCGAGGCAGCTGCTGGATCAGCTGGTGCTGAAAATCATGCGCACCGGCGATGCGCAGGCAGCGCAAAATTTCAGGGATATGTGCCTGGGCTTTGCCAAGGCGCAGCCCGGTGGTGAGCCCCGCGTGTTCTGGAAGATCGCGGCTGGATATTTCGAAGCTTTGTCTCACGGCCTCCTGCGCGTTGATATTTACGTCAAACGCGCGGCCTCGCGCATCCTGCTGCAATACGCCTCGTTTGCCAAAGGCAGCACCAACGCTTCGGACCGGCTGGTCCAGGACTTGCTGTTTTTCTGCTCGCAGGCGGTCGCCAGCCCCGCCAGCGCTGCCCCGGTGTTGTCGGCGGTTCGCGCGAGTTATGGACTGGACCGCTTCAAGCCGGTGGACTATGAGGCGGTGCAGTTCGGCCGCTTTGATCCGGCTTTGCTGGCGCAAGCGCGCAAGCGTATCGTCTCGGCCAAGGAAACCTGGTCATCCCTGACTGCGGGTGATCTTGGCAAGTTCAAAACTCTGGCTGACCAATTTAGCCTGGTCACGGATTCGCTGGTCAAGTTGCATCCACCCAGCGAGCCGCTCGCGCAGGCCTTGTCGCGGGTGATCGAGACGACGGTACGCTCCGGGCAGGCGCCACCCATTGAGTTGGCTCTTGAGGCGGCTACAGCCGTTCTGTATCTGGAAGCGGCTTTTGACGACCTCGATCCCAATGATCCGCAACTGACCGTCCGGACAGCCCGGCTGGCCGAGCGGCTCGAAGGTGTGCGTAACGGCGGCGAAGCTCAGCCACTTGAGCCCTGGATGGAAGAGCTGTATCGCCACGTCAGCGACAAACAGACCATGGGCAGCGTGGTGGGCGAATTGCGCATCTCCCTGAGCGAACTCGAAAAATCGCTGGACCTGTTTTTCCGGAATCCACAAGAGAAAGCGGTTCTGGCTGCGGTGCCTGGGCAGCTCTCGCAGATGCGGGGTGTGTTGTCGGTTCTGGGGCTTGATCAGGCCTCGCACGCAGTGCTGCGCATGCGAGACAGCGTCGAGCAGATGCTGGTCACTGAAGTTGACGAGCAACTGGCTCGTTCGGCTGGAACATTTGACCAGTTGGGTAACAACCTGGGGGCTTTGAGCTTCCTGATTGACATGCTCAACTACCAGCCCGCGCTGGCCAAAAAGCTGTTCGTCTACGACGAAGTCAAAGGCGAACTCAAACCATTGATGGGGCGCAGCCAGGCCCAGCCTGATGTCGCCATCGTGATGGCGAATAGCGAACTGTCTCAGGAAGTGCTGTCCGTCGTGCAGGATGTGCACGCGGGAGTTTCGTCCGCAAATCTGAGCGACAAGCTTGATGTTCTGGCGACCCATGCGGCATTGGCCGATCAGCCGGGCCTGGCGCAAACTGCGCGAGACGCCGCGATGGCCGTTGCCGGCAATACCCCGGCAGCTTCTGACTCACTCACAGATTTGGTAGCCGCCACAGTGCAGACTTCCATGCCTGTTGCTGCGCCAGTGAGTGAGGAAAATTTTGAAGAAGACGATTTGCGGGATATTTTCCTTGAGGAAGCGCGCGAGGTCGTCGGGCAGGCGCAAGCTGCCATTTCGGCGCTGGACAATCAACCCGGGGATATCGGTGAACTGACAATACTGCGTCGCGCCTTTCACACACTCAAGGGCAGCTCACGCATGGTCGGGCTTAACGAATTTGGCGAGGCGGCTTGGTCCATGGAGCAGCTGCTCAATGGCTGGCTGGCCGAGCAAAAATCGTCGGATGACTCGTTCAGGGTTTTGTGCGTTCAGGCCATGGAAGGGTTTGTTGCCTGGATCGACGATATCTCGGCCAACCGTGATGCCGAATGGAAGTCCGGGCCGTTTCGAGCAAGCGCAGATGCCATGCGAACGGAAGGGCGTTTCAGCGCCATCGTGCTGCCAGAGAAGTCTGTACCGGCGGCCGGTCTTGCACAGCCCGCTCCCGAGATGCCGGTTGCGCAAGCGCCATCCGATTTTGACTTTGACTTCTCCTTGAATGACCCGGCCCCGGCCCCGGCCACGCCGGGTGCCATGCCGTTGGAGCACCCACTGGCCGATATCCAGGGCATTGACTTCGACAGTTTGTCAGCCCTTTCGGGACTGAGCGTTGATGCGCCGGCTGCAGTTCCGGCGTCCGATGACAGCATGTTCGAACTGGATCTTGAACAAGCGCCAGCACTGACACCGGCGACTGAGGCCAATTCGGTTGAGCTTTCTACGACTGATTTTGATGCTCATTTCCTCAGTCCTGCAGTGTCGCAAGCCGACCCCGCTCCCGTGGAAAATGTCTTGTCGGAAGCTTCGCAGGTGCAGGTTGACGATGTTTTCGATTTCGTTCCCGAGATGGTTGTTGAGCCGGTGTCCACCGTCCCGACATCAAAGCTCGACACCGACGCCGAAATTCCTGTACCTTTGGACGACTTTGCCGAGCCCTTGTCCCTGGATATGGGCGGGGACGAGCAGATCAAGGTGATCGGCTCGTTGCGCATCGGTATCCCGCTTTACAACGTGTATCTGAACGAGGCCGACGAATGGTCCCGCCGCTTGGTGACTGAAGTCACCGAGTGGACGATGGAGCGGGGGCAGCCGATCGGTGATTCGGCTTTGGCGCTCACCCACTCACTGGCTGGCAGTTCCTCCACGGTGGGATTCGACGCGCTCTCTGAAATGGCGCGCGCGCTTGAGCATGCGCTTCAGCAGTCGCAGGTTCAGGAGGGACATGGCGGCAACAGGCACGGCCAATTGTTCATCGATGCCGCCGAGGATATTCGTCGCCTGTTGCACCAGTTTGCAGCCGGTTTCCTCAAGCAGCCGGACCCGAGAATCCTCCAGGCATTGCGCGAGATTGATTTCTCCGATCCTGTCGGTGACCCTGCGGCAGTTTCCGATAAGGTGGTTCTCCCGTCTGGCGCAGAACCCGCTCAACCCGTGGTCAAGTCCGTTGCGCCCCCCGCGCCAGCAGTGCCAGCAGGTGGGCCGGCGGCACCTGTTACCCGATTCATCATCAAGGCAGTGACGAGTGCGCCGGTTTTAATGTCTGCGGCGCCGCCCAAGCCAGCGCCTGCCGAAGTTGTTCTTCCACCTTCGCCTCCACCCACAGCTGCTTCAACTCCGGTGGCCGTGCAGCCTTCCGTCTCTGCCGTTTTCAATGAAGATCTGGACGATGAGTTCGACGCGGTCGACGCGATCGATCCCGACCTGTTTCCGATTTTTGAGGAAGAAGGCGCGGAGCTGATGCCGCAATTGGGAGCGGCCTTGCGACAGTGGGCCGCCCGTCCCGACAACCTGGGTGCACGCAATGAGGTTTTGCGCGCCTTGCATACCCTCAAAGGCAGTGCCAGGCTGGCTGGCGCGATGCGCCTCGGGGAGATGGCCCACCGCATCGAGTCGGACATTGAGCATATGGGCTCAGATGCGGCTGCTTCGCAGGACTTTGACACCTTGCTGGCCACGTTTGATGCCATGCAGGCGAACTTCGAGGCCTTGCGACATCCCGGCACGTCCGAAACATTTGAACCGCTGCAGCCGTTGTCCGAGCCTGCTGCGGGCCACGGTCCTGAAACGCCGGAAACCGCGCAGGGCACGGCTTTGGCACCGGCCGGTGGCCGCAAGGTGATGATGTCCATGGCCCAGGCGACGGCCTTGCAACCCTTGCGTCCGGCAGCCTCTGGGTCGATCCGCGTGCGTTCCCAACTGCTGGACCGCATGGTCAACCAGGCCGGCGAGGTCATGATCACTCGTTCCCGCCTGGAGGCCGAGCTCAACCAGTTGCGCGGCTCGCTCAATGATCTGAGCGGCAACTTGAACCGCTTGCGTTCGCAATTGCGCGACGTGGAGTTGCACTCCGAAACCCAGATGCAGTCGCGCTTGCAGCAGGCCAAGGAAGCACAGCTCGGGTTTGACCCGCTGGAGTTCGACCGCTTCACCCGCGTGCAGGAGCTGACACGCATGATGGCCGAGTCGGTCAATGACGTGGCGACCGTGCAGCGCACATTGCAGCGGACGGTGGAAGCGACCGAAGACGACTTGATTGCACAGGCGCGCCAGACCCGTGAATTGCAGCGCGACTTGCTGCGCACCCGCATGGTGGAGTTTGAAGGCATTTCGGAGCGCTTGTACCGCGTGGTTCGGCAAGCTTCGAAGGAAACCGGCAAGCAGGTGCGTCTCGACTTGCAAGGCGGCACCATCGAGATGGACCGCGGCATGCTGGACCGCATGACGCCGGCGTTTGAACATTTGCTGCGCAATTGTGTGGCCCACGGCATCGAGGACCCCGAGGCTCGCATTGGCGCGGGCAAGGAAGCCTCCGGCCTGATCACCGTGAGCGTGCAGCAATCGGGCAACGATGTGTCCGTCGAATTTCGCGATGATGGCGCCGGCCTGAACCTGCAGCGGATTCGCGAAAAGGTCCAAGCCTCCGGTTTGATCGCACCGGGCCAGCAAATTGGCGACGACGAAGCCGCCAACATGATTTTCATGCCTGGTTTTACCACCGCTTCGCAAGTCACCGAACTTGCCGGTCGTGGCATTGGCATGGACGTGGTCCGCTCTGAAGTCAATGGCCTGGGCGGCAGGATTGAAACCACCACTGTGGCGGGCAAGGGCACCAACTTCAAGCTGGTCCTGCCGCTGACTACGGCTGTGACGCAGGTGGTGATGCTGCGCGCAGGTGGCTCGTCGGTGGGTGTGCCTGCCAACGTGGTTGAGACCGTGCGCCGGATTTCGGCCAGGGATTTGCAGCAGGCTTACAACAGCGGCGTGCTGGACGTTGCCGGCGAGAGTGTTCCCTTCTTCTGGTCGGGTGCCTTGCTGCAGGCCTCGCGCCGCAGCAGCGAGCCCCAGGGCAAAACCGCGCCGGTGGTCATTTTCCGAAGCGCGGCCCAGCGGATCGCCTTGCACGTCGATGAAGTGCTGGGCAACCAGGAGGTTGTGGTGAAGAACCTCGGGCCCCAGCTATCGCGCCTGCCGGGCCTGGCGGGCATGTCGGTGCTGGCCTCTGGCGCGGTGGTGCTGATCTACAACCCCGTGGCGCTGGCAACCGTGTATGGACAACAGGCGCGCAGCTGGAGTTCAGACAGCGCCGAGCCGCACATGCTGGAGCAATCTGCGGCTGGTGAGTCCGGCGGCGGCGGCGTCGCTCTGGCGCCGGCCATGCCGGTAGCGCCGCAGATCCCGCTGATCCTGGTGGTTGACGATTCGATCACAGTGCGGCGTGTGACCCAGCGCCTGCTGCAGCGCGAGGGGTATCGCGTTTCCATGGCGGCCGATGGGCTGCAGGCGCTGGAGCGGCTGCAGGAAGAACGGCCTACGGTGGTGCTGTCGGACATCGAGATGCCGCGCATGGACGGCTTCGACCTGGCGCGCAACATTCGCGGTGACGTGCGCCTGAGCAGCCTGCCCATCATCATGATCACGTCGCGGATTGCCGAGAAGCACCGCGAGCATGCCAAGGAACTGGGCGTCGATCACTACCTCGGCAAGCCTTACGCTGAAGACGAGTTGCTCAGCCTGATTCGCCACTACTGCAGCGCCGAGCTTGCGACTTGAAGTAAAAATGGGCTCCGGCCCATAACCAGCAAGCGTAGGAAGCTATAAAAAATATAGCACCGCTGGTTTAACCGGCCTTCTTGACGGGTGCATAACGCAGCAGCGTCAAGGCCCTGGCCTCATCATGTTTCACAACTGGAAGCGGGTAGTCCTTGCCCAGTTCGAGCCCCGCAGCAGCCAGTTCGACAGGGCTTGCCAGCCAGGGGCTGTGTAGCGAGGCGCCGGTGAGTCCGGCCAGTTGCGGCAGGTATTTGTGGATGAACTTCCCGCCGGTATCAAACTTTTCGCTTTGCGTCACCGGGTTGAAGATCCGGAAATAGGGTTGTGCGTCGCAGCCGCTGCTCGATGCCCACTGCCAGCCGCCGTTGTTGGCCGAAAGATCGAAGTCGTTGAGGTGCGTGGCGAAATACGCTTCGCCCCAGCGCCAGTCGATGCCCAGGTCTTTGATCAGAAAACATGCGGTGACCATGCGCAACCGGTTGTGCATGTATCCGGTCTGGTTGATCTGCGCCATCGCGGCATCAACCAGCGGATAACCGGTTTTTCCGTCGCACCACGTCTGGAAAAGCTTGCGCGCATCGGGTCCCTGCTCCCACTGGATGGCGTCGTACTCCGGCTTGAAAGAGCCCGTGGCCACATGCGGAAAGTTGCTCAGGATCTGCGCATAAAAGTCTCGCCAGATCAGCTCGCTGAGCCAGACGGCGGCGCCCTCGCTGCCGCCTTGCTGCATGCGCAAGGCGGTCGCAGCCAGCGCGCGGATGGATACCGTGCCGAAGCGCAGATGCACCCCCAGATAACTCGGCCCCTTGACGGCCGGGAAATTTCGCGTGGCATGGTATTGGTCCATGCGGGATACAAATTCATCAAACAGCAGCCTGCCGCCGGCGCTGCCCGCCGGAATTTTCAAGGCCGCAAGATTGGTCGGCTCAAACCCGAAATCAGCCAGCTCCGGCACGCCTGCACGCCACGCCACGGGAACGGGCGCCAGCGCCGCGCTGTGGTTTTCAACCGGATAGGAGCGCAGGTAAAACGCATCCACTTTTTTGAGCCAGGCGTTTTTATACGGTGTAAACACGCTGTAGGGCTTGCCGGTCTGCGTCAGCACTTCCTGGCGTTCGAAAATCACATGGTCCTTGAAGCTGTGAAAAGCCATGCCGGACGCCGCCAGCGCCTCGGCGACCTGCTGGTCCCGCGCCAGCGACTGCGGCTCATCGTCGTGGTTGGCAAAAACGGCATCGATGGAAAGCGCCCGCGCCAGCTCCGGCAGGGTCTGGTTGGCGCGGCCGTGCAGCGTCACCAGACCTGCCCGGGCGATGCCGTGTAGACTCGCCGCCTGCTGCAACTGCCCGGCAAGATCAACCAGCGATTCCCGGATGAACTCGACGCGGCGATCGGCACGGGGCAGGGCGTCAAGGATGTCCTGGTCCAGAACGAACACGCAAAAGACCTGGCGACATGCCTTCAACGCGTGGTACAGCGCCGCGTTGTCCTGGAGGCGCAGGTCCCGGCGGAACCACATCACGCCGGTGTCGTATTGCTTGCTCATGGTCGGAGGATTTACCTTGCTGTGTGGCGAAGTTTGCAGGCCGGTGGCCGGGATTCAGGTGTGGCAGGCCGATTTTTTCTGCCGATCAAAGCGCCCTGCGCGTAAAATCGCCGCATGGCCATGGATTCTGCACCGATCAATCTTACCCACCACTTCCTGATTGCCATGCCCGGTCTGGACGACGAGGCTTTCGCCAAAAGTGTGGTCTACATGTGCGAACACAGCGACCGCGGCGCGCTGGGGCTGGTGATCAACAAGCCCAGCGACATCAACCTGAAAAATCTTTTCGACAAGGTCGCCTTGCCCTTGCGGCGCGATGACCTGACCGAATCTCCGGTCTTCCAGGGCGGCCCGGTACAGACCGAGCGCGGCTTTGTGTTGCACGAATGCATGCTGGCGGGCAGCGAGTCGGTGTACGCCTCGACCATGACCATTCCGGGTGGACTGGAGATGACTACCTCCAGGGACGTGCTGGAAGCGCTGTCCACTGGCGCAGGACCGCGCAAGGTGTTTGTTTCGCTTGGTTATTCCTCCTGGGGGGAGGGGCAGCTCGAATCCGAGATTTCCGAGAACAGCTGGCTGACCGTTGAAGCCGATCTGGCGCTGATTTTCGACACGCCGGTCGAGCAGCGTTACGACAAGGCCTTGCTGCTGCTGGGTCTGCAGAGCTGGATGCTGTCGCCCGAGGCCGGCCACGCATGAGCACATTGGCCTCGCCTGTTTTGGCCGCCAGTCTGCAAACCTTTCTCGCTTTCGATTTTGGCCTCAAGCGCACCGGCGTGGCCACCGGCAACCGGCTCACGCGCACGGCCACGCCGCAAGGCAGCATTGCCGCCGAAGGGGACGCCCGTTTTGTCGCCATTGCCCTGAAAATAAAGGAATGGCAGCCCGACGCCCTGGTGATCGGCATCCCGTATCACCCCGACGGCGCCAGCCATGAGAACACCGCGCGTGCACTGAAGTTTTCTCGCCAGTTGCGGGGCCGTTTCGGCCTGCAGGTGTTCGAGGTGGATGAGCGTTACAGCACCACGGAAGCCCTGTCCCAGGGCGGCGGCGATGCAGATGCGGCGTCTGCCTGCATAATTCTTGAGCAGTTTTTAAGGAGTCTTTCATGAGCAGCCTGACACTGGATGCCGAAGCGCTGTACCGCGAGGTGCTTCGCGCCATGCAGCAGCTTCTGGCCACCTACGATCGCGTGCCCCGCCTGGTTGGCGTGGCGTCCGGCGGTGTCTGGCTGGCAGAGCGTCTGCGCATCGACCTGGCCCTGGCGGACGAAGCCGGCAGCTTGTCTTCGGCGATGCATCGCGACGACTTTTCGCGGCGTGGCCTGTCGGCGAGCGGCCAGACCGTGCTGCCCTTTGATGTCAATGGCGCCGACCTGATCGTGCTTGACGACGTGCTGTACACCGGGCGCACCATACGCGCGGTGCTCAATGAGCTGTTCGACTACGGCCGGCCGGCCAGCGTCAAGCTGGTGGTGCTGGTGGACCGCGGCGGGCGCGAGTTGCCGATCCAGGCCGACTTTGCGGCGGCGCGCGTGGCGCTGCCAGCCTCCCAATCCCTGGCCCTGGCCCGCAGCGACGATGGCCATTTCAGCTTCCAGGTGCAAGGAGCGACCCCATGAACCCCTTTTCTGGCGGCCTGGCCGCGCGCAAGGCCTGACCATGCTGTACCGACGAAACCCGCAGCTCAACAAAAACGGCGAACTGATCCACCTGTTGTCGATCGAGGGTTTGCCCAAAGCCACGTTGACGCAAATCCTGGACACTGCCGCCAGCTTTGTCAGCGTCAGCGACCGTGAGGTCAAGAAGGTGCCGCTGCTGCGCGGCAAGAGTGTGTTCAACCTCTTTTTTGAGAACTCCACCCGCACCCGGACCACTTTCGAGATCGCCGCCACGCGGCTGTCGGCCGATGTGATCAACCTCGACATTGCGCGCTCATCGGCCTCCAAGGGCGAGTCCCTGCTCGACACCATCTCCAACCTGAGCGCGATGGCCGCCGATCTGTTTGTGGTGCGCCACAGCGAGTCGGGCGCGCCCTACCTGATCGCTCAGCACGTTGCGCCGCATGTGCACGTGATCAACGCCGGCGACGGCCGCCATGCACATCCGACCCAGGGCTTGCTGGACATGTACACCATCCGCCACTACAAGAAGGACTTCAGCAAGCTGACGGTGGCCATCGTCGGGGATGTGCTGCATTCGCGCGTCGCGCGCTCCGACATTCACGCGCTGACGACGCTGGGTTGCCCCGAGGTGCGTGTGGTCGGCCCCAAGACCCTGGTGCCCGCCGACATGGCCCAGATGGGCGTGCGGGTCTGCCACACGCTGGAAGAAGGCATCCGGGACGCCGACGTCATCATCATGCTCAGGCTGCAGAACGAACGCATGTCGGGCGCCTTGCTGCCCAGCAGCCAGGAGTTCTTCAAGAGTTTCGGCCTGACCACCGAAAAGCTGAGGCTGGCCAAACCGGATGCCATCGTGATGCACCCCGGCCCTATCAACCGCGGCGTCGAAATCGATTCGGCCGTGGTCGATGGCGCGCAAAGCGTGATCCTGCCGCAGGTCACCTTCGGCATCGCCGTGCGCATGGCGGTGATGAGCATTGTTGCCGGGAACGAAGCATGAAGATACTGATAAAAAACGGGCGGGTGATTGATCCGGCTTCGGGCCATGACGCGTTGGGGGATGTGGCCATCGCCGCCGGGCGCATCGTCTCGCTTCAGGGCACGTCGGCTGACTTCACGCCGAACAAGACCATCGATGCCGCTGGGTGTATCGTGGCGCCGGGGCTGATCGATTTGTCGGCGCGCCTGCGCGAGCCGGGGTATGAGCATGAAGGCATGCTCGAAAGTGAACTCGCGGCGGCCGTGGCCGGCGGCGTGACCAGCCTGGTGTGCCCGCCGGACACCGACCCGGTGCTCGACGAACCCGGCTTGGTCGAGATGCTCAAGTTCCGCGCCGAAAAATTGCACCAGTCGCGCGTGTTTCCGCTCGGTGCGTTGACGCGGGCGCTCAAGGGTGAGGCCCTGACGGAAATGGTGGAGCTGACGGAAGCCGGCTGTGTCGGTTTCAGCCAGGCCGATGTGCCGCTGGCCAATACGCAGGTGCTGCTGCGTGCGCTGCAATATGCTGCCAGCTTCGGCTACACGGTCTGGCTGCGTCCGCAGGACAGCTGGCTGGGCGGCGGCGTGGCTGCCAGCGGCGCACTCGCCACGCGGCTCGGCCTGAGCGGCGTGCCGGTGGCGGCTGAAACGATTGCGCTGCACACCCTGTTTGAACTGATGCGCGCCACCGGCGCGCGCGTGCACATCTGCCGCATCAGCAGCGCTGCGGGTGTGGCCCTGCTGGCCCGTGCCAAGGCTGAAGGCCTGGCGGTGACGGCCGATGTCAGCATCAACAGCCTGCATCTGACCGATACCGACATCGGTTACTTTGACAGCCGCATGCGTCTGAACCCGCCGCTGCGCCAGCAGCGCGACCGCGACGCGCTGCGCCAGGGCTTGCTGGACGGCACCATCGATGTATTGGTGTCGGACCACACGCCGGTCGAGGCCGATGCAAAAACCTTGCCGTTCGCCGAGGCCGAACCAGGCGCGACCGGGCTGGAACTGCTGCTGGGCCTGGCCTGCAAGTGGGGCGAGGACAGCGGTGCCGGCTTGTCCCGCGCGCTGGCCGTACTCACCAGTGAACCGGCGCGCGTGCTCGGCAGCTCGCTTGGGACCTTGCAAGCCAGCGCCGGCCAACTGGCCAAAGGCGGCGTCGCCGACATCTGTGTGTTTGACGCGGAGTCGGAATGGATGGTCCAGCCCGATGCGTTACGCAGCCAGGGCAAACACACACCGTTTTCCGGCTACCAGTTGCCGGCCCGCGTGCGCTGGACGCTGGTGGGCGGCCAACTCGCCTACGAGGCCTGAACGGCATGCGTCAAGCCAGGGCCGTCTGGCGGCTGCTGTGGGCGCTGTCGCACATCGCGGGTGGCATGTGGACCATTGTTTTCCGGTTTCCCAAACTGGCGCAGCACGAGAGGGAAGCGCGAGTTCATGCCTGGGCCCAGGCCATGCTGCGCGGCGTGGGTATCGTGCTGGTACTGCAGGGGCGGCCTGTGGCCGAGGGCCCGGCGCTGCTGGTGGCCAATCATTTGTCCTGGCTGGACATCGTGGTGTTGCATGCCTCGCGTTATTGCCGTTTTGTCTCCAAGGCCGACATCAGGCACTGGCCGCTGGTGGGCACCCTGGCGGGCGGCGCAGGCACCCTGTATATCGAGCGTGAATCGCGGCGCGACGCCCATCGTGTCGTGCACCACATGGTTGAGCGCTTGCAACTGGGCGAGGTGCTGGCGGTTTTTCCGGAGGGCACCACTGGCGACGGAATCACCATGAAACCCTTTCATGCCAATTTGCTGCAGGCCGCCATTTCAGCCGATGCACCGGTGCAGCCGCTGGCCCTGCGGTTTGTTGATGCGGACACGGGCCAGACCAGTTTTGCGCCGCGCTACATTGACGACGATTCGATTTTTGTGTCGATCTGGGAAACCCTGTGTGTCAGGCACCTGCGTGCTGAAGTGACGGTCGGTGCGTCCCAGCGCGCCAATGGCCGCGACCGAAGGGCCTGGGCGGCTGATCTTCAGGCGGAGGTCGCACGCCTGCTGCGCGAAAGGCGCTGAAGCCAGTCTCCAAGAGAGGCTTATTCGCGCTGGAAGGTCACCACGTGATCGACCTCGGCGCGTATACCTATCCATTCGCCCAGGGCGTGGTCATGGTGCGAGGGCACATGCGCCATCACGATTTCGCCGGTCCTGAGCTGGAGGGTGTATAAAAACTCCGAGCCGCGAAATGCCTTGCGCACAATCTGCGCTTTCACCGGCGCTGCATCGTCGTGAACAATGTCATCGGCGCGCAGCAGCACGTCGCACACGCCGTCCGGGTAGGCGCCGGGCATGGGGCACTCCAGCACATCACTGAGATCACCCAGCGCGGTATGCACCACCACGTTGTCACCTTGCTGGATGATCTGGGCGCGGGTGAACACCCCGTGGCCGATAAAGTCGGCCACAAAACGCGTCGCCGGGCGGTGGTAGAGCGCGTAGGCATCGTCCCACTGGTGCAACTGGCCGTCGTGCATCACGCCAATGCGGTCGCCGATGGCAAAGGCTTCGAGCTGGTCGTGGGTGACGAGCAGCGCGGTGGCGCCGGCCAGCTTCAGGATGGCACGCACCTCATGCGCCAGACGTTCACGCAGGTCCACATCGAGGTTTGAAAAAGGTTCGTCGAGCAGAAGCAGCCGCGGCCGGGGCGCAAGGGCGCGTGCCAGCGCCACACGTTGTTGCTGGCCCCCCGACAGTTCATGCGGGTAACGGCGCTGCGCGTTGCCCAGACCCACCATGTCCAGCACCTCGCTGATGCGCTGCTGGCGCTCCGCGGGCGGCAGGTGCGCCAGGCCGAAAGCCACATTGCGGCCCACATCCAGGTGCGGGAACAGGGCGTAGTCCTGAAACACCATGCCAATTCGGCGTTCCTCCGCCGGCACATGGGTCGTGCCACTGCTGACTGCTTCCTGCGCCAGCGAGATGCTGCCGGCCTGTGCCATTTCCAGGCCAGCGACAGCTCGCAGCAAGGTGGTTTTTCCGCAGCCAGACGGTCCGATCAGCACACCGATCTCGCCTGTCAGCAAGCCCAGCGACACGCCGTTGACCGCCGGCCGGGACCGGCCAGCGTAATGCACCACCAGATGGGAAATGTCCAAAAACATGCTTGCAATTGTAGATGCTTACAATTCTCATTTGCACT
>JAZKGR010000227.1:0-2688 GCA_040385775.1 Pseudomonadota bacterium
TCCCTTCTCTCGCCCAGCGGGGCGAGGGAAGGGCGGGGGGTTGGGAGTGGGGAGTTCAGTCCTGCTGGCTGAGGCAGAACCGGGTGCTGGGGCTTGCCAGCGTCTGCTGGCCGGGGCTGCCCGACTGGACCGTCCCCTGCGCCATGGCCTACCATGTCAACTCGTTTGCCGCCAACCCTGACTGGATGTTTCATGATCACCGTGCACCACCTCAACCATTCCCGCTCACAACGCATTCTCTGGCTGCTGGAAGAGCTGGGGCTGGACTACGAGATCAAGCGTTATGAGCGCAACCCCAAAACCATGCTGGCGCCGGCTTCTTTGCGCGCTGTGCATCCGCTGGGCAAGTCGCCGGTGATCACCGACGGCGATCTGACGATTGCCGAGTCGGGCGCCATCGTGGACTACCTGATTGAGCGTTACGGCGCGGGACGGCTGGCGCCCGCAGCGGGTACGGCGGAGCGCTTGCGCTACACCTACTGGCTGCATTACGCCGAGGGTTCGGCCATGTCACCGCTGCTGCTCAAGCTGGTGTTTGACAAGATCGAAACAGCACCCATGCCATTTTTTGTCAAGCCGATTGCCAAAGCCATCAGCGGCAAGGCCAAGAGCAGTTTTATTGAGCCACAAATCACCCAGCACCTGGACTACCTCGAAGGCGAACTCGGGAAAAGTGCGTGGTTTGCCGGCGATGAATTCACTGGCGCGGATATTCAGTTGAGCTTTCCGCTGGAGGCAGCGGCAGCGCGCGGTGGGCTCAATGCGAGCCGGCCGCGGCTGATGAATTTTCTGCAGCGCATCCACGCACGCCCGGCCTACCAGCGTGCCATCGAGCGGGGCGGCGAGTATTCGATACTCACCTGAGTCCGATGAAGTTTTTGGATGCTACAAAATAGGTAGCTGCTGAGCCCCGCCAGCCGTGGGCTAGCGGCCTAAAAGCCTTGAATTTCAGCGGAAGCCGAAGTAAGACAGGATGAAGCCGATGATGACGACAAGGCCGACGATGTAGATGATGGTGTTCATGGTGTCCTCTGGAGTTCTGGGTGGCGCGCCAACGCGGCTTGCCTTCTGAGACCAGATCATGGCGGGGTCTGCGGCTTTTGGCTGTAGGCAGCGCCTGCCACCTGCCGTCAGACAAGCGCCACATCAGGCGCGGCTAGAGCTCAGCGGCCTCGACCAGAAAACGCACCCGTTTGACGCCTTGCCACTCGTCGGCGTCCAGCCTGAACGCCAGCTTCACGCGCGCCGGCAACGGCTCGGTGTGGCCGAACCAGATGCCGTCCACCGGCTGGCCCTGGTGCTTGAGCTTGAGCGCCAGGTGTTTTTCACCGACCAGGCGTTGCGACACCACCTCGACCTCCTCGCTGAAAGTCGGCGCGGCAAAACCCTGGCCCCAGACTTCCTTGTGCAGCGTGTCCACCAGGTCGGCGCGCCGGTACTGCGGCGCCAGCGGGCCGTCGGTGTCGAGCCGGCGCGTCAATGTCGCGGCGTCCAGCCATTCGTGGGCCACCTGCTGCAGCGCCTGCTCGAAGACCTCGAACTGTTCCTCGTTGATGGTGCAGCCGGCTGCCATCGCGTGGCCGCCAAAACGCAGCAACACGCCGGGGTGGCGCTTGGCCACCAGGTCCAGCGCGTCGCGCAGGTGAAAGCCGGCAATCGAGCGGCCGGAGCCTTTGAGTTCATGCTCCCGGCCCGGCGCCTGGCTGGCGGCAAACACAAAGGTCGGGCGGTGCAGCTTGTCCTTGATGCGCGAGGCGACGATGCCGACCACGCCTTCGTGAAAGTCCGGGTCAAAAATCGCAATCGCTGGCGGTGGTGTTTCGTCTGCATCGACCATGGCGTCGGCCGCATACTGCGCCTGCTCGCGCATGCCGGCTTCGATGTCGCGGCGCTCGCGGTTGATGCCGTCCAGGGTTTTGGCGAGTTCTTCGGCGCGACCCGC
Source organism: Pseudomonadota bacterium (assembly GCA_040385775.1). Classification (GTDB taxonomy): domain Bacteria; phylum Pseudomonadota; class Gammaproteobacteria; order Burkholderiales; family Burkholderiaceae_C; genus Polaromonas. The sequence goes on from JAZKGR010000227.1 coordinate 1,943, forward strand.
ATCGTCGGTCAGCAGGCACTCGATGCCCAAGGTCATGTCGCTGAGCCGGCCGGCGGCGTTGATGCGCGGGCCCAGCGCAAAACCAAAGTCGAAACTGGTGGCCATCGCTACGACGCGGCCGGCGGCGGTGAAAAGCGCCGCCACCCCGGCCGGCAGCGCGCCGCTGCGTATGCGTTTGAGGCCTTGCGCCACCAGGCGGCGGTTGTTGGCATCGAGCTTGACCACGTCGGCGACGGTGCCGAGCGCGACCAGGGGCAGCAATGTGTCCAGCCGTGGTTCTGTTGTTTTTTCCGTTCGGGCTGAGCCTGTCGAAGCCTGCCCTTCGACGAGCTCAGGGCGAACGGAAGAGGAGCCAGGGCGAACAGGCACATAGTGCCCCCGTTGACGCAACTCGGCGCGCAGGGCCAGCAGCACATAAAACATCACGCCGACACCCGCAATCGACTTGCTCTCAAACGTGCAGCCGGGCTGGTTCGGATTGACGATGACATCGGCATCCGGCAGCACGATGGCGCCGTCCCTGAGCGCCGGCAGGTGGTGGTCGGTCACCAGCACCTGCATGCCGAGTGCACGCGCGCGCGCCACGCCGTCCATGCTGGCGATGCCGTTGTCCACCGTCACCAGCAGGTCAGCGCCGGTGGCCTTGACGCGTTCGGCAATCGCTGCGGTCAGCCCGTAACCGTCGACCACGCGGTCCGGCACGATGTAGCTGACCTGCTTTGCGCCCAGCAGGCGCAGGCCGCGCA
>JAZKGR010000228.1:0-11518 GCA_040385775.1 Pseudomonadota bacterium
CCGTGGCCCTGCTGGGCAAGACAGATGGATTCCTCGGCAACCCGAAAGTTCGCATCCCTTTGCCCGGTTACCTCGAAGACGCGTCGAAATTCCTGAAAAACTTTGGCCAGGGCAAACGCATCGACGAACTGGTCACGTCCATCAACCGCGCCGCCGAAGCCGCTGTGCCCATGGGCAAGGACCTGCTGGTCAGCGCCGTGCGCGCCATGAACGTCAATGACGCCAAAAATATCCTGCAGGGCGGTGAAACCTCGGTCACCACTTTCTTTGCCGAAAAGACCCGCGAGCCGCTGGCCGTGAAGTTTTTGCCGGTGGTGACCCAGGCCACGGCCAAGGTGGGCCTGGCCAACAAGTACAACGAGTTCGCCGGCAAGGCTGCAGGTTTTGGCCTGGTCAAAAAGGAAGACGCCAACATCCAGCAGTACGTCACCGGCAAGTCGCTGGACGGGCTCTACCTGATCATCGGCGAGGAAGAAAAGAAAATCCGCCAGGACCCGGTCGGCACCGGCAGCGCGATTTTGAAGCGGGTGTTCGGCGCGATGAAGTAAGCGCTGGGGCCGCGCTTTCTGCGTGGCGCCATGTGCCCCGAATGCTATCTCTTTGATAGCTGGTCAAGCCCGCTGGATGGGGGCCAGGGCCCTGTTTGATGCATGAAATCCGGCCAGACTCGGTCTGCATGTCGTGCGGACTTGCTTTTTTAAGTATCCAATCGGCCGCCAGCCCTCGTCTGGCGGGATTCAGCAGCTATCAAATCAGGAGCGAATTGAGCCCTCCCTCGGGCGTCATCCGGCTTGGTTGTCATCCCGGCCTTGAGCCGGGATCCATCTCCTGCAGTGCTGCCGGTGGTGCTGGATGGCGGATCAGGTCCGCCATGACATGCCAGTCAGCCTTTGCCGCCCAGCGCCTTGCGCGCGGTGGCCAGCCGCTCATCCAGATAGGCGCCGTAAAAGTCGTTGGAGCCCAGGCCGACCAGGCGCTCGGCAAGCTCCTGCCCCTGCGGGCCGAGAAACAGCACCGTCGGCGTGAAGCCGGCTTTCCAGGCGGCGATCTGCGCGGCGGCTGTGGTCGCCTTGCCGTCGAAGCCGACCAGCGGCGTGGTTTTATCGGTGATGTTGAGCTGCCAGGCCTGCAGGCCGGCATCGCGTTGCAGCGGCAGCAGGTAGTTGCGCCGCACCACCTCGCAATACGGGCAGCCCGGCAGGCTGACCAGAATCACCAGCGGCTCTTTTTTTGCGCCGGCGGTTTGCGCCGCGCCGGGCAGCGAGACCGGGATCGGCAGCGCCGTGTCTTTGGCCAGCGCCAGTGTCGGTAGCAACAGGCCGCCCGCAAGTGCGGCCGTGAACTGGCGGCGGTGCAAGGCGCTCATGCAGCGCAGTCCAGCAGAATTTTCGCCAGCGCGGCAGGTTCGCTGATCATCGGGTCGTGGCCGGTCTTGATCTCGACGATGTTTGAGTTGGGCAGCCATGCGCCGTCCCAAAACTTCGCGTCTTTCACGCGCAGGCGGCTGGGCTCGATGGTGCCCAATGCTGGTTGCGTGCAATTGACAAAGGTGCGCGGGATGGCCGTCACGCGCTTCACATCAAAGTCCAGCGGCGCCTGATAGGTGTTGCCGGGGTGCGGCGTCTGCCGGCGCTTGACCCAGGCGTGGTCTGCGTCCTTCAGGCCAAACACTTCCGGGTCGGGCGGTGGAAAGCTGAACCGCGTCGTGGCCTGGGCTGCCGACAGGCGCTGCTGCTGCACGGCGGCCGATTGGGTGCTGCTCCAGCTTTCGCCGGGCTTGGGCACCACGGCATCGACGTACACCAGGTGTTTCAGGTGTTTGCCGAGACGGTCGGCCACGGCGGTGCCGATCATGCCGGCGTAGGAGTGCACGGCCAGGATCACATCGTGCAATTCTTCGACTTCGATGGCGCTGATCACGTCGTCAATGTGGGTGTCGAGCGTGATCGCGGGCGAGAGCAGGTGCGCACGTTCGCCCAGGCCGGTCAGCGTGAGCGGGTGCACGCGGTGGCCCTGCTGCTGCAAGAGTGAAGTCACCCGTTGCCAGCACCAACCGCCGTGCCAGGCGCCATGCACCAGAACAAAATTAGCCATCAGATCACCTCTTTCAGTTTCAGGTCAGACAGTTGCGCGTCCGTGTAGTTCAACACACTGCGCAAAACCTCATGGGTGTGCTGGCCGAGCAGCGGCGGCGGCAAGTCGGTGCGTACCGGTGTGCCGCTCAGTTTGATCGGGCTGGACACCAGCCGCAAGTCGTGTTTGACCGGGTGCTGCCACTCGGTGACCATGCCACGCTGCTTCACCTGCGGGTCGGCAAACACCTCGCCCAAATTGTTGATCGCGCCGCAGGGTACCTTGGCCGCTTCCAGCGCGGCCAGCCAGTCGGCCTTGCTGCGCGTCAGCATGATGGTCTCTAACAACGGCACCAGCACCGCGCGGTTGCGCACGCGGTCGCGGTTCTTCGCGTACTGCGCGTCACTCGCCAGTTCGGGCCGCCCGGCTACCGCGCAGAACTTGGCGTACTGGTTGTCGTTGCCGACGGCGAGTATCAAATGATCCTTGGTGCCATCCGCAGCGGGCGCCACTTCAAACACCTGATAAGGCACGATGTTCTGGTGCGCATTGCCCGCGCGTCCCGGCACCTTGCCGCTGACCAAATAATTGGCGCCCAGATTCGCCAGCATCGCGACCTGCGTGTCCAGCAGCGCCATGTCGACCTGCTGGCCCTCGCCGGTCTTCTCGGCATGGCGCAGCGCAGCAAGAATCGCGACGGTCGCATACATGCCCGTCATCAGGTCCGACACCGCCACACCGACCTTCTGCGGCCCGCCGCCCAAGTCATCACGCTCACCCGTCACACTCATCAGCCCGCCCATGCCCTGAATCGCGTAGTCGTAACCCGCGCGTTCCGCATACGGCCCGGTCTGGCCAAAGCCGGTGACCGAGCAATACACCAGCTTCGGGTTGAGGACTTTAAGCGAGGCATAGTCCAGCCCATAACGCGCCATGTCGCCGACCTTGAAGTTCTCGACAAACACATCGCAATGCGCCACCAGCGCACGGATCAGTGCCGCACCTTCGGGTTTGGCAATGTCACAGGTCAGTGAACGCTTGTTGCGGTTCGTGCCCAGGTAATAGGCTGCTTCGGCCGTATCGGCCCCCGCACTGTCCTGCAAAAACGGCGGCCCCCAGGTGCGCGTGTCGTCCCCGGTGCCGGGCCGTTCGATCTTGATGACGTCCGCGCCCAGGTCAGCCAGGGTCTGGGTACACCAGGGGCCCGCCAGCACGCGGGAGAGGTCGAGGATGCGGATACCGTCTAGGGAGTTCATGGGGGCATTTTGCCTTGGCGTGACAGGCAGGTGTCAGCGGAATGAGTGTGGATGGTGGCGCTAAAAAGCCACGCCTCCTGCGATTGGAGGACGAACCGGATGCGGTAGAGACCTAGAATTCGTCGGCAGTTGCTGCCGGGTTTCGTAACTTTATTTATGCGCCGTTAAACAGCAGGAGCCTATGAGATCCATCGTCTATCTTTTGTGCGCCACATTGGTTGCACTTCCGGCATTCCATTTTCTTGTTGTTTCGTTTCTATCGATGCTGAAAGTTCAGGTCCCGTACAACGGCTTTCTCTCGCTTCTTTTCTCTTTTGGCCGTTTGGTTCCTCCCATGGCTGCGGACCTCATCCCGCGCCCACTCATCATGGCGCTGGGATATGCAATGATACTTCTCGTCCTGCGACGGTGTTGGTTGTTCGCTGTACAGAAGGAGAGGACACCGGTGTCTTTCGTTGGATTTCAGAAGGCGCTTGGGTATGTTGGATTTTTGTTCTTTTTACTTAGTGTTCTCGTCTTGCTTCTTGGCATGGCGCTCAAAGCTGATTCGGGCATAGCTGCCGGTATGCTGATGATCCCCGCAATGTTTTGCGTGCCTTGGGCTTTCTTCATTACCGAAATTACCAGCTTCAAGCGGAAGGCGGCTACTCATGCTGCCGATTAACTGGTCGCCCAAGTCGGACGCCAGCGGCTCCGACTGACTTCAACGTTAGGCCGTATGGGGAATGCTCCAGTCATGTGGATTCTCGCGCCAGCTCTTGCGGTTGTGGTTAGCGCGCTTTACTTTTTACGCACGAAGCACTTGCCATTTCGGGAAAGAGTCCTGGCGTCCGCGCACGGAGTAATTTCGGCATCGTCGTTTGGGTTTGTCTGGGCTATGTTATCCGCAAGAATTGAACTCGAGCCCTTCGCTTTCCCAATTCTCTTTCTGCAGTCGCTGGTCGTCGCATCATGCGCTTATGCAGTCGGTCGCGCCGAAGTCGCACTCATTTTTCACCCCCTGCTTTTAGGCATTGTTCCCTGCTCGTTTTTGACACTTTTGTTCAGCACCGTCGCAATTCTCGGACTTTAGCAGTGGGCGTACGTCCCTCCGTCGAATCGCCTGTAACGCATGCGGATTTCCAATGTTAGACATCAAAGAATGACCATGGCGTACCTTAAGCAGTTTGAACCAACCCAGTTTCCGGCTGGTGCACGTTAGCGCTCACACAGATGTGCCCCGACCGCAACGTCATCAACTGCTTCATGCACTACAACGGGTTTGTGGTCGTGGCAGTCCTCATCTGTATCGTGATCATTTACGTCGCCCTCAGCGATTCCGATTCCGCCTCCGACAAGCCACCGGGCGAAGGGCTGTCAGCCGGCACCGAGGCAAGTATGCAGGCCAACAATGGTCATGCCCGTGCTGACCAGTCGCCACCAAGTGCACCACCGAATGGCTTGTCCATGTTCAAGCTTGCCGTTCTTTCTTCTCCCGTCTGGGCCCCGGCGCTTCTGGCACTTCTGGCGTCGCTACTCCCCGCTGGACCAGCCACAGGTCTAATCATGTTTACTCTGTTTATTCTTCCGTTGTGGGGCGCGGCTGCCGTACTTTCCCTACGAACGGAGTCGACGGCATCTGCATTTCTGGTCGCCATCGCCTATTACGTGGCTGCGTTCGTTGTCACGTTCATTGTTGGCGGCATCGTTCTCGTGCTCACTGGGGAGGGCCTTTACTAGCGGAATGTGTGCATCTCTGCTTGCTAGTTTGCTGCAAGTACGCCTCTGCAACGACTAGCTCGCGAGTAGGCGCCTGGCCCTCGGCTTGGCAATGTCGCAGGTGAGTGGTTGCTAGCTGCGATTCATGCCCAGGTAATACGCCGCCTCGGCCGTGTCGGCGCCCGCACTGTCCTGCAAAAACGGCGGACCCCAGGTGCGCGTGTCGTCACCGGTGCCGGGGCGCTCAATCTTGATGACGTCGGCGCCAAGGTCGGCCAAAGTCTGGGTACACCAGGGGCCCGCCAGCACGCGGGAGAGATCGAGGATGCGGATGCCGTCTAGGGAGTTCATGGGGGGATTTTGCCTTGGCGTTAGAAACAGGTCTCAGCGGGATCAGCGCGGTTGGTGGCGCCAAAAAGCCACACATCCTCCGATTGGAGGACGGACCGATTGCGATAGAGGCCTAGAATTTGTTGGCAGTTACTGCCGGGTATGGTGACTTCATTTATACCTGTATAAATTTGACCCAATTTCTCGCAAAGCCAATCCTAGCGGCCTTTCCAAGGCGATTACGTGTCGAAGTGATACCGCAGTCTCCAAGTTATACCGTAGGTTTTGCGGCATACATTAAGTTGGGCGTCAACACATTGGGGTTTCAGCATGAGTCAGATGTCCATTCTGGTGGCAAAGCTTGCCGGCATACGCAAGGCGCTTACCGACGTCATGGAGGAGAACGTAAGCCGCAACCGAAGTCGTGGAGAAGTGCTTACGCGAGCAAGCTTCGACCCGGAGCTTGTCGCTCACTACTTCTCGCAAGCTGCGGCACACGTTGAGAAGCTAAAAGAGCTCATGCCAGACATGTATGGAGATTTTCAGGCGATAAGCACAGAGCCTTCCTTGGAGATGATGGCAAAACCGGACGGAACCGTTCCAAAGCATTTTTCCCGAGCACAAACCGAGCGTCTCGTACGCGACATCGATCAAGTATTTGAAGTGCGAGCAAACAGCGAACTGGAACAACCAAGGAGACAGGCACCACAACGCGTCTTTATCAGTCACGGTCGGTCGAATGATTGGCGGGCCGTGCAACCCTTTATCGAAAAAGATGTCGGCCTGCCCACTATCGAATTGGCACAAGAACCAAACCTTGGTCGCACGATTATCGAGAAACTAATCGACAACGCTGATCGTTGTGACAGCGCCGTTATCGTCATGACAGGCGATGACGTCGCGAATGAAGACGAGCGGCGCGTTCGAGAGAACGTGATGCATGAAGTCGGCTTTTTCCAAGGCCGCTACGGCAGAAGCATGGTCGTTCTCTTGCACGAGGAGGGCGTGAATGTTCCAACAAATCTTTCTGGCGTTGCTTACATTCCTTTTCCGAAAGGGAAGATTGATGCCGGGTTTTATGTGCTGCAGAGAGAGCTAAATGCGTTCTACAAGAGATAGCACGCAAAGGCGCCCAACAAGCCGTCCAACCCGACCGCGCGTAAGAAGCGCTCCGGGTTAACGGCAACGTCAGGTATCTAAGCAAGGCGGAGGGACAAAATGAAGGACAGGACTGATGGAGCGATTCGGGCTCTCCAAAGTATTTCCTTTGCTCTGTCGGTAAGTTATGGGACTGCCGCATTCGCGTACGACCCCGTCGACTGTCTAAACGACATAGCGAAAGTTGACCCGGGGATCATTGTTGGGCTGGCTACGAAACTGTGCTCGGGAGCATGGACGCCAGAACCCGTTAAATGCTATCTAGGCGCATCTAAAGCTGATGACGGCATACCTCGCGGTATTGCTATCGATCTGTGCGCAGGAGCGGTGAATGCCGAAAACACAGTTGCTTGCTACGTTAGGGCAGGCACGGAGCGAAAGTTGAATCGAGGTCTTGCAACATCCCTCTGCGGTGCAAAGAAGTCCGAAAGGCAGCCGTAACCAACGCCGCTTTGTCCGCCACCGGTGCCGTCCGCTTAATCTTGATGACGTCGCCCTCCCGGGTCAGCGAGGGTCTGGTTACACCTGGGGCCCGCCAGCACGCGGGAGAGGTCAAGGATGCGAATGCCGTCTAGGGGGTTCATGGGAGCACTTTGCCTTGGCGCCGAGATAGTGCACCGGGGTTGGATACCCGTCTTGCAACGTGATATTTTTAGAGGAAATTTCGATGTAAGGGACTCGCGTCTTGCTTGGGAGGGGGACATCCCTTTCAAACTTCAGGCCGCTCTCGCCACCTCCCATCCAAGCGATCTTTCCCACGAGTAGATCGGATGCTTGCTCGGGGTCAACGGGATACGCTTGCCCCTTGTGGCCGGGAGTGTTTAAATATGCAGCTTAGTAGCACTCCACGACCGTTTATGAACAGCAGGCAAAGAGGACGCATCGGAGGTGGATTCACCTGGGTAATTGGTGCTTTCTTAGCGCTCGCCGTCATTTACGAGTTCGCGAAGGAGGGGCTGTTTTCCTATTCACGCCGAGCCGCCGACGGAGTGCGTGAAGCCGTCACGTCACCAGTCGGCCCTAGTTCATCAACGCAGCCGCCGACAACGCTACCAGAATCGCGCTTGGGGCTCAGGGACGGGCCGTCCCTGATCGTGGCACCTGCCCCAAACCCAATCTATGCGGCACCATCACCGCCTCCGCCGGTTTACGTAGTGCCCCCCCAGCGAGTAATCTTTCCCCAGCCGCCTGTGTATGAAGGGCCCCCGGTCCAAAGAAATTCGGGCGAACCCTTCAACAACTAACCGGGATATCTTGGAGGAGAAAATGAGAGGTGTATACGCATTTATAACAGTCGCAGTTGCCCTTCTGCAGACTTCGGCTTTCGCACAGCGCCATACCTTTGATAATTTGGCGGTTTCCGTGTATGACTGGCGCGCGTCGGGAAGCCGGTTTCAGATTACGCTCAGTTTGCAGAACATTAGTGACCAGCGTGGCCGTCCGCAAGAGATAGCGATTGCGTCCTGGCCTGAAGCGCCTGTGGCGGCGGACTCTTCTGGTATTCAGTGGCTATGGGAGCAGCGTGGTGCGACACTTCCCACTGGAAAGAATGCGGATGATTGGGTAATTCTGCGGCCGGGCGGGAGCATCCCAGTCACATACATGTTTGAGCGCTTCCTGTCGAGTGACCATGAACCACCGTTTACCTTCAATCATAGGTTCAAGCTTTACAACATGGACCAAAGAACGCCGCAAATAGTCCCGGTGTTCTTTGGTCCACTTGGACAGCCGCGCATCTATCGCAAGTATCCTGAGCCGCGCTCATCTTCGGATGGCCCGCTAGAAACGCGGACAGCTGGTGTGAAAAATGCTTTGAATTTGGGGGCAGGTGGTGCGAACGCCGCAACCACGTTGTTGCGGATTTCGCCGGGTCTCAAGCAACCAAATCAAGGCGGGTCGAACTCTCTGTCAGGTGATGACTGCCCGAACGGCTATCGGATGATCGCGAGGCGATGGACATGCATGCATTAACGTGAAAGACGCCAGCCGCCAGACGAACGCCATCCTGGCCCGGCGCGGCGACGCCAAGAAATGGCCTCCCGTGAAGGTGTCAGCTCCAACCACTTTGCCATAACACAGCCTTTAGTGAGCCTTCATCTCAAGCTGCCTCATCTCACAATCCAAACACAATCCAAAAGGAATCAATCATGCGCAATTTTTCTGGCAAAGCCCCTACCTTCGTCGTGTGGGTGATTTCCCTGGTCCTGTTTGTGGTGGCCCTGCTCGCGCAGTTTGGCGTGGTTCGCATGGGCGCACCCATTGCGACCTGGTCGTGGATCATTGGTTTCGGCCTGCTGCTGTTGGCTTGTCGGGTACGCGGCCTTTAGACACTGCGCACCGGGAAGCCGGCTCGAGCCTTGATGTGCGCTATCCGATGTGCGCAGACAGATGCTGTTCTATCGCCTGCGTCAGCTCCGGCGCATGCGTTCCGATCATGAAATGGTTGGCGCCGTCCAGTGTCGTGAGTTGCGCCCGGGGCAGGTGGTCCACCAGCAACTGGTTGCTGCGCTGCATCGCCCTGTTGCTCGCACTGCCATAGATCACCAGCGTGGGCACTGTCACGGCGGCCAGTTCTGCAAGCTTGAAGGAAGTGGCGTAGCCCGTCTTCCAGTCAAGGATATTGGTCGCGGTCTGGCTCATCAGTTTTTCCTGCACTGCAGGGGGGTAACTGTCAAAAGTCCCGGCGCCGCCATAAAAGTCGATGACGTGGCGCACCGCCTGCTGCTGCCCCTTGTTCCATTCGGTCATGTAGAGATCCGTCATGGCATGAACCTCCCGGCTCAAAGCGGACTCCCCGCCCGGCTCCAGCAGGTTGAAGGCCGTTGGCTCCAGCAGGGTCAGGCTCAGTAACCGTGGGGCGCGGCGCATGGCCAGGGCGATGGCGACCCAGGCGCCGAACGAATGAGCCACCATGTGCACGGGTGCGGCTGCCCTGTCCAGCACGGCTTCCAGCACGTCCATCTCATCTTCGAGGTGAATGCCTTCAGGCCTGCGCCGCTCCTGCGTTTTTCCGTACCCCGACAAACTGGTGGTGATGCTGCGATAACGTTCAGACAGGGGTGTACTGATGTTGCGCCAGGAAGAACCCGTAGAGAATGAACCAGGTACAAAAACGATGGCTTGTCCGTGGCCGTTTTCCTGGTACTCCACCGTGCCTTGGGCTTGTGTGATCATGATGCCGGGTTCCTCACAGTGCGCCGGAAGGCGGAACCAGCCGCACACGCGCCGTGTCCAGCGCCTGAATTAAAACTCGCCGCTTGCGGTCGATCTTGCAGCTTTGCCCGGCGTCAAGAACCAGGTCGCGCAAGTCGCCGTCCAGCGTGACCCAGACCGAGCCTTCCAGGCATTCAATGGTGACACCCAGCGCCTGTTTGACTTCATGAATGCCCGCCTTGGCCATCTCCTGAATGCCGCAGCACGGTGGCTTGGTTGGCACGGCCTGGCGATGGCTGCGGGAGGCTTGGGCGCGTAGCCATCTGCCTGCAAAAAAACGGCTGTCATGGCTGGCTGCGGGCAGGGCGAGGTTCATGGCTTTCTCCGGTGGTGGGGTGATGGAGAAAGTATGGGTTTCAAAGCCTGGCCGGGCCAGTGTGCCTACTACGGTAACGAGCCCATCTGGCTACGGTAGTGCTTGCCGTAGCCCACCACCGTCGACCCGTCAGGCGTTCAGCAAACCCAGGGCGCCGGCACGGTGCACGGCTTCGGCGCGGGTGGCGCAGTTCAGCGCCTTGATGGCGCCGGACATGTGCATTTCCACCGTGCGAGGACTCAGGTTGAGCGCCTTGGCCACTTCCTTGTCGGTACGCCCGTGCGCTACCGCCTGCAGGATTTCCGTCTGCCTGGGCGTTAGTTGGGGTGCGGGTTCTGCGTTGCCCAGAAAGGCCTTCAGCTCAGCCTCAAACACCTGCATGGCTGGCTCGGTGGACAGAAGGATATGGCCTTGGGCTTCCAGCGCCACAAAGCGGGCGTCAGGAATCAGCGAAGCCATCTTGCGGCCCTGCTCGAAACCGATCATTTCATCCTTGCGGCAATGAAAAACCAGGGTGGGTACTTTTACCTGCGCACAAAGATCCCGCACATTGAGGGAGAAATTGTTGCGAAGGTAGGCCGTCGCCATCTCGGGCGTCATGGACAGCTGCATGCGTTCTTCAAGTTCACGCTGCTGCTCGGGGGTGGCGTTGCCGAGCAACTGGGCCACAAACAGTTTGCGAAAGATCGACTTCGGGCTGTTCCAGCCGACCTCCGCACTTTTGATCACCAGTTCGGCCTCATCGATGGCTTTCTGGCTGACGTTTGGCGTGCTGAAAACGGAACTCGCAAACCCGCTAAACAGAATCAGGTGCGACACCTTCTCGGGATGGCGCACAGCGTAGGCGATCGAGGTCGCCGCGCCCATGGACATGCCCAGCAGTGCAAATTTCGTCAGGCCTCTGGAGGCTATGACAGCTTCCAGATCATTGACTCCGTCTTCAAAAGTCAGCGACGGCACGGTGCGGTCCGACAAGCCGCAGCCGCGTGAGTCGTAGCGCACATAGGAAAACCCCCGACTCAGCGCGCGTATGTAGGCCTGGGGCTCTTGATGGCGGGCATCACACTCCAGGTGGCTGAGCCAGGTTCCAGCCCGAACCACGGGCATGCCGGTGCCGGTTGTTGTACTTGCTATCTTCACACCGTCAGCACTGGTGCAAAAGCGGATGTCCTGGTGCAGTGTCATATAGAGCCTGAAGCCTTCGCAGCAGCTAGTTTACTGTTGCAAGGCTTGCGGGCGCGAATAATTGGGCGACAAGGGCATCCAACTCCCCTGTCCCGGTCGGCGGGCGGGGCAATGCAAAACGGCCAGTCCGGCCCGTGCTTCAGTACGTCTTGTACGGCAAAAACTTGCCCGACAACACCACATTCACCCGGTCACCCTTGGGGTCAGGCGTGCGCACGATGTCCATCGAAAAATCAATCGCGCTCATGATGCCGTCGCCGAACTCTTCGTGGATCAGTTCCTTGATCGT
>JAZKGR010000229.1:0-14855 GCA_040385775.1 Pseudomonadota bacterium
CGGCACGCCTTTTGAAGGCAACCGCTATGTGGACCGTTATGTGGTCAAAAGCGGGTTGATCACCCATATGGATGTGTGGAACGACAGCGCCGAATGGCTGCTGGTGCGCGCCGGACTGGCTGTGCTCTGATCAGCTGATGGCGGCCACCTACAGCGGCGCTCTGCCAACGCACAACCGCTTTGACTATCAGGCGATTCACAAGCGCCAACCCTATCGCTGGCCCAACGGTTCCGGGCTGGCCGTTTACCTCGGTTTCAACATTGAGCACTTTGCCTTCGGCGAGGGCCTGGGCGCCGCCATCGGCCCGGCCAGCCCGCAACCCGACGTCCTGAATTACAGCTGGCGCGAATACGGTAACCGCGTCGGTAGCTGGCGCTGCCTGGAGCTGTTTGACAGCCTGGGCCTGCCTGCGGCAGCCCTGATCAATACCGCGCTGTACGACCACTGCCCGGAGCTGGTGGCAGCGTGCGTGGCGCGCGGCGACGAACTGGTGGGCCATGGCCACAGCAACGCCGAGCGGCAGGCCGCGATGAGCGAAGCGGACGAGGCCCGCCTGCTGGCGCAGTGCCGCGCACGCATGCAAGAGGAAAGCGGGCAGTCCCCGGCCGGATGGCTCTCACCCTGGATCTCGGAAAGCCTGCACACACCGGACCTGCTGGCCGAAAGCGGCTACGGCTACACCCTGAACTGGTGTCACGACGACCAGCCGCTCCCGATGCGGACCCGCAGTGGCCAAGCCTTGTGGGCGGTGCCTTACCCGCAGGAGCTCAATGACATCCCGATGATCATTGCGCGGCAAATGGACGGGAAAGACTTTGCGCAAATGATCATCGACCAGCTTGACGAGATGCTGGAGCAATCGCAGGCGAAAGAGTCAGCACCGCTGGTCATGGGTATTGCCTTGCACCCTTACATCGTCGGCCAGCCTTACCGCCTGCGCCATCTGCGGCGTGCGCTGCAGCATGTGGCTGCGGCACGGGACCGTGGTCAAGTCTGGATGACTACGCCGGGCGACATCTTCAGACATGCCGTGCAGATGGCCGGTTGAGCGGCGCGGGAAGCGGCAAGCACCGCACAACTGATCGCCGGCCTATTTGCGCGCAGGCGGCAAATCCGTGCAGCTGCCATGCGCAACTTCTGCCGCCATGCCGATGCTCTCGCCGAGCGTGGGATGTGGGTGAATCGTTTTGCCAATATCCACCGCGTCGGCGCCCATCTCGATGGCCAGCGCGATCTCGCCGATCATGTCGCCGGCATGGGTGCCGACCATGCCCCCGCCCAGGATCTTGCCGTGGCCGTGCGCTTCGGGACTGTCGTCGAACAGCAGCTTGGTGAAGCCTTCATCGCGGCCGTTGGCGATCGCGCGGCCTGAGGCGGTCCAGGGGAACAGGCCTTTCTTGACCTTGATGCCTTGCGCCTTGGCCTGGTCTTCGGTGAGGCCGACCCATGCCACCTCGGGGTCGGTGTAGGCGACGCTCGGGATCACGCGCGCATTGAAGGCGGCGCTGGCGAGCTCCTTGTTGCCCTGCAGTTCACCGGCAATCACCTCGGCCGCCACATGCGCCTCATGCACCGCCTTGTGCGCCAGCATGGGCTGTCCAACGATGTCGCCGATGGCGAAGATGTGCGGCACGTTGGTGCGCATCTGGATGTCCACGGGGATGAAACCGCGGTCAGTCACGCTGACGCCGGCTTTCTCGGCGCCCAGCTTCTTTCCGTTGGGTGTGCGGCCGACAGCCTGCAGCACCAGGTCGTAGGTCTGCGGCGCGGGTGCAGTACCGCCCTCTTCCGCTGCGGCGAACGTCACCTCGATGCCGGCCTTGCTGGCCTTGGCGCCCACGGTTTTTGTCTTGAGCATGATGTTGTCAAAGCGCGGCGCATTCATCTTCTGCCAGACCTTGACCAGGTCGCGGTCGGCGCCCTGCATCAAGCCGTCCATCATCTCGACCACGTCGAGGCGCGCGCCCAGGGTGCTGTACACCGTGCCCATCTCCAGGCCAATGATGCCGCCGCCCAGGACCAGCATGCGTTTAGGCACTTCCTTGAGCGCCAGCGCGCCGGTGCTGTCCACAACGCGTGGGTCGTCGGGCATAAAAGGCAGGCGCACCGCCTGCGAGCCGGCGGCGATGATGCAGGTCTTGAAGGCAATCGTCTGGCTCTTGCCGGTTTTTTCCTGGCCCTCAGCGCCAGCCGTCTCTTCCACCTGCAGGTGGTTGGCGCCGACAAAGCTGCCGATGCCGCGCACGGTGGTGACCTTGCGCATCTTGGCCATGGCGGCCAGGCCGCCGGTCAGTTTGCCAACGACCTTTTCCTTGTGGGTGCGCAGCTTGTTGATGTCCACCGTCGGCTCGGCGAAGGACACACCGAGCGACTCGAAATGTTTGACTTCGTCCATGACCGCCGCCACGTGCAGCAGCGCCTTGGACGGGATGCAGCCGACGTTCAGGCAGACACCGCCCAGCGTGGCGTAGCGCTCGACCAGCACCACCTTGAGGCCGAGGTCGGCAGCGCGGAAGGCTGCGGAGTAGCCGCCGGGACCGGCGCCCAGCACCAGCAGGTCGCAGTCGAGGTCGACATTGCCGCTGAAAGACGCTGCGGCAGGCGCCGCAACAGCTTTCGACGCTATCTTTTCAGGAGCTGCTTGCTCAGGCTGGGCGGGGGCTGCGGCCTGTTTTGTCTCTGAAACCGGGGCGGCAGCAGCGCCTTCGGCTTCCAGTGACAAAACCACCGTTCCCTGCTTCACTTTGTCGCCCAGCTTGACCTTGAGCGCCTTCACGACACCCGCGTGGCTGGACGGAATTTCCATCGAGGCCTTGTCGCTTTCGACCGTGAGCAGGCTCTGGTCGGCCTGGATGCTGTCACCGGCTTTGACCAGCACCTCGATCACGGTCACTTCGTCGAAATCGCCAATGTCGGGAATCTGGATGTCTATCGTTGCCATGTCGCTTGTCTCCGCTAAAAGGGTCGGCTTACTTTTTAAGCTTGACCGTGAACAGTTCCACCGGGCCGGCGGAGTTTTTGTCGAATTCGCAGCCGGCAGCCATGCCGGCCAGTGCCACTTCACGCGCCGTCTTCGCCTTCTCCCAGCTCGCGTGCATGGCGCCGAGTGCAAAGCTGCGTCCCGAGCCTATGCCCCAGAACTCCTTGAACTCGAACACCTCGCGGTAGCTGTACAGGCCGTAGATGCCGCTTGAATTGGCGATCAGCACGCTGAACTGGCTGGACTCGTAAGGATCGTTGTCGTCTTCCTTGGTTTGCAGGAAAAACGCCTCCTTGAGCACCGGGTGCACCTTGTTGAAGGTGTCGAAGACCTCGTCCTTGCTGCCAAAACGCAGCTGCTCTTTCGGCAGCGTGGCCAGCGCCTTGCGCAGCACCGGAAAATGCGCCACCGTGCCGGCCATGCCGATGTAGCTGACACCTGCCGGCGCATCGACCTTGAAGATTTTGTTGTTGGCCTCAAAGCGATTGCTAAGGCGCGTGTCGCCGAAGGTGATCAAGGCATCGGTAGCGATCACCGCCTGCCCGGCCTTTTTGACGACTACAAGAGTCGTCACAAAAGGACCCGGCGGAAGTCAGCCAGGATCGAGCCCAGATACGCGTTGAAACGCGCAGCACCGGCGCCGTCGATCACGCGATGGTCCCAGGCCAGCGACAGCGGCAGCATCAGGCGCGGCTGGAAAGCCTTGCCGTCCCAGACCGGCTCCGTCTGGCTCTTGGAAACACCGAGGATGGCAACTTCGGGCGCGTTGATGATGGGTGTGAAATAACGCCCGCCAATGCCGCCCAGCGAAGAGATGGTGAAGCTCGCACCCTGCATCTCGGCCGGCGCTAGTTTGCCGTCGCGCGCTTTTTTGGCGAGTTCGCCCATCTCCTGCGAGATCTGCATGATGCCTTTTTTGTCGGCATCCTTGAGCACAGGCACCACCAGGCCGTTGGGCGTGTCGGCGGCAAAACCGATGTTGTAGTACTGCTTGTAAACCAGCTGGTCGCCGTCGAGCGAGCTGTTGAACTCGGGGAATTTTTTGAGCGCAGCGACGCTGGCCTTGATCAGGAAAGCCAGCATGGTGACCTTCAGGCCGGACTTTTCGTTGTCCTTGTTGGTGGACACGCGGAAGGCTTCGAGATCAGTGATGTCGGCATCGTCATGGTTGGTGACGTGCGGGATCATCACGTAGTTGCGCAGCAGGTTGGCGCCGCTGATCTTCTTGATGCGCGGCAGGTCCTTGCGCTCGACGGCGCCGAATTTGGTGAAGTCCACCTTGGGCCAGGGCAGCAGGTCCAGACCGGCGCCACTGCCGCCGCTGGCTGCGGCCGGCGCTTTGGCCGCCTGCGCCTGGGTGCGCACATCGCCGGCCATCACGGATCTGGTGAAGCCCTGCACGTCGTCCTGGGTGATTCGGCCCTTGGGACCGCTGCCCTTGACTTCGGCCAGCGGCACACCGAGCTCGCGCGCAAACTTGCGCACCGAGGGTGAAGCGTGCGGCAGTTGGCCGGTAGGCGTGGACGGTTCATGCGCAGGCACGGCGGCTGCCGGAGCAGGCGCAGCACTCGGTGCGGGCGCGGAAGCAGTTGCGGCCACAGGTGCGGCGGCAGCCGGCGCGGGTGCCGGTGCAGCCGCAGCAGGCGCGCCGCCGGCCACGCTTTCGAGCACCAGCAGCACGTCGCCGACATTGATCTTGTCGCCGAGCTTGATCTTCAACGCCTTGACCACACCGGCCTGGCTGGACGGAATTTCCATCGACGCCTTGTCGGACTCGACGGTCGCCAGCGACTGCTCAGCCTTGACGGTGTCGCCGACCTTGACCAGCACCTCGATCACGACCACATCCTTGAAGTCGCCGATGTCGGGTACACGGACCTCCACCGGGCCGGTGGCAGCGGCTGGCGCTGCTATTGATTTGGTAGCTGCTTGCTCAGGTCCAGCTGGGGCTACAGCCTGTTTTGGTTCCGAAACCGGGGCCGCAGCGGCCGGCGCAGGGGCGGTTGCTGCGCCGCCAGCTTCCAGCACCAGCACAACCGAGCCTTGCTTGACCTTGTCGCCGAGCTTGACCTTGAGTTCTTTCACGAGCCCGGCCTGGCTGGACGGGATTTCCATCGAGGCCTTGTCGCTTTCCACAGTCATCAGGCTCTGGTCGGCCTGGATGCTGTCGCCGGGTTTGACCAGCAGTTCGATGACGGTGACTTCGTCGAAGTCGCCGATGTCGGGAATGGTGATGTCTACCAATGCCATGTTCTTGTCTCCGTTCGCTCGTTCAGGCCTGACTTCAGGCGTAAAGCGGGTTGATCTTGTCGGCATTGATGCCGTATTTCTTGATGGCTTCGGCCACCTTGGCTACCGGCACGGTGCCGTCTTCGCTGAGGGCTTTCAGCGCGGCGACCACGATGTAGTGGCGATTGATCTCGAAATGCTCTCGCAGCTTGCTGCGGAAGTCACTGCGCCCGAAGCCGTCGGTGCCCAGCACCTTGTAAGTACGGCCCTTGGGAATGAAGGGGCGAATCTGCTCGGCGTAGGCCTTCATGTAATCGGTGGAAGCGACCACCGGGCCGGCGCTGGCCGACAGTTGCTGCATCACGAAAGGCACACGCGGCGCGTCCACCGGGTGCAGCAGGTTCCAGCGGTCGGCGTCCTGGCCGTCACGCGTCAGTTCGTTGAAGCTCGGGCAGCTCCAGACACCTGCTGCAATGCCCCAGTCTTTCTCCAGCAGTTCCTGCGCGGCAATGCTCTCGCGCAGGATGGTGCCGCTACCCAGCAACTGCACCGTCGGCGCTTTGGCAGCCAGGGCCGGCGCCTGCTTGCACAGGTACATGCCCTTGATAATCTGCTCTTCCGTGCCGGGCTGCAGGCCGGGCATGGCGTAGTTTTCATTGAGCAGCGTCAGGTAGAAATAAACGTTGTCCTGGCGCTCGACCATGCGTTTGAGGCCGTGGTGCAGGATCACGCCGACTTCGTGCGCAAACGTCGGGTCGTAGGAAATGCAGTTCGGGATCGTGCCAGCCAGGATGTGGCTGTGCCCGTCTTCGTGCTGCAGGCCTTCACCGTTGAGCGTGGTCCGGCCGGAGGTGCCGCCCAGCAGGAAACCACGCGCCTGCATGTCGCCGGCCGCCCACGCCAGGTCGCCGACACGCTGGAAACCGAACATCGAGTAATACACGTAAAACGGGATCATGATCCGGTTGTTGGTGCTGTACGAGGTCGCTGCAGCAATCCAGCTGCTCATGCCGCCGGCTTCGTTGATGCCTTCCTGCAGGATCTGGCCTTTTTTGTCTTCCTTGTAATACATCACCTGGTCTTTATCGACAGGCGTGTATTGCTGGCCGTCCGGGTTGTAGATGCCGATCTGGCGGAACAGGCCTTCCATGCCGAAGGTACGCGCTTCGTCCACAAGAATGGGCACCACGCGCGGACCGAGCGCCTGGTCGCGCAGCAACTGCGTGAGGAAACGAACATAGGCCTGTGTCGTGGAAATCTCACGGCCTTCAGCGGTCGGTTCGATCACCGATTTGAAGGTTTCCAGCGCCGGCACGGTGAAGCTTTCGTCGGCCTTGACACGGCGGTGCGGCAAATAGCCGCCCAGGGCCTTGCGGCGCTCGTGCAGGTACTGCATCTCTGGCGTGTCATCGGCCGGCTTGTAAAACGGAATGTCGGCGAGCTGGCTGTCCGGGATGGGGATATTGAAGCGGTCGCGGAAGGCCTTGATGTCCTCGTCCGACAGTTTCTTGGTCTGGTGCACATTGTTTTTGCCCTCGCCGATCTTGCCCATGCCAAAACCCTTGACGGTCTTGATCAGCAACACGGTTGGCTGGCCTACGTGATTGACCGCCGCATGGAAGGCCGCATAAACCTTTTGCGAGTCATGGCCGCCGCGGCGCAACTCGAAGATGTCCTCGTCGCTCATCTTGGCGACCATTTCCAGCGTTTTCGGGTTCTGTCCGAAGAAATGTTTGCGCACATAGGCGCCGTCGTTGGCTTTCATGGCCTGGTAGTCGCCGTCGACCGTGTCCATCATGACCTTGCGCAGCGCGCCGTCCTTGTCGCGCGCCAGCAGCGGGTCCCAGTTGCTGCCCCAGATCAGCTTGATGACGTTCCAGCCCGCGCCGCGGAATTCGCCCTCAAGCTCCTGGATGATCTTGCCGTTGCCGCGCACCGGGCCGTCCAGGCGCTGCAGGTTGCAGTTGATGACAAACACCAGGTTGTCGAGTTTTTCGCGCGCGGCCAGGCCGATGGCGCCCATCGACTCGACCTCGTCCATTTCGCCGTCGCCGCAGAAGACCCAGACCTTGCGGTTTTCAGTGTTGGCAATGCCGCGGGCATGCAGGTACTTCAAAAAGCGCGCTTGGTAAATCGCCATCAGCGGACCCAGGCCCATGGAGACGGTGGGGAACTGCCAGAACTCGGGCATCAGTTTGGGATGCGGGTAGCTCGACAAGCCCTTGCCGTCGACCTCCTGGCGGAAGTTGAGCAACTGCTCTTCGGTCAGCCGGCCTTCGAGATAAGCGCGGGCATAAACACCAGGCGACACATGGCCCTGGATGTAAAGGCAATCGCCGCCGTGGTTTTCACTTTCGGCGTGCCAGAAATGGTTGAAGCCGGCGCCAAACATGCTGGCCAGCGAGGCAAAGGAGCCGATGTGGCCGCCGAGGTCGCCACCGTCGGCCGGATGCAGGCGGTTGGCCTTGACCACCATGGCCATGGCGTTCCAGCGCATGTAGGCGCGCAGGCGGCGCTCGATCTCCAGGTTGCCGGGAGAACGCTCTTCCTGGTCCACCTCGATGGTGTTGACATAACCTGTGTTGGCCGAAAACGGCATGTCGATGCTGCCCTGACGGGCATGCTCGAGCAATTGCTCCAGCAGGAAGTGGGCGCGCTCCGGGCCCTCACTTTCGATGACGGCGGTCAGGGCTTCCAGCCACTCCCGCGTTTCCTGGGCATCCTTGTCCAGCGCGTCATTCGCGGCTGCGCCCAAAGTGTCCACACGTGCCTGTTCCGGATTTGCAGCCATGGTTTGTCTCCTGCTGTTGGCTAGGGTGTTAGCCTGTGTTGAGTGGCGTCTTCATCACGTTGTAACGCAATTTAGATTCAAGCCCCTAGTTTCTCACAACTTTTGTGAAATTTCAAATAGCGCCAGTTGATTTCATATTAAGAAATTTAAAACTCCCGTGATTGACTCGCTCCATACCGGCTGCGGGGCCCCCAAAACCCGCACGGGCAGCGGGTTCGCCCGGCAGAAACAACGTTTGCCAGGCTTAACTCACTTAAACTGACAGCCCACCATGACCGCCCCCACGCCCGCCACTCCCGCCCGCCCTTCCGGCACCGCGCCGCTGGCGCGCTGGCGTCACTGGTGGCGCAAACAGTCGCCCACGCGGCAGGACCGCTTTGTGACGCTCGGCCCGCTGCTGGCGGTGATGCTGTTTCTGGCGGCCGTGATTGCCGCCTTCGCCTACCTGCGCATCGAGGAAATCGACCGCGAGCAACAGGCGGTCAAGCGCGATGTCGAATACGCCCAGCAGAGGCTGCGTCTGCGCCTGCTTGAGCGCCAGGAGCAACTGATGCGCCTGGGCCGCGATGTCTCGAACAAGGACGTAGACACCGAGGAATTCATCGCCCAGGCGGAATCCCTGGTCAACCAGTACCCGGAACTGCTTGCTGTGACCTGGGTCGATTCGCGCCGCAAGGTGAAAGCCGCCTATGTGTCGCCCAGCGCCAATCTGGCGCAAGCCCGCCTGTCCGGGGATCAACTGAAATACGGTGAAACCGAAGGCACCTTCGGCCTGGCGCGGGATTTGCGCCAGCCGGTGTATTCGCGCCCCCTGACCAGCAAAGACGACGCAAGTTACAACGGGCCCAGCCTGCAGCTACAGATACCGCTCGATGAGCAGGGCAAATTCGGTGGTGTGATCATGGGTGAATACGCGGTGGACGGCCTCCTGCGCTTCGGTGTGCCCACCGAAGTCACCGCCAAATACGCGGTGGCGCTGCTGGACGACCAGGGCAAGCTGCTGGCCGGCAACCTGCCGCCGCCGCGAAACACCGCCGCCAAGCTCTTGCCCTGGTCAGACGAGGCGCAGGAATACGAAATTCCGGTGTCGCCGGTGGGCAATGGCCTGCTGCTCAAGGCCCAGGGTTACCGGGCATCGCTCGGTGTGGTGGGCAGCGGCTTCTTCTGGCTGGTCAGCGCACTCAGCGCACTCACGGTGTGGATGCTGCTGGGCACCTGGCGTCATACGCGGCGGCGTGTGCAGGCCCAGGAAGCATTGATTTCGGAAACCAACTTCCGCCGCGCCATGGAAAACTCCATGCTGACCGGCATGCGGGCGCTGGACTTGCAGGGCCGGATCACTTACGTGAACCCCGCGTTTTGCCAGATGACGGGCTGGAGCGAAGGCGAACTGGTCGGACGTACCGCGCCCTTCCCCTACTGGCCCGAGCAGGACCGCGAAACGCTGGCGGCGCGGCTGGACGACGAGTTGCACGGCCGCTCCACACCCGGTGGATTCGAGGTGCGCATCAAACGCAAAAGCGGCGCGATTTTCGACGGCCGCATGTATGTCTCGCCCCTGATCGACCCGCGCGGCCAACAAACGGGCTGGATGACCTCGGTCACCGACATCACCGAGCCCAAACGTGTCCGTGAAGAGCTGTCTGCCTCCTACGAGCGCTTTACCACCGTGCTGGAGGGGCTGGACGCGGCGGTGTCGGTCGCGCCGCTGGGCAGTGAGGAACTGCTGTTTGCCAACAAGCTCTACCGCGCCTGGTTTGGCGGCGAAGTCGCCGGCCACATGAATTTGATCGCACAGGCCGGCGTGCCGACTGCGGCGCCGACCGACGACACGCTGGATGCCGTCGATGGGCTGGCTGGTTTTCCGACCGACACCCTGACCACAGCGCAGACGGAAAATGCGGAAATTTTCATTCCGGAACTGGCCAAATGGCTGGAAGTACGTTCTCGCTACCTGACCTGGGTGGACGGGCGTCTGGCCCAGATGGTGATTGCCACCGACATCACGCCGCGGCGCCACGCCGAGGAGCAGGCCGCCCTGCAGGCCGAGCGCGCCCAGTCGGCGAGCCGCCTGATCACCATGGGCGAGATGGCGTCCAGCGTGGCGCATGAACTGAACCAGCCGCTGACCGCGATCAACAACTATTGCAACGGCATGGTCTCGCGCATCAAGGGCCAGCAGATCAGCAGCGAGGACCTGCTGGTGGCGCTCGAGAAGACCGCCAAACAGGCCCACCGGGCCGGCCAGATCATCCAGCGCATCCGCTCTTTTGTGAAACGCAGCGAGCCGAACCGCAGCTCCGCCGACGTCGTCACCATGGTCAGCAACGCGATGGAGCTCGCCGACATCGAGCTGCGCCGGCACAACGTGCGGCTCAGCCACTACATCGCGGCGCGCCTGCCGCCGGTGATGGTGGACCCGATCCTGATCGAGCAGGTGCTGATCAACCTGATGAAAAACGGCGCCGAGTCGATTGCCCAGGCGCGCCGGCCGACAGCGCGGCGCAGCGTCGAGCTGCGCGTGGTGCCCAAGACCATTGATGAGCAGAACGTGATCGAATTTTCGGTGCTGGATTCGGGCAAGGGACTGTCGCCAGAAGTGATGGGCCGGCTCTATGAAGCCTTCTACTCGACCAAAGCCGAAGGCATGGGCATCGGCCTCAAACTGTGCCGCAGCATCGTCGAGTCGCACCAGGGCAGGATGCAGGCGGAGAACCTCTACAATGGCGACGAAGTGGTGGGGTGCCGGTTCACCTTCTGGATCCCTGTGACTCCCCTGCTTTCACCAGCCCTGGCTGCCACAGAAACGCCGTCCCCGCCGGCCGGCGTTCACTGACAAGCTGTTTGATACCGTCTAAGCAAAAGGTTTGGCATGAGCTTGATTCCCAAAAAAGGCACCGTGTACGTCGTCGATGACGACGAGGGCGTGCGCGACTCGCTGCAGTGGCTGCTCGAAGGCAAGGACTACCGCGTGCGTTGCTACGACTCCGCCGAAACCTTTTTGAGCCGCTACGATGCGCGCGAAGTGGCCTGCCTGATCGTGGACATCCGCATGGGCGGCATGACCGGCCTGGAGCTGCAGGACCGCCTGGTCGAACGCAAGTCGCCGCTGCCCATCGTGTTCATCACCGGCCACGGCGACGTGCCGATGGCGGTCGACACCATGAAAAAGGGCGCGATGGACTTCATCCAGAAGCCTTTTCAGGAAGAAGCCCTGGTCAGCCTGGTTGAACGCATGCTGGACCAGGCCAAGGAAGCCTTCAGTGAACACCAGCAGTCGGCCAGCCGCGACGCCCTGCTCGCCAAGCTGACCTCGCGCGAAGCCCAGGTGCTCGAACGCATCGTCGCCGGCCGGCTGAACAAGCAGATCGCCGACGACCTGGGCATCAGCATCAAGACGGTGGAGGCGCACCGCGCCAACATCATGGAAAAACTCAACGCCAACACGGTCGCCGACCTGCTGAAAATCGCCCTGGGCTCCAGCGCACCCAAGGCCTGAACACCCTCTCCCGCCGCTATCGATGCGATAGCTGCCTGCGCCCGTGGTTCAAGGACCGGCGGGCGTTTTTACTTCAAGAGATCAACCCATGACTGCACAACTGATCGATGGCAACGCCCTGTCCAAACAATTGCGCGGCGACGTCGCCCTGCGGGCCGCAGCCCTGCGCGTGCGCGGCATCGTCCCCGGCCTGGCGGTGGTGCTGGTCGGCGAGAATCCGGCCAGCCAGGTGTATGTGCGCAACAAGGTCAAGGCCTGCCAGGACAGCGGCCTGCACTCGGTGCTGGAGCAGTACCCCGCAACCCTGAGTGAAGCCGACCTGCTGGCACGCGTGGATGCGCTGAATCGGGATCCGGCCATCCACGGCATCCTGGTGCAGTTGCCGCTGCCGGCGCACATCGACGCGCAGAAGGTGATCGAGGCCATCTCCCCCGAGAAGGATGTGGACGGTTTCCACGTCGCCAGCGCCGGTGCGCTGATGGTCGGCCAGCCCGGCTTCTGGCCCTGCACACCTTATGGCTGCATGAAGATGCTGGAAAGCATTGGCTACGAACTCAAGGGCAAACACGCCGTTGTCATAGGCCGCAGCAACATCGTCGGCAAACCGATGGCCCTGATGCTGCTCCAAAAAAATGCCACGGTGACCATCTGCCACAGCGGCACGAAGGATCTGAAGGCGCTGACGCTGCAGGCCGATGTCGTGGTCGCCGCGGTCGGCAAGCGCAATGTGCTGACGGCCGACATGGTCAAGCCCGGCGCGGTGGTCATCGATGTGGGCATGAACCGCAATGACGAGGGCAAACTCTGCGGCGATGTCGATTTTGCGGGCGTGAAGGAAGTGGCCGGCTGGATCACGCCGGTACCGGGCGGCGTCGGCCCCATGACCATCACCATGCTGCTGGTCAACACCCTCGAGGCTGCAGAGCGAGGCTAACTAAGCTGCGGGGTGGACGTCCGCTTTGGACACCCGGCTCAGGCACCACAGGGTCCAGCCGGCAGCCAGCCATTGCGCCACATACATCGCTGTCCCCAGGCCATGCCAGAGCTTGAGGTTGCCGCCTTCGGCACGTGCGCTGACGATGCGCGGCGACACGCCGAACTCGACCAGCACCGCCAGCAGCAGGCCAGTCACTACAAATTTCATAGCAGCTTGTTCAGACTGGACGGGGGCTGAAGCCTCTTTTCCCTTGAGAAACATCAGCAAAAAGAAGGCACAGGCAATACTGAGCCAGGTTTGCGCGGTGAACAGTCTGGCCGCCATGGCACCGGCGGCGGCCGGGCTGGGCAGGTGTACAAACAGCAGCGGCACTACCAGAAAGCCCAAGGTGCTCAGGCTGCCCCACCACAGGGCGGCCAGCAGGATGCTGAAGCGTGGCTTCATGTGTCAGCCAGGAAGACTAGATGTACATCACCGCAATGATTTCGTAACGCTTGATGCCGCCGGGCGCCTGCACCTCGGCGGTGTCGCCTTCGTCCTTGCCGATCAGCGCGCGGGCAATCGGCGAGCTGATGTTGACCAGGCCCAGCTTGATGTCGGCCTCGTCCTCGCCGACGATCTGGTAGGTCACCTTGTCACCGGTGTCTTCGTCTTCCAGCTCGATGGTGGAGCCGAACACCACCTTGCCACCGGCATCGACCTCGGACGGGTCGATGACCTGCGCAGCCGACAGCTTGCCTTCGATCTCCTGGATGCGGCCTTCGACAAAGCCCTGCTTGTCCTTGGCAGCGTCGTACTCGGCGTTTTCGCTGAGGTCGCCCTGGGCGCGCGCTTCAGAGATCAGGTTGATCACGTGGGGGCGCTCCACCGTCTTGAGCTGGTGCAGCTCGGCCTTGAGCTTTTCTGCGCCCTTTTTTGTAATGGGAATGGTTGCCATGGTTTGAGTCTTCCAAAAAGCGAAACCGCCACCAGTGACCTGGCGGCGGCGTCTTAACAAGTTTGTCCTGATGCCAGTTTAATGCATATGCGCCAGCACCGGCTCGGTACTTGCCCGAGTCAGGCGAGCTGCGCGTGCAGCTCCTGGATCGAGTGCACTGTCAGGTTGTCCAGGTACTTCATGCCCTCGACAGCCGCTTCGGCGCCGGCAATCGTGGTGAAGGTCGTGACCCGGGCCAGCAGCGCCGAGGTGCGGATCTGCCGGGAATCGGCAATCGCGTTGCGGCGCTCTTCGACGGTGTTGATGACCAGCGCAATCTCGTTGTTCTTGATCATGTCCACCACGTGCGGACGGCCCTCTGTGACCTTGTTGACCACGCCGCAAGCGATGCCGGCCGCAGTGATGGCCGCCGCCGTGCCCTTGGTGGCCACCAGCTCGAACTTCAGGGCCGCCAGCGCGCGCGCCACATCCACGGCACGCTCCTTGTCATTGTTCTTGACGGTCAGGAAAACCTTGCCCGAGGTCGGCAGCTTGGTGCCGGCGCCCAGCTGCGACTTGACGAAAGCTTCGCCAAAGGTCTTGCCCACGCCCATCACCTCGCCAGTGGATTTCATCTCGGGGCCGAGGATGGTATCCACACCCGGGAACTTGACGAAGGGGAAGACGGCTTCCTTGACGCTGAAATACGGTGGCGTGACCTCCTTGCCGATCCCCTGCGAGGCCAGGGTCTGGCCCACCATGCAGCGCGCAGCCACCTTGGCCAACTGGATGCCGGTGGCCTTGCTGACGAAGGGAACGGTGCGCGAGGCACGCGGGTTCACTTCCAGAACGTAGATCACGTCCTTGCCGTCCACATGCTGGATCGCAAACTGCACGTTCATCAGGCCGACGACGTTCAGGGCCTGGGCCATGGCGGCGGTCTGGCGCTTGATCTCGGTGATGGTCTCTGGAGCCAGCGAATACGGCGGCAGTGAACAGGCCGAGTCGCCGCTGTGCACGCCGGCCTGCTCGATGTGTTCCATGACACCGCCGATGAAGGTCACGCCTTCAGGATCGCGGATGCAGTCGACATCACACTCGATGGCGTCGTTGAGGAAACGGTCCAGCAGCACCGGCGAGTCGTGGCTGACCTTGACCGCTTCGCGCATGTAACGCTCGAGGTCGCGCTGCTCGTGCACGATTTCCATAGCGCGGCCGCCCAGCACATAACTCGGGCGCACCACCAGCGGGTAACCGAGGGCAGCGGCTTTTTCGAGTGCTTCCGGCTCGGTGCGGGCCGTGGCATTCGGTGGTTGGCGCAACTTCAGTTCATGCAGCAGCTTCTGAAACCGTTCGCGGTCTTCGGCGGCGTCGATCATGTCGGGCGAGGTCCCGATGATGGGCACGCCGTTGGCTTCGAGATCGAGCGCGAGTTTCAAGGGCGTCTGGCCGCCGTACTGCACGATCACGCCGAGCGGTTTTTCCTTGTCGACGATTTCCAG
>JAZKGR010000230.1:0-4608 GCA_040385775.1 Pseudomonadota bacterium
AGGGGACCCAGACCATCGGGTCGCCTTTTTCTTTGCTTACTTTCTTTTTGGCGACGCAAAAAGAAAGTGAGTTGCCGCCGGGCAACCCCCGGCTTGTTGGCAGACCACCCGGCAGGAGCTAGCCAACATGGATCCCGGATCAAGTCCGGGATGACAGATAACGCGCTGGAATTCGCTATCAATTAGATAGCTGGAGGCGCCCATTGGCCATGGGTCAGCCGCCCAAAACGCTTATAAAACCCGTGCCTGAATCGCAGCCGCCGCAGACTCCGCCTGCAAGCGCTGGTACTTCTGCCAAAGCGTTTCCCGGTTCTCGATAAAAGCGGGATTCAGGGGGATACAAGCCACCGGACAGACCTGCACACACTGCGGCTCGTCGAAGTGCCCGACGCATTCGGTGCAGCGTTGCGGGTCGATCTCGTAGATTTCCGGGCCCATGTAGATGGCCTGGTTCGGGCACTCCGGCTCGCACACGTCGCAGTTGATGCACTCGTCGGTGATCAGCAGGGCCATGCTCAGCCCTTTTTCTGCGCCTGCTGCAAAGCGTTGGCGACATTCGAACTGACCATCTGGCCCACGTCGCCGCCGAGCTTGCTGATCTCGCGCACCAGCGTGCTGCTGATGCATTGCAGAGGCGCGTCGGGCAGCAGGAAAACGGTTTCGACCTCGGGCCGCAGCTTGCGGTTCATGGCCGCCATCTGGGCTTCGTAGTCGAAGTCGGTGATGTTGCGGATGCCGCGCACCACGGCAACCGCCTGCTGCGCCGCGCAGAAATCCATGATCAAACCATCGAAAGGCATGACGCTGACCTGGCCCATGCCACGCGTCTCGGCCTGAACCTGGGCCATGCGTTCTTCGAGGCTGAACAGTGTTTTCTTGTGGTGCGCCGCCGCCACGCCGATGATCAAGGCATCAAACAGGCCCGCGGCACGCCGCACCACATCGGCGTGGCCAAGCGTGAAAGGGTCGAAAGTGCCGGAATAAACAGCAATGCGGGAGGGGGTCGCCATAGGCCAATTATGCCCGGCCCCCCAAGCCGCTGCGTGTCCCTGCCGCTTGCAGGGCTACGCGCCGGCGCGGACCAGCAGATGGAAATGCACCGCGCCGGCCTTGCCGCTGCGGTGCACCTTCAGGCCGTACTCGGCCAGCGCCTCGTCGTCCCAGGCCCTGGGCGCTTCCAGGTAGACATAACCAGGCTCGGCCACCGTCTGGGCCGCCGCCTTCAGCGCGCCCTCGAACAGCGGCGAGTCAAAGGGCGGGTCAAGAAACACCAGTTGCTGGCTGCCCGGTGACTGCCGGCGCAGCAGCGCAATGCCGTCGCCGCGCTCGACCTTCACCATGGCCGCCTGCAGCTTGAGTTGTAATGCTTTCAGCCGCGCGACCAGACCCATGTCCTGCTCGCACAGAAGCACCTCGGCTGCGCCGCGTGAGGCGGCTTCGAAGCCCAGCGCGCCGGTGCCGGCGAACACATCAATACAGCGCCACCCCGTGAGGTCCTGGCCCAGCCAGTTGAAAACGGTTTCCCGCACGCGGTCGGGCGTGGGGCGCAGGCCAGGCTTGTCGGGCACCGGCAACTTCGTGCGTTTGTACTGCCCGCCGATGATGCGGATCTCGCCTGGCGGCACCGACTTGCGTGCCACCACCTTGCCGGATCGGGCGCGTGCCGCGGGCTTTTTTTCGGAAGCCGGCGCGGCTTCGGCAGGGGTGTACTTCATGGCGTCGCCCCCACGGTCACGGTCACCATTTTTTCGGGCTGCAGCTTGCGTGCAAAAGCGGCCCGGATATCGGCCGCGCCGACTTTGGCGATCTGCGCGGTCCAGTTGTCCAGGTAATCAAGCGGTAAATCGTTCCACGCGATGTTGGACAAATTGCCCAGCAGCTTGAGGTTGCTGTCGATCAGCAGCGGGAAACCGCCGATCAGGTGGTCCTTGGCGGCCTTGAGTTCGGCTGGCGTCGGGCCTTCGGCGACAAACTTCGCCAGCACCTGGCGCGACACTTCAATGGCCTGCGCGGCCTGGTCAGGCCGGGTCTGCAGGCCGATGGTGAAGGCGCCGGCATGGCGGCCCGGCGAAAAGCCGCTGTACACGCTATAACTCAAGCCGCGTTTTTCGCGCACCTCCTCGGTCAGGCGCGACACAAACCCGCCGCCGCCCAGGATGTAGTTGCCCACGGTGATGGCGAAAAAGTCGGGGTCGTTGCGTTTGAAGCCGGGCTGGCCCATCAGCACATGTGCCTGCGCGGAATCGAAGGGAATACGCAGCTCGCGCGCAGCCTGCAGCGGCTGCACTTCGGCCACAGGCGGCAGCGCTGCGGCGGTAGCGCAAGCTGTCTTCGGCAGGCGCGCCAGCAAGGCATTTACCATCCCGTCAGCCTGCGCGCGCGTGACCGCGCCAACAATGCTGACCCGGGCGAAACAAGGCCTGAAATAAGCCGCGTGAAAAGCCCGCATGTCCGCCACGCCGATGCGCTCCAGGCTGGCCGGCGTGACTTCATGGCCATAGGGATGGTCACCATAAACCGCCTTGCCGTAGGCGCGGGAGGCGACGCTGCCCGGCCGGGTATAGGACTCCTTCAGTTGCGCCAGCAGGCGCTGCCGGTCGCGTTGCCAGACAGCGTCGGGAAAGGACGGCTCGGCGATTTGCCGCGCCGCCAGCGCCACCGCCTGGTTCAGCAAGTCCGGCTCGGTCAGGCTGCGCAGTGAAAAGCTGAAACGGTCCGAACCCGCCGACGCGCCAAAAGACGCGCCCAGATCGGCCCAGGCCTCGCCCAGCGCGTTTTCATCGAGGGCCGGATCGCTGCCCCGCGCCGCCACGCCTTTGGAGAACAGGCCTGCCGCCGCGCCGGCCAGGCCGGTCTGGTCGGCGCTCACACGCCGGCTGCCGGCATCGAAATCCAGCTGCACGTCCACCATGGCAATCGCCGGGCTTTCCACCAGGTAGACCTTCGCGCCACTGGCCTGCGTCCACTGCTGCACGGGAATCGCTGCGGTCGCTGATACATGGCAAAAGAAGCCTGTAGCCCCCGCCAGTAAAGCGCAGGCAGCTCTTGTTTTAATAGCAAAATTCACAAATATGTCCCGGAAAATCGGTTGGGGAAAAAGCCAGTCGCTCAATGGCGGCCGGCTGCGGCCGGCACACGTGTCTGGCGCGACGGATCCGGCGCTTGCGGCAGCAGGGTCGCGATGGTCAACTGGTCGTCGCCGAAATAACGCGCGGCCACCGACTGGACTTCAGCCGCGGTGATGCTGCGCAACTGGCTGATCAGGCGTTCGTCGGTGTTCAGCGGCAGGCCGTTGATCCAGTAGGAGCCGAGCTGGCGCGCCTGGTTGAACACTGCGTCGAGCTTGTAGGTTTCACTGGCGATCCACTGGGTCTTGACGCGCTTGAGCTCCGCCTCGCTGACGCCCTCGCTGGCCACACGCGCGACCTGCGCGCGCAGCGCATCGGTCACCTGTTGTGCGGTCTTGCCCTCGGCCGGCACCCCGTCCAGCGAAAACAGCTGCGGCCCACGGCCGATCAGGCCGTTGGAAGCGCCGGCGCTGTCGGCCAGGCGCTGCTCGCCCTGGGTCAAGGCGCGATCCAGCCGCGCGCCGCTGTACCCGTCAAGCACCGCCGACAGCACCGTCAGCGCCAGCGCATCCCGGTTGAAGGCGTCACCCGTGCCCACGCCGGTGCCGGGCGTGCGCAGGCCGGGCACCTTGAAGGACAGGCTCACATAGGCCTGGCTGGCGGGCGCCTTGAAGTCGAGTTTGCGCAAGCCGGTCTGCACCGGCTCCACACGCGGCTTGCGTGCAGGCACCGGGCTGGCCGCAATGCCGCCGTAATATTTTTCGGCGAGCCGCCGCACCTGCGCCACATCCACGTCGCCGGCCACCACCACGGCCGCATTGGCGGGCACATACCAGCGCCGGTAAAAGGCGCGTGCATCGTCGGGCGTCATCGCGTCCAGGTCGCTCATCCAGCCGACCACCGGCCGGCGGTAGGGCGAGGCCAGGAAGGTGATGGCATTGGCGTTTTCGTACATCAGCGCACGCGGCGAGTCTTCGGTGCGCAGGCGGCGCTCTTCCTTGACCACTTCGAGTTCGCGTTTGAACTCGTCATCTGCCCACTGGTTGCGCGCAAAACGGTCGGCTTCCAGGCGCATCACGTCCTCCAGCTTGTCCGAAGGTATTTGCTGGTAATAACCGGTGGCGTCGCGCGAGGTGAAGGCGTTTTCGCGGCCACCCAGTGCCGCCACACGGCGCGAGAACTCGCCGGGCTTGAGGTCGCGCGTGCCCTTGAACATCATGTGCTCCAGCACATGCGCCACACCGGTGCTGCCATCGACCTCGTCCATGGAACCGACCCGCACCCAGAGCATGTGGGCCGCGGTTGGTGCGCGCCTGTCGGTCTTGACAATCACTGTCATACCGTTATCCAGCTGGAATTGCGTCACGGAGGCGGAAGGCGGTGTGGCCGCCTGCGCGTACACGGCAGGCGTGGCCAGGGGGAGGAGAATGAGGCTCAGGGCCAGCGGCAGACTTTTACCGTAGAACGGTGTGGAAGATCGATTCAATAACCCCATGAAGTGCTGTCCCCTGTGTTTCATAGAATAGTGTGACTCCAAAGC
>JAZKGR010000231.1:0-8961 GCA_040385775.1 Pseudomonadota bacterium
TGTACGACTACCAACAACCTGACCCGACGGGCCACTTCGGGATTTACGGCGGCAGCTTTGTCTCTGAAACACTGACTCACGCGATCAACGAACTCAAGGCCGCTTACGCCAAATACCAGCACGACCCGGAGTTCCTTGCCGAATTCCAGTACGAGCTGGCGCATTTTGTGGGCCGGCCCTCGCCGGTCTACCACGCGGCGCGCACCAGCCGCGAACAGGGCGGCGCACAGATTTACCTCAAGCGCGAGGACCTGAACCACACCGGCGCGCACAAGATCAACAACACCATCGGCCAGGCCATGCTGGCCAAACGCATGGGCAAGCCGCGCGTGATCGCCGAAACCGGCGCAGGCCAGCACGGCGTGGCCACGGCGACCATTTGCGCCCGTTACGGGCTGGAGTGTGTGGTCTACATGGGCAGCGAAGACGTCAAGCGCCAAAGCCCCAACGTCTACCGCATGAAGCTGCTGGGCGCCACCGTGGTGCCGGTCGAGTCCGGCAGCAAGACGCTGAAAGACGCGCTCAACGAAGCCATGCGCGACTGGGTCGCCAACGTCGACAACACCTTCTACATCATTGGCACCGTGGCCGGCCCGCATCCCTACCCAATGATGGTGCGCGACTTCCAGAGCGTGATCGGCGAAGAATGCCTGGTGCAGATGCCCGAGATGACAGGTGGCAAACAACCCGACGCGGTGATTGCCTGCGTCGGCGGCGGCAGCAACGCCATGGGCATCTTCCACCCCTACATCGCGCATGAAGCCACGCGCCTGATCGGCGTCGAGGCCGCCGGCGAAGGCATGGACAGCGGCAAACATTCGGCCTCGCTGCAGCGCGGCAGCCCGGGCGTATTACACGGCAACCGCACCTATGTGCTGCAAAACGAGGACGGCCAGGTCACCGAGACCCACAGCATCAGCGCAGGCCTCGACTATCCCGGCGTCGGCCCTGAACACGCCTTCCTCAAGGACATCGGCCGCGCCGAATATGTCGGCATCACCGACGCGGAAGCGCTGGCGGCCTTCCACTACCTGTGCCGCACCGAAGGCATCATCCCGGCGCTCGAATCCAGCCACGCGGTCGCTTACGCGATGAAGCTGGCTAAAACCATGCGCGCCGACCAGTCCATCCTGGTCAACCTGTCGGGCCGCGGCGACAAGGACATAGGCACCGTCGCTGACCTCTCTGGCGCTGATTTTTATGACCGGCCATCCATGCGCGGGC
Organism: Pseudomonadota bacterium; assembly: GCA_040385775.1. Classification (GTDB taxonomy): domain Bacteria; phylum Pseudomonadota; class Gammaproteobacteria; order Burkholderiales; family Burkholderiaceae_C; genus Polaromonas. The sequence goes on from JAZKGR010000231.1 coordinate 1,225, forward strand.
ATACGGTCAAAGGGGGAGCAGCATGAGCCGCATTGCCGCCGTTTTTGAAGTGCTGAAAGCACAAAAGCGCAAGGCCCTCATCCCCTACGTCACCGCCGGTTTCCCGTATGCCGACATCACGCCCGAACTGATGCATGGCATGGTGGCAGGCGGCGCCGACGTGATCGAGCTCGGCGTGCCTTTTTCCGACCCGAGCGCCGACGGCCCGGTGATCCAGAAGGCCGGCGACCAGGCATTGGCCGCCGGTATCGGCCTGGTGCAGGTGCTGGAGATGGTGCGTGTATTCCGCCAGAAGGACAGCGGCACGCCCGTCGTGCTCATGGGTTACGCCAACCCGATCGAGGCCTACGACCTCAAGCGCGGCAAGGACGCTTTTGTGCGCGATGCAGCGGCTGCCGGTGTGGATGGCGTGCTGGTGGTGGACTACCCGCCCGAGGAATGCGTGGCCTTCGCCGCCACCCTGCGCAGCCACGGCATGGACCTGATCTTCCTGCTGGCGCCGACCAGTACCGATGAGCGCATGGCGCAGATCGCCGGCGTCGCCAGCGGTTATGTCTACTACGTGTCGCTCAAGGGCGTGACCGGATCCGGCGCGCTGGACCTGGGCGCGGTCGAGGCCATGCTGCCGCGCATCCGTCAGCATGTCAGCGTGCCGGTGGGTGTCGGCTTCGGCATCCGCGACGCCGCGACCGCCAAAGCCATCAGCCGGGTCGCCGACGCGGTGGTGATCGGCAGCCGCATCATCCAGCTCATAGACGGCCAGCCGCGCGCTCACGTGGTGCCGCTGGTGCGTGATTTCCTGGCCGGCGTGCGTACCGCGCTGGACCAGCCGGCCGGCTGAACCTGACCTGAACAGGACGGAACTCAGCGCATAATCCCCTTTCTTTACCGGTTTTGCCCCCACCGCCGCCCTGCGCGCCGGCCGGGGCAGCTCTTCACAAGGACGACTTCATGTCTTGGCTGGAAAAACTCCTCCCCCCGAAAATCACCCCGACCGACCCGACCGAGCGCCGCAGCGTTCCCGAAGGCCTGTGGGTCAAATGCCCGAGTTGCGAAGCCGTGCTGTACAAGACCGACCTGGAAAAAAACCAGAACGTCTGCCCCCAGTGCAGCCACCACCACCGCATGGACGCCCGGGCCCGGCTGGACAGTTTTCTGGACCCGGAAGGCCGTTATGAAATCGGCCAGGAAGTGCTGCCCGTCGATCCGCTCAAGTTCAAGGACAGCCGCAAATACCCCGAGCGCCTGAAAGAAGCGCTGGAAAACACCGGCGAAACCGACGCGCTCATCGTCATGGGCGGCGCGGTGCACAGCATCGGCGTGGTCGTGGCGTGCTTCGAGTTCGACTTCATGGGCGGCAGCATGGGCAGCGTGGTCGGCGAACGTTTTGTGCGCGGCGTGCATGCCGCCATTGAGCAGAAAGTACCGTTTATCTGCTTCACCGCCACCGGTGGCGCGCGCATGCAGGAAGGCCTGCTGAGCCTGATGCAGATGGCCAAGACCAATGCTTCGCTGACGCGCCTGGCCAAAAAAGGGCTGCCCTACATCAGCGTGCTGACCGACCCGACCATGGGTGGTGTCAGCGCCGGCTTCGCCTTCGTCGGTGACATCGTGATTGCCGAGCCCAAGGCGCTGATCGGGTTTGCCGGCCCGCGCGTGATCGAATCCACCGTGCGCGTGACCCTGCCCGAAGGCTTCCAGCGCGCCGAGTTTCTGCAGACCAAGGGCGCGGTGGACTTCATCTGCGACCGCAGGGAGCTGCGCAAGACCGTCGCCAACTCGCTGGCCATGCTGCTGCGCCAGCCGGCCGACGCCGTCCTGTAAGCACAGGCTTTAGGCGGCCTTCAATTGCTATTAAAAGAATAGCTGTTTGCCCTTGACTGACATGGGCTGGAGCCATTTTTCATCCTTAATTCCTGCAGCTCACGTTGCGCCATGGCCTGCGCCGGACAAATACACTGCCACAGCCCGTGCAGGGGGTAAGCGGATCGTGGGAAGATGGTGTACCGCCACCCGCTTTTCGTGAATTTCGCGCCCTGAACCGATGTCCGAAGCCCTGACCCTTTTCTCGCTGCCACTGTTCCCGCTGGGAACCGTGCTTTACCCCGGCGGGCTGTTGCCGCTGCGGATTTTTGAGGTGCGTTACCTCGACATGATCGGTAAATGCCACAAGACCGGCGCGCCGTTCGGCGTGGTGGCGCTGACCCAGGGCTCGGAAGTGCGCAAGGCCGGGGACGGCCCCAGCGGCGACGGTTTTGCCAGCGAGGCCTTTCACACGGTGGGGACGCTGGCCACCATCACCAGTTATTCGGTGCCGCAGCCGGGACTGATGGTGATCCGCTGCAGCGGCGCGCAACGCTTCGAGATTTCCAGTCACGAAAAACTCAAGCACGGCCTGTGGATTGCCGATGTGACGCGCCTTGACGACGACCAGGTAGTCCCCGTCCCGGACGACCTGCGCGGCGCGGCCAACGCCCTCGGCAAACTGATCAAAAGCCTGCAGGAGCGGGACATCCCGGCCGACCAGATGCCGCTGGAGCCGCCCTACCGCCTCGACGACTGCGGCTGGGTCGCGAACCGCTGGTGCGAGCTGCTGCCCATGCCGGTCGAACTCAAGCAGCGGCTGATGCAACTCGACAACCCGCTGGTGCGGCTCGAACTGGTCAGCGACATCCTCGAAAAGACCGGCATCGCACTGTAGCGAGCGCACCGCCCCGGCACGGGCGGCAACGCAGCCTAAAATCAGGGGTTTGGCCCCTGGCCCGGTCCCGCCGGCCTGCCCTCTTTCTCCGAGAAACCTTTCATGTCCAACACGCCCACCAGCCCCGCAGCCGCTCCCGCGCACGACGAAAACCAGCTCATGGCCGAGCGCCGCGACAAGCTGCGCCTCATGCGCGCCCACCAGGCCGAGGGCAAGGGCGTGGCCTTCCCCAACGACGTCAAGCCGGCGCACCGCGCCGAGGCGCTGTTTGCGCAGTACGACGGCAAGACCAAGGAAGAACTGGAGCCGCTGGCCGTCACCGTCAGCGTGGCCGGCCGCATGATGCTCAAGCGTGTGATGGGCAAGGCCAGTTTTGCGACGCTGCAGGACGCATCCTTCGGGCCCTCGGGCGGCCGCATCCAGGTCTATATCAACAACGAAGGTGTCGGCGAAGACGTGCACAACGCCTTCAAGCACTGGGACCTGGGTGACATCGTGTCGGCCACCGGCACCCTGTTCAAGACCAAGACCGGCGAGCTGTCGATTCACGCCACCGGCATCCGCCTGGTTACCAAAAGCCTGCGCCCCCTGCCCGACAAGTTCCACGGCGTCGCCGACCAGGAGGTCAAGTACCGCCAGCGTTATGTGGACCTGATCACCGACGAGGCCGCACGCAAGCGTTTTGCGGCGCGCAGCAAGGCCGTCTCGACCATGCGCAGCTTCATGGTCGACAACCAGTTTCTTGAAGTTGAAACACCGATGCTGCACCCGATTCCGGGCGGCGCCAATGCCAAGCCCTTTGTGACCCACCACAACGCGCTGGACCAGCAGATGTTTTTGCGCATCGCGCCTGAGCTGTATTTGAAACGCCTGATCGTCGGCGGCTTCGAGCGTGTGTTCGAAATCAACCGCAGCTTCCGCAACGAAGGCATCAGCGTGCGGCACAACCCCGAGTTCACCATGATGGAGTTTTACGCCGCGTGGTGGAACTACCAGGACTTGATGACCTACACCGAGGACCTGATCCGCCACGTCGCTACCCAGGTCGCCGGCGGCACCGTGCTCAGCTACCAGGGCAAGACCGTGGACCTGAGCCAGCCCTTCGAGCGCCTGACGATACGCGAAGCCATCATCAAACACACCGAAGCCGGCGCGAATGTGGACGACGCCGCCTGGTTGGTCGCTGCGCTCAAGAAGATGGGCAAGTTCAGCGCCAAGGACAAACTCGACAGCCGCAGCCTGCCCAGCCTGCAAGTCATGTACTTCGAGGAAACGGTCGAGGAAAAACTCTGGCAGCCGACCTTCATCATGGAGCACCCGACCGAGATCTCGCCGCTGGCGCGCGCCAACGATGCACGCCCTGAGGTGACCGAACGCTTCGAGCTCTACATCACCGGCCGCGAGTTCGGCAACGGCTTCAGCGAGCTCAACGACGCCGAAGACCAGGCCGCGCGTTTTCACGCCCAGTCCGACGCCAAGGACGGCGGCGACGAGGAAGCCATGCACTTCGACGCCGACTACGTGCGCGCCCTCGAATACGGCATGCCGCCCACCGGCGGCTGCGGCATCGGTATCGACCGCTTCATGATGCTGCTGACCGACAGCGCGAGTATTCGGGACGTGATTTTGTTTCCGGCGTTGCGGCGCGAGGGCTGAGGCCCTGGGATGACCTCACATTAATTGGGCTGCATGCAACGTCGGCGCTGTCCGGCACCCGGGACGAGAACGGTTTTGTGTCGAATGGGGTTAGGCCGTACCCGCCGCCCTAAGCGGGTTGCAAGCATGCGCTCCACTTCATCCTGCGGCGCCTCTAAGTGATGAGGCCATAGTCTGAAGTGTTAACTGCCTTAGTACGTGTGAAGTGCTCTAGGTATACGTTGCTGTCGTGACCTGAGGCCACAATCTGGTTCCCGTACTCGGCGACAAGCGTTCGCACCGCTTCAGTGATCATCGCCATGGCGCACATGTACGTAGCGGCCCAGTTACCGCGGGACGATGCCTCGACTTGCTGCTTGATTGTGTCCAGTTTCCAGAATGAGTTGATCGTCGCCAGTCTCTTAGAGATCTTGGCGTTCTTGGCAATGCCATCCTGGAACCAAGCGACGTTGATGTAGAGCGGCGTGTCTGGCATTGCGGGGTCAGACACGTTGTACTTAATGAGTGTGGGCGATGCTGGGATGGACTCCGACCATGCATCTCTGAGATTGTTCTTTAGGCGTCCCGATTGGTGTGCAAGCACGTGACGAATGCATAAGATAGTTGTTATTGCGTCATGTTCATAGATTGACGTGACTACACCTTCATCCTTCAGTGCGGACATCATTCCGTAGAGGTTGTTGAAGACATTGACGCAGGCCAACTCGATATTGCTGATTCCCTCCTCTGGCTCGCCAATCTCTCGAATGAAGTAGTTCAATCTAACGATTGCCTCCGGTAGTAAACGCAAAGTATTTGCCAGGACATCGAACTGTTCGTTCAGTTTGCTCATGTAGCTCCGTTGCGGTTATCTGCGTCCCGGCTCAGGGCTCTCGGGTGTGCGACTTCTGTTGTGCGGTCTAACGTTTGACTTAAGCGGCTGGCCGAAGGCCAGTCCGCTTGCAGGAAGGGTTATGCGTCTTCGTTCGCGGTTGCAACAAGCCATTGCGCTCCGCTCAGCTCTCTGAAGATGCTCATTGTGATAACGGAGAAGAATAGAGGGTACCGATCTGCTTGCGACTGGATGTAGGGTTCAAGCATGCGTCGGTAGGCGCCGCCGAGATAAGAACTCTCGCTTACCAAGGCTCGCACACCCTTTGCGAACTGGAGCATGAACTCAGCGTTGTCTTCTCGCGCTTCTTCCGCATCCTCAGTCCGAAGCCGCTTCAAGCTGGTAAGCAGATCAAAGTTCTCAAGCTGAACTGGATCGCTGCAAGCTATGGAGTGAGTTCCGGACTTTACGTAGGTGTTTCTATGGTGAGCGGAAAGCTCAACGGCAGGGCGAAAATTCGTACTTGCGATGATAGTACCGCTGATTTTTGCGGATACTAGATCACTAACATCTTCTAGGGCTGGCGACGCATACAGCACCAACGCTTTGGTGCCAAACTTTGAAGCAACGTGCGCAAGCAGTCTCTGCTGATCCTGATCCACGTCGTATCGGAAGTACTTCTGACCCCAATGGGCCCACTCCGTTCCCAATTTTGTCGTGATGAACTCCGGTCGCTTGTACTGAAACAAGAGGTTTGCCTTCATTCGCGGAATGTTTTTGATCTCTCGGCCAAGATGTCGCTCCATTTCGTCTGCTATCTCGCGCAGATCCGCGCCAGGGAAGGGCACTCGAAAGAAATAGGGATGCCCAAGTCGCCACCACAGCGATCGGCTTCTCGCTAGGCCAGCGGCGTCTGCGCCGATTCCGCCTTCTTGGACTTGGCCAAATGGAAAGTAGATAGAGGCCTTACGATCCAATTCGCTATTGAAGTAGCTCTCGAACGTCTTCTCTTCGTATTTTGGCTGCATGAGGTCAAGCGATGTGGAAACTAGGACGCGTAACGAATGAAAGGGACTTCCCCGTCACAGGCGAACCGCGAGTTGAGAGACTTGCGGTTTACAGAAATTGAGTGCCACGATGGATAGGTCAAACTTTTCATCAACTCACTTGAGAGGAAAAATCATGGCTATCGTAACCCTTTGAAGGTTGCAGCCAGCGGGACAGTCAGCCCGCTAGACGCGTCGCTTGCCTGATCCGCTATCAATTCAATAGCTTCTTAAGCCCGTATGCAAAGGGCCAGCTCCTCTTTTTATGCATCAATAGCGTAGCGCAGGGTTCATCAGAAAAAGATGTACCGGTTTTTAAGCATCAAATCGGCCTCTAGCTCGCGCCCTACCAGCACAAACAGCTATCAAATAAGGAGCAATGTTGTGCATCCCTGAGCGTGTTGAAAGGCTTCGACAGGCTCAGCCCGAATGGTTGTCGGGCTACAGCAGCCCAGCCCCTGGCAAAAACGTAGGCGGTGGTTCCGACGCATCAGGAACAGCCGGCTCCGATGCCACCGGCGGCGCAAGCTCGGCCTTCTCCACCGGCATGCGCAAATCATCGAGGTAGTCGCGCGCAATGTTGACCGTGCTTTTGACGCCCAGCGCGTCAAAGCGTTTGGCGAGCCACTCCTTGCCGCACAACACGCCGAGGTCGCGCAGTGAATGGATCAGGCTTTTGTCGGTGGACGACTTGGTGTGGGCCTTGAATTTTTCAAGCGCCAGACCGCCGTCGATGCGGTGCATCAGCACGTCCTTGTAATGCGCGGCGTCGAGCTTGCCTTCGGCCAGCAGACGTTTGACGAAGTCGATGGCGCGCATCTCGGCGATCAGGGCGGCGTTGAAGGTGATCTCGGTCACGCGGTCCATGATCTCGCCGGGTTTGGTCGGCAGCTTGTCGCGCTGGATGGGGTTGATCTGCACCAGCACGATGTCGCGGCTGTCGCAGCGGTAGATCAGCGGGTGAATCGCCGGGTTGCCCGAATAACCGCCGTCCCAGTAGGCCTCGCCGTCGATCTCGACCGCCTGGAACACCATGGGCAAACAGGCCGAGGCCATCACAGCGCTGGCGGTCAGCCGTTTGCCGGAGAACACTTCGGCCTTGCCGCTGACGACGCGCGTGGCGACAACAAAGACCTTGGGGGTTGCGGGATGGTGCGCCGACGCAAGGCGCTCGAAGTCCACCTGCTTTTCGAGAAAGTCCTTCAGCGGGTTGATGTCGAAAGGATTGCGCTGATACGGTGACAGCGCGTTGGACCAGTACTGCGTCATCGCATCGGTCCAGAGCTTGGTCGCCCAGTTTCCACTGCCCATCTGGCCAAACAAGATGCCAAAAGGCGCACGCTGCATCTGCGACAGGGATGAGGAGAGCGCGCCCATGTCCACGATGCCGTTCCAGAAACTGGCCAGCGCCTGGCGCGCCGCATCATGCCGGTCGGCCCTGGGCTTGGCCTGCGCGCTCGCAAAGCCGTGCGCGAGCGCCACCGCATTCATGGCGCCGGCGCTGGTGCCGCTGATGCCTTCGA
>JAZKGR010000232.1:0-4081 GCA_040385775.1 Pseudomonadota bacterium
TCCATCATCACGCCCTTGAGCGCCTTTTGCGGGCCTTCGACCGGGACTTCCAGCAATTGCAGGATCACCGGCTGGTCCTTGCCCAGCATTTCGCCGGAAGCAATACGGAACAGCAGCGCGTAGCCGATCTGGCCGGCGGCCCCTGTAACGGCGACACGGACGGGTTTTTTGCTCATGATGGGAAACTCCAGGAAAGTTGAGAATCGATGGATTGCGCCGCTGGAGGCCCCGGAAAAGCGTGTGAACAGAGTCACTGCGGGGCCGGCTTTGCGTTGGTTCAGCCGCGGATTTTACGCTCGAAAACCCTAGGGCGTCAATTTGTCTTATGTCTTATATAAGATATGATTAGGCCCAACGATCCGACACACCCATGGCCGCCCTTCCTCCTTTGCCCGCCGACGATTTTGCAGGTGCCACGCCGGCCTTCAGCCCGCTGTACCAGCAGATCAAGGGCCTGATCCTGCAAAGCCTGCAGTCGGGCGAATGGAAGCCCGGTGAGGCCATTCCGTCAGAGATGGACCTGGCAGCGCGTTACCGCGTCAGCCAGGGCACGGTGCGCAAAGCGATTGACGAACTGGCAGCCGACAACCTAGTGGTGCGCCGCCAAGGCAAGGGCACCTTTGTCGCTACCCACGCCGAGCAGCATGTGCAGTTCCGCTTCCTCAAGCTGGTGCCCGACAGCGGCACGCCCGGCAGCGAAGGCCCGGCCCAGCGCGATATCATCGACTGCAAGCGCGCGCGCGCCAGCGCCGAGATCGCGCGCATCCTGGCGCTGCGCACCGGCGATGCCGTGTTGCATGCGCGGCGCGTGCTCAGTTTTGCGGGCATACCGACCATCCTCGAAGACCTCTGGCTGCCGGCCGCGCCCTTCAAGGGCCTGACCGCCGAACGGCTGGCTGATTACCACGGACCGATGTACGCGCTGTTCGAAACCGAGTTCAATGTGCGCATGGTCCGTGCTGACGAGAAAATCCGCGCTGAGCCCGCGTCCGACGGGCGTGAGGTGCTATTGAAAGTAGAGCATGGCACGCCGCTGCTGAGCGTGGAGCGCATCGCCTACACCTACAACGACGTGCCCATGGAGCTGCGCCGCGGCTACTACCGCACCGACACGCACCACTACCACAACACCCTCAGCTGAATCATGGGATTCAAGGGCAACAAGGCAGAGTTGCCGCGCAAGCCCTGCAGCGCTTGTGGGCGCGAGATGGTGTGGCGCAAAAGCTGGGCAAAAAACTGGGATGCCGTCAAATATTGCTCGGACGCTTGCCGTTCGGGAAAACACAGCGCCGTAAAACCGCAATCAAGGCCGGGTTAAGCGTTGATGTCAAAAATACCAAGCAGTCGAAATTTAGAATTGTTGGTATGGAATTGAAACCGTGTCGCCACCTTGTTGTGATCCTGGGCGACCAGCTTGATGAGGCGTCTTCAGCCTTTGACGGTTTCGATGCCAGCCAGGACCTGGTGCTGATGATCGAAGCCCGCGAAGAATCTACCCACGTGTGGTCGCACAAGGCACGCACCGTGCTGTTTCTGTCGGCCATGCGCCATTTCGCCGAGACCCTGAAACAACGCGGCTGGCGCATCCGTTACCGGGCGCTGGATCAAGAGGCCGATGCCACCCTTGCCGACGGCCTGCTGGCCGCCGTTGCGGAGCACCAGCCGCAACAAGTGATCGCCGTGGAACCGGGTGACCTGCGGGTGCGCCACAACCTGAATACCTCGCTCAAGACCGGCGGTCACCCGGCCATAGCATGGCGCGAGGACAAACATTTTCTCTGCAGCGCCGCGCGCTTTCGCCATTGGGCCGGGCAATCCACCAGCCTGCGCATGGAATTTTTCTATCGGACCCTGCGCCGGCACTACCAGGTGCTGATGAAGGACGGCCAACCCGAAGGCGGCAAGTGGAATTACGACGCCGAGAACCGCAAGGGCTTCGGCCGGGCCGGGCCGCAGAATGTGCCCCGGCCCATCGTGTTTGCGCAGGACGGCATCACGCAGGACGTGATGGCGCTGGTCGAACGCGAGTTTGCCGGCCATCCCGGCGATTTGCACCGCTTCAACTGGCCGGTCACGCGTGCGCAGGCGCTGGAAGCGCTGGCCGACTTCGTGGAGCACCGCCTGCCCGATTTCGGCGTCCACCAGGACGCGATGTGGACGCATCTGGACTTCGGCTGGCATGCGCTGCTGTCGAGCTCGCTGAACCTCAAGCTGCTGAATCCGCTGGAGGTGGTCCACGCGGCCGAGCAGGCCTGGCGCGAGCGCGGCCTGGCGCTGGCCAGCGTCGAGGGCTTCATCCGCCAGGTGCTGGGCTGGCGCGAGTTCATGCGCGGCGTCTACTTCCTGGACATGCCGGCGCTCAAAACCGACAACCACTTCGACCACCAGCAGCGCCTGCCGGCCTGGTACTGGACCGGCGAGACCCGCATGAACTGCATGCGCCAGTGCATCAACCAAACCCTGGCCAACGGCTACTCGCACCACATCCAGCGCCTGATGGTCACCGGCATGTTCGGCATCACCGCCCAGATCCAGCCGCAAGCCTTGTGCGACTGGTACCTGGCCGTGTACGTCGATGCCGTCGAATGGGTGGAACTGCCCAACACCGCGGGCATGGCGCTGTTTGCCAACGGCGGGCGCTTCACCTCCAAACCCTATGTGGCCAGCGGCGCTTACGTCAAGCGCATGAGCAACTATTGCAGCAGCTGCAGTTACGAGCCTGAAACACGCATCGGCCCCACGGCCTGCCCGATGACCACGCTGTACTGGAACTTCCTCGACGAGCATGAGCCGGCCTTCGCCGGCAACCCGCGCACCGCACTGATGGTCAAGAACCTGCAGCGCATGAGCGCCGAAGAAAGGCTGGCAGTCAAGGCGCGCGCGGCGCAGATGCTGGCCAATCTGAATGAGTTGTAAACATCGTGTCAGCTTCGCGCTTCATTTCACGGCAAATCGCCATATTGACGGGGCAAACACGGTTTTTCCGACAAAAAGTTCCGGACATGACACGCTCCCGGCAGTATCGATGCTGCGTTGCAATAGAATTCGCATGTTTTTACTTGTAATTGCAACGCAGTTACCAAGCAGTTACCAGACCTCCCCACGAAAGCCAAACAATGACAGAGCTGGCATCCAAACAGCGTCCCAAGCGGCCTGAGTTCCGCAACATCAACGCCTTCACGGACCTGACCACCTACCGCATGACGCCTGCGGCCTGGGTGTCCATCCTGCACCGCGCCAGCGGCGCCATCATGTTTGTGCTGATGCCTTTCATCATCTGGATGTTCGACACCTCGATTTCCTCGGAAATCTCCTTCGACAAATTCAAGGCCGCCTTCAACATCGGCATGCTCGGCTTGCCCGGCTTTGTCTGGAAGCTGGTCGCGCTGGCGCTGATCTGGGCCTACCTGCACCACTTCATCGCCGGCCTGCGCCATCTGTACATGGATGTCACCCACACCCTGAGCAATGAATTCGGCAAGACCACCGCACTGATCACGCTGGCCCTGAGCATAGGGCTGACGCTGGTGCTGGGCGCCAAGCTGTTCGGTCTGTACTGATTAGAAGGAGCAAAGAACATGTCTGTCAATTACGGCTCCAAGCGTCTCGTTGTCGGCGCGCACTACGGCCTGCGCGACTGGCTCAGCCAGCGCATCACAGCCGCCCTGATGGCGCTGTTCACCGTGCTGCTGCTGGCCCAGGTCATCTTCAGCAAGGGGCCGATTGGTTACGACCAGTGGGCCGGCATTTTTTCGGCGCAGTGGATGAAGGTGCTGACCTTCACCGTCATCCTCGCCCTGCTTTATCACGTCTGGGTCGGCATGCGCGACATCTGGATGGATTACGTCAAGCCCGTGTGGCTGCGCCTGTCGCTGGAAGTTTTCACCATCGTCTGGCTGCTGGCCTGCGCCGGCTGGGGCATCCAGGTGCTGTGGCGCCTGTAACCCGAGAGCATTCAAGCCCATCCCGGCTGCACCCGACCACCGAGACCCTGAAAAATCATGACTGCTACTTCCCAGCTCCCGAAACGAAAATTTGACGTGGTGATCGTCGGGGCCGGCGGCTCCGGCATGCGCGCCTC
>JAZKGR010000233.1:0-12000 GCA_040385775.1 Pseudomonadota bacterium
ACGGGAATCCCAACGAACGGTCATGTTTGCACGCGAGCGCAGCGCACGCGGCCACATGAGGCTCCCTTCTCTCGCCCAGCGGGGCGAGGGAAGGGCGGGGGGTTGGGAGTGGGGAGTTCAAACTACTGTCCAGAACAAACCGCAGGCGTAGCGTGATGCCGTCCATGCAGCCAGGCGGTTCGCGGCGAGGCCCCAGTGCCGGATTACGGCCTTGTCCGACAGGTCCGCGCTTCCAAGGCTGCTAAGTTCTGAAGCATGTCCCAAGGAGCGACCATGCCAGACAACAACACTTCCCCACCTCGCGATGCGACCGGCGCGGCCGCCACCGAGCCGCCGGTCACCCGCACGGATACCGACGACACCGACAACAGTTCCAGCACGCTGATCGAGGCGCCGGTCAAAGCCGGTAAAAAGAATCCGCTGGACCAGCATGAATTCGCTGACGGCGGCGGGGGCGGCGGTGCCGAGGCTTTCCGCCGCAAGAAATAATGAAGCTGGCGACCTTCAACGTCAACGGCATCAAGACCCGCCTGCCGCAACTGCTCGACTGGCTGGGCAAGGAGGCGCCCGATATCGTCTGCCTGCAGGAACTCAAGGCGCTGGACGGTGTGTTTCCGCAGGCGGCTTTGAAGGAGGCGGGTTACAGCGCCTTGTGGAAGGGCCAGCGCTCGTGGAACGGCGTGGCCATCCTCGCGAAGGGGGAGGAGCCGCCGCTGGAAATCCGTCGCGAGCTACCGGGCGACACGAAGGATGACCAGAGCCGCTACCTCGAAGCGGCGGTGGATGGCTTGATCGTCGCCTGCCTCTACCTGCCCAACGGCAACCCGCAGCCCGGCCCGAAGTTCGACTACAAGCTGGCCTGGTTCCAGCGTTTGCATGCGCACGCGTTGGGCTTGTACGCCTCGGGGCATCCGGTGGCGCTGGCCGGTGACTTCAACGTGATTCCGACGGACCTCGACGTTTACAAACCCGCCTCCTGGAAGCGCGACGCGCTGATGCAGCCGGAAAGCCGTGAGGCCTATGCCGACCTGCTGTCCCAGGGCTGGATCGACAGCCTGCGGCACCTGCACCCGGACGAACGCATCTACACCTTCTGGGACTATTTCCGCCAGCACTGGCAGCGCAATGCCGGGCTGCGCATCGACCACATCCTGCTCAATGCCGAACTCGCGCCGCGCCTGCAATCCGCGGGCGTGGACAGCTGGGTGCGCGGCCAGGAACACGCCAGCGACCATGCGCCGGTGTGGGTGCAATTGGGCAAGGCCAAGGCGGCCGCGAAGAAACCCAAGCCGTGATTGCTATTAATTCAGTAGCTGTAGGGCTATATTAGACGGGGGCTAGCGTGCCTTTTTTATCGCAAGCGCGGCCTGGGTCACCAGCTCCGGCCCCTGGTAGATTAGCCCGGTGTAAATCTGCACCACGTCGGCGCCGGCCTGGATTTTGGACACCGCATCGGCGCCGCTCATGATGCCGCCGACCCCGATGATGGGAAAGCTCTTGCCCAGCGCTGCGCGCAACTGGCCGATCACGCGGTTGCTGGCCGCCAGCACCGGTGCGCCGCTCAATCCGCCGGCTTCTTCGGCGTGCGGCATCCCTTTGACCGCGTCGCGGCTCAAGGTGGTGTTGGTGGCGACCACGCCGTCCATGGCGTGGCGCTTGAGCGTGGCGGCGATCACCTCGACCTGTGCTTCGTCGAGGTCAGGCGCGATCTTCACAAAAATCGGCACCCGTTTGCCGTGCTGCTTTGTCAATGTTTCGCGGCGTTCGGCAATGCGGCCCAGCAGCGCATCCAGCGCCTCATCGCTTTGCAGCGCGCGCAGGTTTTTGGTGTTGGGGCTGGAGATGTTGACGGTCACGTAGTCGGCATGCGGGTACACGCCGTCCAGGCAGATCAGGTAGTCGTCCACCGCGTTTTCAATCGGCGTGGCGGCGTTTTTGCCGATGTTCAGGCCCAGCAGCAGCGGACTGGCGCCCTTGCGTTTGCGGAAGGTCGATTGCTGCACATTGGCAATGAAAGCATCGAGACCATCGTTGTTGAAACCCAGCCGGTTGATCAGCGCGTTGGCCTGCGGCAGGCGGAACATGCGCGGCTTGGGGTTGCCCGGCTGGGCCTTGGGTGTGACGGTGCCGACCTCGACAAAACCGAAACCGAGTCCGGCCAGGCCGTCGATGCAGCGGGCGTTTTTGTCCAGCCCGGCGGCCAGGCCAACGCGATTCGGAAACTTCAGGCCGGCCAGCTCGACCGGGTCGCTGACCCGATTGGCGCAGTAGGCCAGCGCCAGCGGCGTGTGCTGGGTGCGCGCCAGCGAAGCCATGGTCAGTTCGTGGGCGGTTTCGGGGTCGAGACCAAATAAAAACGGGCGGGCCAGGGCGTAGGGGAGCAGGGACATTGGATAATTTGGATTGTGCGACAGCCCATTGTCGCAAACCCCCAAACCTACCCTCCAAACCGATTGCGAACCGACATGACCCAGGACGAACTCAAAACCCAGGTGGGCCAGGCGGCCCTGCATTACGTCGAAGCCGGCACCATCGTCGGCGTCGGCACCGGCTCCACCGTCAACAAGTTCATCGATGCACTGGCCACCGTCAAACACACGATCAAGGGCGCGGTGTCGAGCTCGGTGGCGTCGACCGATCGCCTGAAGGGGCTGGGCATTCCGGTGTTCGAGGCCTCGGAGGTGGATGAGCTGGCGGTCTACATCGACGGCGCGGACGAGATCGACCACGCCGGCCACATGATCAAAGGCGGTGGCGCAGCGCTGACACGCGAAAAAATCGTAGCGGCCCAGTCGCGCAAGTTTGTCTGTATTGCCGACGAATCCAAGCTGGTGCAGGTGCTGGGCCAGTTCCCGCTGCCGGTCGAAGTGATCCCGATGGCGGCGCAGCGCATCATGCGCGAGTTTTCGGCTTTGGGCGGCAAGGCCAGCCTGCGTATGAAGGACGGCCAGCCGCTGGTGACCGACAACGGCCAGCACATCCTCGATGTCACCGGCCTCAAGATCAGCGATCCGCTGGCGTTTGAAACACGCGTCAATCAGTGGCCCGGTGTGGTGACGGTGGGTGTGTTCGCGCTGCAAAAAGCCGGTGTCTGCCTCTTGGGCACCGAAGCCGGGGTCAAGACCCTGGTGTTTTGAGAAACCGGGGAGAACCCCCAAAGGGCAACGGACCGGTTGTTGTAGAGTCATATGACAAATTCGATCTGCCCATGACCCAGCGTTTCCAGTCCATCACCCCCGGCGTCCACCTGTCCGAACAGGTGGCCGAGGCCTTGTCCGCTGAAATCCGCGCGGGCCGGCCCGCCGCCGGCGAAAAACTGCCGACCGAGGCGGCGCTGGTTGAGCAGTTTGCCGTCAGCCGCACCGTGGTGCGCGAGGCGGTGTCGCGGCTCAAGTCGCTCGGCGTGGTCGAGTCGCGCCAGGGTAGCGGGGTGTTCGTGCGGCAGGCGGCGTTTGCACCGCTGAACTTCGATACACGTTCGGCCGCCTCCGTGCAGGCCGTCATCCAGATGGTCGAGGTACGGCGCGCGCTGGAGGCCGAAGTTGCCGCGCTCGCGGCGCAGCGCCGCAGTGCGGAACAGCTCAAAGACATTCGCCATGCGATGTCCGCGCTCGATGACGCCGTGCGGGCCGGCGGCGACGGCGCCGAAGAAGACGTCAACTACCACCGCGCCATTGCCGGTGCGGCGCAAAACCCCTTTTTGATCAGCACGCTGGACTATTTGCGGCAGTTTTTGCGTGGCGTCACCCGTGTCACGCGTGCCAATGAGGCGCGCCGTAGCGACTTTGTGAGCCAGGTGCGCGATGAGCATGAAGCCATCACGCGCGCCATCGAAAGCGGCGATGCGTTGAAGGCGCGCCAGGCCGCCACACGGCACATGGACAATGCGATCGAGCGCATCCGGCAGGCCGATCCCGGATTCTGGGAGCAGGAAGGTGTGCAGCTCGCCAGTGCGCTGGTATCGGGCGCAGGGCGGCCCTAGCTTGTGCCTGGCAGCGTGGATTGGATTTATCTGCTGCTTATAATTTGTATGATGACCATATAAATAGGGGGACAAGATGGCTCTTGTTGCAGGTGTGATTGGCCTCGGGGCCATGGGCGGCGGCATGGCCGGTTCGCTGCGGCGTTCCGGCTACGCGGTCCAGGTGTTCGACGTACGCAGCGAGGTCGCAGCTGCCTTTGCGCGGGACGGCGGCACGGCCTGCGCCTCGCTGGCCGAGCTGGGCGCCGCCTGCGACGTGGTGGTCTCTGTGGTCGTCAATGCGGCCCAGACCGAGGCTGTGTTGTTCGGCCCCGGCGGCTGTGCGGCGGCCATGAAGCCGGGCAGCGTCTTCGTCATGTGTTCCACGGTTGACCCCAACTGGTCGATAGCGCTCGAAAAGCGCCTGAACGACCTCGGCCTTCTCTATATCGACGCGCCGATTTCCGGCGGTGCGGCGAAAGCCGCGAGCGGCGAGATGACCATGATGACTTCGGGCGCGCCGGCCGCCTATGCCAGGGCCGAGGCGGTGCTGAACGCCATGGCCGCCAGGGTCTACAAACTCGGCGGCGCGGCCGGTGCCGGCAGCAAGGTCAAGATCATCAACCAGTTGCTGGCCGGCGTGCATATCGCCGCTGCCGCCGAAGCGATGGCGCTGGGCCTGCGCGAAGGCGTTGACCCGACGGCGCTGTATGAGGTCATCACCCACAGCGCCGGCAACAGCTGGATGTTCGAGAACCGCATGGCCCATGTGCTGGCAGCCGACTACACGCCGCTCTCGGCGGTGGACATTTTTGTGAAGGACCTGGGCATCGTGCTCGACGTCGCGCGCGCCAGCAAGTTTCCATTGCCGCTGTCCTCGACTGCGCACCAGATGTTCATGCAGGCTTCGACGGCCGGTTTTGCCAAAGAGGACGACAGCGCGGTGATCAAGATTTTTCCGGGCATCGAGTTGCCGAAAAAACCATGAAAAAAATCAGTCTGGGCTGTATTGCCGATGACTTCACCGGCGCAACGGATCTGGCCAACAACCTGGTGCGCGCGGGCATGCGCGTGGTGCAAACAATTGGTGTGCCCGAGGCTCCGCTGGGCGCCGAAGTCGATGCTGTGGTGGTCGCGCTGAAGTCGCGCACCGTCGCGCCGGCACAGGCGGTGGCGGAATCACTGGCGGCATTGCAGTGCTTGCAAGCGCAGGGCGCGCAGCAGATTTATTTCAAATACTGCTCGACTTTCGACAGCACAGCGCAGGGCAACATCGGCCCGGTCACCGAGGCGCTGATGGATGCGTTGCAGACCGGCTTCACGATTGCCACACCGGCCTTCCCCGACAACCAGCGCACCGTGTTCAAGGGCCATTTGTTTGTCGGCGATGTACTGCTGAGCGAAAGCGGCATGCAGAACCACCCGCTGACGCCGATGCAGGACGCCAACCTGGTTCGGGTGCTGCAGTCACAGACGAAGCGGCGGGTCGGCTTGATTGATCACCGGGTGGTGGCACGCGGCGAGGCTGCGGTGCGCGAGCGCATGGCGCAATTGCAGGCTGAGGGTGTCGGTGTGGCGATTGTCGACGCCGTGTCCAACGAGGACTTGCTGCGCCTGGGCCGGGCGCTCAAGGGCATGCCACTGGTAACGGCCGGCTCGGGCGTGGCCATTGGGCTGCCGGCCAACTTTGGCATCGTGCCTTCGGACCAGGCCAGCCGCTTGCCGGCCGCAGGGGGTTGGCAGGCGGTGGTATCGGGCAGTTGTTCGCTGGCGACCAACCGGCAGGTGGAGGACTTCACCGGCCGGGGTCATCCGGCGATGGCGATCGACCCTTTGCATATGGCCTCGGGCGCCGATGCGGCCGCCAACGTGCTGGCCTGGGCCCAGCCCTTGCTGGCGCGCGGCCCGGTGCTCGTGTACTCAACGGCCGATAGCAGCGCGGTCAAGGCGGTGCAGGCGCGCATGGGCGTGGACGAGGCTGGTGCGTTGGTCGAACGCACCCTGGCCGCCGTGGCGCGCGGGCTGGTGCAACTCGGTGTGCGGCAACTGGTGGTGGCCGGCGGTGAAACCTCGGGCGCCTGCGTGCAGGCGCTGGGCATCACGCAAATGCAGATCGGCCCGCAAATCGATCCCGGGGTGCCATGGTGTTTTTCCGGCGCTGGAGGAGTTGCGCCTGAAGGCCTGCACCTGACACTGAAGTCCGGCAACTTCGGCAGCGACGATTTCTTCAGCAAAGCCTTTACGATGCTGGCATGACAGAAACTCAGGCCCGGGAAGAAATCTGCCGCATCGGCAAAAGCCTGTTTGATCGCGGCTATGTGCACGCCACCGCGGGCAACATCAGCGTTCGCCTGGATGCGTCGGAAGGCGGTGGTTTCCTGATCACGCCGACCGACGCCTGCCTGGGTTTTCTCGACCCGGCGCGGCTGGCCCGGCTGGACGTTGATGGCAAGCAGCTCAGCGGCGACACGGCGAGCAAGACCATCGCGCTGCACCGGGGCATTTACGCGGCTGCCGCGCCCTTCGATCCTGCCACGCGCTGCGTGATCCATACCCACAGCACCCACTGTGTCGCACTGAGCCTGCGCGCCACGGGGGATGAATTGCTGCCGCCGCTCACGCCTTATTTCGTGATGAAGGTCGGCCACGTTCCCTTGATCCCCTACCACCGCCCAGGCGATGCCGCAGCGGCGGCGCTGGTCGGCGACACCATCACGCGTTACGGGCGGCAGGGCACGCCGATACGCGCCGTGATGCTGGCGCGGCTGGGCCCCAATGTCTGGCACGACAGCCCGGCCGCAGCCATGGCGGTGCTCGAAGAACTCGAGGAAACCGCGCAGCTGCTGTCCATGGCTGGCGCGCAAGCGGCTCCCCTGAGCGGCGCGCAGATCGACGAACTGCGCAGCACCTTCGGCGCACGCTGGTAGACAGGAAATGAGTCAAATCGGCCTCAAGCCCTCATCCAGCCTGAGCTACCAGCTATAAATTCAGTAGCGTTTTACGATATCTCCAGAGACCCGCCATGCCCAAATTTGCCGCCAACCTGTCCATGATGTACCCCGACTTGCCGTTTCTGGACCGCTTTGAAGCAGCGGCCCGCGACGGTTTCAAGGCCGTGGAATTTCTTTTCCCCTACAGCTTCGACAAGCAGGAACTGGTCGCGCGCCTCAAAGGCAATGGCCTGCAACAGGTGCTGTTCAATGCGCCGCCGGGCGGCACCGATGCTGCATCCATCGCCGAGTCCTGGGAAAAAACCGGCGACCGGGGCACCGCAGCCGTGCCGGGCCGCGAAGCGGAGTTTCGCGCCGGCGTGCTGCTGGCGCTGGCCTATGCCGAGGCGCTGGACTGCCCGCGCATCCACCTGATGGCCGGGCTGATGGGGGCGGGGCAAGAGCGCGAGGAACTGCGCCCGACCTATGTAACCAACTTGCGCTGGGCCGCGGTGGAGGCGGCAAAAAACGGCCGCGATGTGCTGATCGAACCGATCAACACGCGCGACGTGCCGCGGTTCTTTTTGAACCGGCAGGACCATGCGCATGAGATTCTGGCCGAGGTCGGCGCCGCCAACCTCAAGGTGCAAATGGACCTGTACCACTGCCAGATCGTCGAAGGCGATGTGGCCATGAAGATCCGCAAATACCTGCCGACAGGCGCGGTCGGGCATTTCCAGATTGCCGGTGTGCCCGAGCGCCATGAGCCGGACATCGGGGAGCTCAACTACCCCTATCTGTTTGCAGTGATCGACGAAGTGGCGCAGGCCAGCGGCTGGGACGGCTGGATCGGTTGCGAGTACCGGCCCCGGCGTGGCCTGGACGCCGGTGGCACCTCGGCGGGCCTGGTCTGGCGGCCTTAGAAACGGATGCCGGACGGGTTGTCCGGCGTTGCAGCGGGCGTGACAGGTGTAGGTGCGGGTGCAGCGGCAGCCGCGGGACGTGCTGCGCCCGGCTGTGTGGCCGGTGGTACGGCTGGCGTGCTCACGGCGACCAGCGGCGTGGCTGCCGGCGGACGGTAGCTGGCCGGCAGCACCGAAGATTTCGGGTAGCCCGCAGCATCCAGGAACTGGGTCCACTCGGCGTCGGAGAAGCCCTTGAGTTGCTGGCTGCCAATGGTTGCGAAAGGAAGCATGCTTTCACCGCTCAAACGCTGCAGCGCCTGGGAATCTTCGTTGGTGGTCACGGTTTTTTCCGTGAACGGAATGCCGCGTGTTGTCAGCATGGACCGGGCCGAGCCGCAGGGGCCGCAGTTGTCGCCGGTGAACAGGGTGACCGGGTATTGGCTGGCGACCCGGCGCAGCTCAAAAGGCAGTGAGCTGCTGGCAACCGCTCTTGCGCTGTTGTCGGTCGCAGCCGCTGTGACCCTGGCGTTGGACGAGGCCGGTGGCGGTTTGTCGGAAAAAGTCACCTTGCCGTCCGGACCGACGATGCGAAACACCTGTTGGGCCGAGGCTGCGGAGGCACTCAGGCCGGCAGCCAGTGCCAGCAGCGCGTGAACAGCGGTCAATTTCATAGCGGTCGATGTCATGGTGTGCTCCTAACTCGGTGTCAAGCCATGCCCTGGTGACGCAACAGCGCGTCGATCGAGGGTTCGCGGCCCCGGAAGGCCTTGAACGACTCCATGGCTGGCCGGCTGCCGCCAGCCTCAAGGATGGCACGCCGGTATTTTCTGCCAGTTTCTACCGTAACGGTGCCCGACACCGCTTCGGCATCGGTGTTTCTACCTGTGGCGGTGGCGCTTTGTGCACTCTCTTCAAAGGCCGCATAGGCATCTGCCGAGAGGACTTCGGCCCATTTGTAGCTGTAATAGCCGGCGGCATAACCGCCAGAAAAAATGTGACTGAATGTATGCGCAGTCCGGCTGTAAGGCGGCGGGGTGATCACCGCGAACTCGTCGCGCACCCCGGCCAGCAAGGCCATCACGTCGTCGCCCGGTTGCCACTGGGTGTGCAGCAGCATGTCAAACAGCGAAAACTCGATCTGGCGCAGGGTCTGCATGCCGCTCTGGAAGTTTTTCGCGGCCAGCATCTTGTCGAACAGCTCGCGCGGCAGCGGCGCCCCGGTGTCAACGTGGGCCGTCATGTGTTTGAGCACATCCCATTCCCAGCAGAAGTTTTCCATGAACTGGCTGGGCAATTCGACCGCATCCCACTCGACACCGCTGATGCCGGAAACATCGCGTTCGTTGACCTGGGTCAGCATGTGGTGCAGGCCATGGCCGAACTCGTGGAACAAGGTGGTCACGTCGTCGTGCGTCAGAAGCGCCGGTTTGCCGCCCACGCCTTCGGCAAAGTTGCACACCAGGTGCGCCACCGGTGTCTGCAGCGTGCCGGAGTCGGGGCGCAGCCAGCGCGCGCGCACGTCGTCCATCCAGGCGCCGCCGCGTTTGCCGGTGCGGGCTGGCTGGTCCAGGTAGAACTGGCCGACCAGTTGGCCGTCGCGTTCGATGCGGTAAAACTCGACGCCGGGCTTCCAGACCGGGGCGTAATCGGCGCGGATCTCCACCTCGAACAGGGTTTCGACAATCTTGAACAGGCCGGCCAGCACCTTGGGTGCGGTGAAGTACTGCTTGACCTCCTGCTCGCTGAAGGCATAACGCGCTTCCTTGAGTTTTTCGCCGATGTAGGCAAAGTCCCAGGGTTTCGGGTCGGACAGCCCGAGCTTTTCCGATGCAAAGGTGCGCAGGTCGGCCACATCCTTGAGACCATAAGGCTTGGCACGCTGGCCGAGGTCACGCAGGAAAGTGATGACCTGATCGGGGGAGTCGGCCATCTTGGCGACGACCGAAACCTCACCGAAGTTGCGGTAGCCCAGCAGCTGGGCTTCTTCCAGCCGCAGGGCCAGGATTTCCTGCATCACGGCGCTGTTGTCGAAGCGCGCGAATTCGGCGGGTGACTGGTCGCTCGCGCGCGTGCTGTAGGCCTTGTACAGGGTTTCACGCAAGGCGGAACTGTCGGCAAACTGCATGACGGGCAGATAGCTCGGCATCTTCAGCGTGAGTTTATAGCTGTCCTTGCCCTCGGCTTCGGCCTGGGCACGCGCCGACGCGATCACATCCTCGGGCAAACCGGCCAGCTCGTCCTTGTTGGCGTAGTAGGCAAAAGCATCGGTGGCATCGAGCGCGTTTTCACTGAACTTCTGGCTCAGTTCGGCCTGGCGCTCCTGGATGGCGGCAAAACGTTCTTTCGCCGCACCGGTGAGCTCGGCGCCCGACAACACAAAATTGCGGACCGCGTTTTTGTGCGCCTGGCGCTGTTCGGGATTCAGGCTGGCGACATCAATCGCCTTGTATTTGGCATACAGGCGCTCGTCGGCGCCCAGGCGGGTCCAGAACTCGGTGACGCGGGGCAGTGCCTCGTTGTAGGCCGCGCGAAGTTCGGGCGTATCGGCGACCCCGTTGAGGTGGCTGACCGCACCCCAGGCGCGGCTGAGGTTTTCGGTGGCGATGTCCAGCACGCCGGCGATGGCGGTCCAGCTGGCCGGGAAGTCGGGTGCCGTGACCCGCTCCAGGGCGGTTTCCGCGTGGCCCAGCAGCACATCCATGGCCGGGGCCACATGGCCGGGCTGGATCTGGTCAAACAGCGGAAGGTCGGCGAAGTCGAGCAGCGGGTTGGGTGTGGTCATGGTGATCAGTTATGGGCGTTGCCGCCCGATCTAAAGAGATGGATGGGGACAAAACACGCAAAAACCATGCGCCGGAAGCCGCTTCCCGGGAAACTCAGTCCTGCGAGCGCTTTTTCAGGCTTTGCAACCGGGGTTTCTTCGCGCGTTTGACGCTGCCACCCGGCGTCAGGCGCTGGTTGCCCAGCACGCGCAGGGTCTTGACCTCGGGGCGCTGGCCGTAGCGGCTGCTGTTTTTGAGCACCTTGACGTCGCGCGGGCCGGGCATGCGGTCTTCATTGACCTTTTTTTCCTTGAGCGGCATCGGCCGCCACAACACCAGCAGCTTGCCGATGTGCTGGATAGGCGCGGCATTGAGCTCGTCGCTGACGCTCTGGAAAATCGCTTCGCGGCCGGCACGGTCGTCGGATTGCACACGCACCTTGATCAGGCCGTGCGCCTTGAGCGCAGCGTCGATTTCCTTCTTGACGGCGTCGGTCAGGCCGTCGGCGCCAACCATCACGACAGCGTCCAGGTGGTGCGCTTCGGCGCGGTGTTCTTTGCGCTGGGCGGGGGTAAGTAGTATTTGAGCCATGCCGTGATTATCGGTGAGAGGACAATACGGGCATGAAAGTAAAAACCCAAAGCAAAAAGGTCAACAAAGCGTGGCTCAACGACCACGTCAACGATACCTATGTGAAGCTGGCCAAAAAAGAGGGTTACCGGGCGCGGGCGGCTTACAAGCTCAAGGAAATCGACGATGCACTCGGCCTGATCAAGCCCGGCCACTGCGTGGTGGACCTGGGCAGTGTGCCCGGTGCCTGGAGCCAGTACGCGCGCCGCAAGCTGTCGCCTTCGGGCGCAGCCGTCGGCGCGCTGAACGGGCGCATCGTGGCGCTGGATATCCTGCCGATGGACCCGGTCGAGGGCGTGGTGTTTATCCAGGGCGACTTCCGCGAACCCGAGGTGTTGCAACAACTCGAGCAGACCCTGAGCGCCGACAGCGGCTTCACCAAGGTCGATGTGGTCATTTCCGACATGGCGCCCAACTTGTCGGGGATTGAGACCGCCGATGCGGCCCGCATTGCGCACCTGGTCGAGCTGGCGGTGGACTTTTCGGTGGCCCACCTCAAGCCCGATGGGGCGCTGGTGGTCAAGTTGTTCCACGGCGGCGCTTACAGCCCGCTGGTCAAGCTGTTCAAGGAGACCTTCAAGGTGGTCAAACCGATCAAACCCAAGGCCTCCCGTCCCAATTCGTCGGAAACCTTTCTGGTGGGCCTGGGTCTGAAAACAACTCGCCAGAGCGCAGGTGCGCAGGGGTAAACCCCGAAAATTGCCGCAAACCCGCTTCAAACCTAGGGATGTCCTGCAAGGGACATTCGGTTTTTCCCCTTGAAACGCCTAAAATCAGGCGCATGTGCCTTGTGTTCCTCTATCGGAGACATC
>JAZKGR010000234.1:0-18969 GCA_040385775.1 Pseudomonadota bacterium
TGCTGGAAGTCCCGGTCGAAGGCCCGCAAAAGGCGCTCAAGGGCGTGATGATGGAACTCGACGACTGCGCTTTCCCCTTGCTGGTCGAAATGACCGCGCATGGCGACCCCATGACTGCTTTCAAGGACGCCGACTACGCGCTGCTGGTCGGTTCGCGTCCGCGCGGCCCTGGCATGGAACGTGCCGAACTGCTGGCCGTCAACGGCGCCATCTTCACGGCCCAGGGCAAGGCGCTCAATGCCGTCGCCAGCCGCAACGTCAAGGTGCTGGTGGTCGGCAACCCGGCCAACACCAACGCCTACATCGCCATGAAAAGCGCGCCTGACCTGCCACGCAAGAACTTCACCGCCATGCTGCGCCTGGACCACAACCGAGCAGCCAGCCAGCTCGCCGCCAAAACCGGCAAGGCCGTGGCCGACATCGAAAAACTCACGGTCTGGGGCAACCACTCACCCACCATGTACGCCGACTACCGCTTCGCCACCATCAATGGCGAAAGCGTCGCCAAGATGATCAACGACCAGGAATGGAACGCCAACACCTTCCTGCCGACGGTCGGCAAACGCGGCGCCGCCATCATCGAGGCACGCGGTTCTTCGTCGGCCGCGTCGGCCGCCAATGCTGCCATCGACCACATGCGCGACTGGGCGCTGGGCACGAACGGCAAGTGGGTCACCATGGGCATTCCTTCGGATGGCCAGTACGGCATTCCGAAAGACACCATGTTCGGCTTCCCCGTCACCTGTGAAAACGGCGAGTACAAACTGGTCGAAGGCCTGGAAATCGACGCTTTCAGCCAGGAACGCATCAACAAGACGCTGGAAGAGTTGCAAGGCGAGCAGGCAGGAGTGGCGCATCTGCTGTAAAGAAGCTGTCATCCCGGACTCGATCCGGGATCCATGGCTGCGCATCACGTTTCGCGGCATGGATTGCGGGTCAGGCCCGCAATGACAAAGCCCCTATGACACATCCTCGCGACATCCTCCTCGGCGCCCAGGCGGCAGCAGGTTTTTTGCCTGTCTGTGACCACTACAGCGGCGTCGAGGCACGGATGCGCAAAAGCCTGCAACTGCAGGCCGAGATGACCGAAGAGTTCGGCACCTGCGTGTTCGACGTGACGCTGGACTGCGAGGATGGCGCGCCGGTCGGCGGCGAGGCCGACCATGCGGCGCTGGTGGCTTCGCTCGTGGCTGCGGCCGCATCCGGCGCGCGCGTGGCGGTGCGTGTCCATGCGCTCGACCATCCTTCTTTTGAGGCTGACATCGGCGCGATTGCCGGCCAAGTCGGGCACCGGATGAGTCACCTGATGGTGCCCAAGGTCGAGTCGCTTGCCGATGTCGATCGCGTGGTGGCCGCGCTGGCGGCTGTGTCCTGTGAGGCCCTGCCCATCCACGTGCTGCTGGAGTCGCCCGCCGCCGTGCACCGCGCTTTCGACATTGCTGCGCATCCGCGCGTGCAGTCGCTGAGTTTCGGCCTGATGGATTTTGTCTCCAGCCACGGCGGCGCGATTCCGGCCGGCGGCATGAGCAGCCAGGGCCAGTTCACGCATCCGCTGGTGCTTCGCGCCAAGCTGGAGATCGCCGCCGCCTGCCATGCGCACGGCAAAGTCCCCTCGCACTGTGTTGTCACCGAATTCAGTGACACTGCAGTGATGAAAACTGCGGCTCTGAAAGCAGCGCGCGAGCTCGGCTACACCCGCATGTGGAGCATCCATCCGAGCCAGATCCGGCCCATCCTGGAAGCGCTGGCGCCGGATGAGCGCGAGATTGAAAGTGCTACAAAAATAATAGCTGCTGCCGCCCGTGCCGACTGGGCGCCCATCTCTTTTGGCGGTCAATTGCACGACCGCGCGAGTTACCGCTATTTCTGGCAAGTGCTGGAGCGCGCCCACCAGACCGGCCGTGTGTTGCCAGCCGAGGTGCAAACCTGGTTCAGTCCTGCCACCGCCATCCATTGACGCATTCGACCCCTCCGGCCCATCCATTTCCAAGGACCCCCATGAAAATTATTCTTGCCACCGCCATGTTGTTTGCAGCGCCCGCGCTGGTGCTGGCCCAGACAGCCCCGGCCGCAAAACCTGCTGCCAAGCCCGCTGCCAAGGCCGCCGCTCCGGCAGCCGGCGCCAAGCCTGCAGCCAAGCCGCGCGCCACGCCAGCCCGGCGAGCGGCGGCGGTGAAGTCTGTCGAAGAGAACACGCCCATCGACGACGATCCCAATGTCACCCTGAGTCCGGAAGACCTGGAAATGGCCAAACGTGTGCACGTCGGCACCTTCCCCTGCGAGCTGGGTGCGTCGGTGACTGTCACTCCCAGCGACAAGCGCCCCGGCTTTTTTGTGGTGCGCAGCGGCCTGATGCGTTTCCGCATGCACCCGGTCGGCAGCCGTACCGGCGCGATCCGCCTGGAAGACGGCCGTGCCGGCGCGATGTGGCTGCAGCTCGGCAACAAATCCATGCTGATGAGCCAGAAGATCGGGCAGCGCATTGCCGACGAGTGCATGAGCCCGGACCAGGCTGTGTTTGCCGAGGAGCTCAAGCGCAACCCGCGCCCCAGCATCCTCGACGCCCCGCCACCCGCCGCTGCCGGAGCTGGCACGGCTTCTGCTCCACCCGTCATGCCCGCTGCATCTGCGCCATCCGTAACGCCCGCTGCATCTGCACCGCCCGTGACGCCCGCAGCGTCGGCGCCGCGCTAATCCGGCCCCTTGTCCACCCTGATAGTTTTTTGAGTACAGGAGAAGAAAACCATGATGTCCGAGTTCATTGCCACTTACCGCACCCATGTTGCCGAGCGCGCCGCACTGGGCATTCCGCCGCTGCCGCTGTCGGCCCAGCAGACCGCCCAAGTGATCGAACTGCTGAAAAATCCGCCCAAGGGCGAAGAAGCCTTTCTGGTCGAACTGATCACCCACCGCGTGCCGGCCGGCGTGGATACCGCTGCCAAGGTCAAGGCCAGCTACCTGGCCGCCGTGGCGCACGGCACCGAAAAGTGCGCGCTGATTTCGCGTGAAAAGGCCACGCAATTGCTGGGCACCATGCTGGGCGGCTACAACATCAGCCCGATGGTTGAGCTGCTCGACGACGCTGAAGACAGCGTCGCCACCCAGGCCGCCAGCGGCCTGAAAAACACGCTGCTGATGTTCGACCAGTTCCACGACGTCAAGGAAAAAGCCGACAAGGGCAACAAATACGCCAAGGCCGTGTTGCAAAGCTGGGCCGATGCCGAGTGGTTCACCAGCCGCCCCGAAGTGCCCGAGTCCATCATGTTGACCGTGTTCAAGGTCGCGGGCGAGATCAATACCGACGACCTGTCGCCGGCGCCGGACGCCTGGAGCCGCCCCGACATCCCGTTGCACGCGCTGGCCATGCACAAAAATGCCCGCCCCGGCGTCACGCCTGAAGAAGACGGCAAACGCGGCCCGGTCAAATTCATCGACACGCTGAAAGCCAAGGGCCATTTGGTGGCTTATGTCGGCGACGTGGTGGGTACCGGTTCTTCGCGCAAGTCGGCGACCAACTCGGTGCTCTGGTTCACCGGCCAGGACATTCCTTACGTGCCGAACAAGCGTTTTGGTGGCGTTTGCCTGGGTGCCAAAATCGCGCCGATTTTCTACAACACCATGGAAGACTCCGGCGCGCTGCCGATCGAGCTCGACGTGAGCCAGATGGCCATGGGCGACGTGATCGAACTGCGTCCCTACGACGGCAAGGCGCTGAAAGACGGCAAGGTGATTGCCGAGTTCAAGCTCAAGAGCGATGTGCTGTTCGACGAAGTGCGCGCCGGTGGCCGTATTCCGCTGATCGTCGGCCGCGGCCTGACGGCCAAGGCGCGCTGGGCGCTGGGCCTCCCGGTCTCCACGCTGTTCCGTCTGCCGCAGCCACCGGTTGCCAGCGAGCGCGGCTTCACCCTGGCCCAGAAGATGGTGGGCCGTGCTGTTGGTTTGCCTGAAGGCCAGGGCGTGCGCCCCGGTACTTACTGCGAGCCGAAGATGACCTCGGTGGGTTCGCAGGACACCACCGGACCGATGACACGCGACGAGCTCAAAGACCTGGCCTGCCTGGGTTTCAGCGCCGACCTGGTGATGCAGTCCTTCTGCCACACGGCGGCTTATCCCAAGCCGGTCGATGTGAAGATGCACCACGAGTTGCCCGAGTTCATGAGCGACCGCGGCGGCATCCCGCTGCGTCCGGGCGACGGCATCATCCACAGCTGGCTGAACCGCATGTTGCTGCCCGACACCGTCGGCACCGGCGGCGACAGCCACACGCGTTTCCCGATCGGCATCAGCTTCCCGGCCGGCTCCGGCCTGGTGGCTTTCGGCGCCGCCACCGGCGTCATGCCGCTGGACATGCCTGAATCCGTGCTGGTGCGTTTCAAGGGCGAAATGCAGCCCGGCATCACCCTGCGCGACCTGGTCAACGCGATTCCGCTGTACGCGATCAAGGCGGGCCTGCTGACGGTGGCCAAGCAGGGCAAGAAAAACATCTTCTCTGGTCGCATCCTGGAAATCGAGGGTCTGCCAGACCTGAAAGTCGAGCAGGCCTTCGAGCTGTCCGACGCCTCGGCCGAGCGCTCCGCCGGCGGCTGCACGGTGCACCTGAACAAGGAGCCCATCATCGAGTACATCACCAGCAACATCACCATGCTGAAGTGGATGATCGCCACGGGTTACTCGGACGTGCGCACCATCAAGCGCCGCATCCAGGCCATGGAAGCCTGGCTGGCCGACCCGCAACTGCTCAAGGGCGACGCCGATGCCGAATACGCCGCCGTGATCGAAATCGACCTGGCCGACATCCACGAACCCATCGTTGCCTGCCCGAACGATCCGGACGATGTGAAGACGCTCAGCGACGTCGCCGGATCGGTGATTGATGAAGTGTTCATCGGCAGTTGCATGACCAACATCGGCCACTTCCGCGCAGCCTCCAAGCTGCTCGAAGGCAAGCGCGACATCCCGGTCAAGCTCTGGATGGCGCCACCGACCAAGATGGACGCCAAACAGCTGACCGAAGAAGGCCACTACGGCGTGCTCGGTTCGGCTGGCGCGCGCATGGAAATGCCGGGTTGCAGCCTGTGCATGGGCAACCAGGCACAGGTGAAAGAAGGCGCGACGGTGTTCTCGACATCGACCCGCAACTTCCCGAACCGCCTCGGCAAAAACTCCAATGTTTACCTCGGTTCGGCTGAACTCGCCGCGATCTGCTCCAAGCTGGGCCGCATCCCGACCAAGCAGGAATACATGGCCGACATGGGTGTGCTGACAGCGGCCAGCAGCGCGGTCTACCAGTACCTGAATTTCGACCAGGTCAAGGATTACACCGACATGGCCGATACGGTGAAAGACAGCGTGCCGGCTTAGGCGACTGACAAGCGGGAATACGGACATTTCCCTAGTAAAAATGGCTCTTTGGAGCCATTTTTTTTTAACCTTGTCAGTATGAAGCGCGTCAGGGCGCCTAAGTGGCTTGGCAAAACCACGTACCTGTCCCGTTTTAAAATCGAACCTGCATACGTATCGTCCGGATATCAATCGTCAGGCTTGAGCACGCAACACGGATCGCTGGAATGTCATCTGTGAAATCAGACCTCGCAGTTCTTCGGTCGCTCGTGCCATGTCGTGGGGCAGTGAGGCGAAAACGATCTTCTTCCCGTGATCGAGGTTCCACGGATTGAGTTGCTCTGCTGGCGCAACGGTTGTTCGAGACGGGTCATCGGGGTATACAAGCAGGCCCCATGCCGCCTTGCCGTCCAAAGGGGAAAACCGACCCAAGTAAGCCGCCATCTGATAAAGGTCTTCGCTCCGCGGGCCGTTTGGGGCGTTCGCAGACGGATGGAGGGATTTGTACTTTGCGTCAGCCACACATTGGACATCGTTGCGTGCGTAGAGGATCGCATCAGGGATCAGCGTGCCGAGTCCCTGACTGTTGACCTCACTCCAGAGTAGTTTCTTGGACGCATCTCTCTCCCGCGTGCCGTGCTTCACGGACATCGGAGTCGCCGCTTTCCGGAGGACGCTTAGTACGTACATCTCCCACAGTTCGGCCACATCTAGGAGCACGCCTTTGGTTTCACCGCCGGCATTCACATCGGCAGCCAGCCCCCGGCGGTTCGCGATCTGGCGCGACAGCTCCGCAATCGGTGCAAATCCCGCTGTGATCGGCGTGTAGCGAATCCGGTCAAGTTCGGATTTCGTGGGCACGCGTGGGCGTGGGCCAGTGACAGCCAGGAGATGAGGGATGAGTTCCTTTACACGGGCAGGCATCCACTGTTCGTCAGGAACGCCGAGCCACCGTCGCAGAACTCCATAGGCTGCAATGATTGCATCTGATGCCGCGTGATCCAATGACCGTTCTGATCGGACGGAGACGACTTCCCGGCCAGCAGATGCGATCAGTCGAATCGAGGCAGTGACATCCAGTCGCCCACGGATCGTCGGCC
Source organism: Pseudomonadota bacterium (assembly GCA_040385775.1). Classification (GTDB taxonomy): domain Bacteria; phylum Pseudomonadota; class Gammaproteobacteria; order Burkholderiales; family Burkholderiaceae_C; genus Polaromonas. Next base: position 6,441 of record JAZKGR010000234.1, read on the forward strand.
CCTTGGTTGCTACATCCCTACGAAGAGCTGGCAGTCCGTGCCGCGCGGCTTCGACAAAGCCGTGCGCCCAGACCGATGCCAACAACTGCGCGATGAAGGACTCGTCTTGGCGCAATCGTCCTGGCGACTCGGTCAGTACAACCGAAGTTGCTTCGAACAACCAGTTTCTCAATGTGTCAAGACCGAAACGTGGCTCGATGACCAAACTGCGTCCTTCGAACGACAGGGAGCCGACATACCGACCAGCCCACCACGTTCCATCCCATGAGCAGTACACAATTGGCTCGTCATCATCTCGGTTGCCTGAGATCGGGACGACGAAATCACCGGCTCGAACGCTCGCTGCGACCCTGCGCAGCCAATCAGCTTCTGCCGCCGTTGGTTGCGGGTTCAGCGGCGAACAATCCTTGGCGATAAGTTTCACTCAACCACCGAAGGCTTGAGAAGCACCTTGGCCAATCTGTCCAGTTCAGCGTTGCGCGAGTTGGCATCGAGTCCGGCCAAGTATTGTTCCAATAGAGGACGCAGAGACAGATTCCAGACCTGAGTGACGGGATCAAGCGCATCACCTTTCTTGTTCCAGAGGTAGTTCTGCTTGCGTGTCGGACGCGGGCCAAGGAAGTTCCGGAGGAATACGACCACATCGAGTAAGTAGGTGTGTCCGATTTCATATTGCGAACCTAACAGGGGACTGTCGTTAATCTCGCGATTCAAGGCTGAGGCCGCTCCTGCCAGTCGCCGAAAATCAGCTTCAACCCGGTCCCAAGCAAGCCCGCACTTGAGGTCATTCCACTTTGCTTCCGCAGCACCCAATAGCGCATCGGCATCAAAAGGACACAACAGCCACAGGAAGCGACGACGCAGCGCAAAGTCGATCTGTTCAATGGACTGATCGATCAGGTTCATCGTTCCAATCACAAACAGATCATCGGGAATCTGCAACTTGAGGGTTTCCCCGTTCCCGTTGCGCGCTGGCAATTCGATAGTCTGGTTTCGATCTTCCAACAACGAGAAGCACTCGCCCAGCATCCGACTCAAGTCGGTGCGGTTCATCTCGTCGAGGATCAGTACGTGCGGCAAGCGATCTTCTCTGGGCTGCCTCTCGATGTCCGCGATCAACCGGGGCAGGTAACCAGCACGGTATTCTGTTGCGCCGGTGTCCGAGATATGCAGGCCGCGCACGAAGTCCTCGTAGCTGTAGGAGGGATGAAGCTGTAAACGGTGTACGTTGTTCTTGATGGCCGCCTCGATGTCTGTTTGCGACTGAAAATATCGCGCAGGCCCCATTTTTGACAGCGCCGCTGAACGGAGGACCCTTTCAGCCAGTCGCTTGGCGCGGAATGTCTTTCCAGTTCCCGGTGGCCCAAACAGCACGATTTGTTTCTTGTGTTGAATGACCTCGAGCGGCGCACCCTCTGCTGGACCACCCTCGCTGTTGTCGTACCACGCGGCTTCCAGCGGCGACCAATAGAAGTCCAGATCGCGATTCGGTAGCAAAGCCTCGAGGGCGCGCCGGATTGCCAAGAGGTTTTGGTCTTCATTGTCCGACTCGTCTGTGATCAGGCCGGAGAACGCCGCGATGACTCGGCGCTTATGGTTTCCACTCGCGATTCGCTCGAAGGAGTCAGGGAACAGCAGGTGGAGCAACATGTGCCGAAGTTGCTTTGACTCTGCATCATCAATGCCTTCGACTAGCGCTTGGAAGCGCCACGGATCAGCAGCTGTTGCCACTCGCTCGTCGGGGCTGAGCTTCTTCCATGCAATTGCAAACTCGATAAGGAACGCTATTTCGAACGGGCGACGGGTGTTGTAGCCCTGACCGCCACTGCCGATGCCGCGCTCAAATGCCTTGGACACAAGGCTAGTATCGGGGAGACTGTCCCCGACCCATCCGAACACTTCATTGACAACTTGCCGCTTTCGGAAGCCCCCGACGCTCGACGGAAACAAGAAGTACACGCAGAGCAGTTCGCCAGCAAGGCGAACTACTTCCTGCCCAGCTGGGTTGACCTGATCCCTGAATTTGTCGACAAAGGATCGATCACCTTCGTCGGGCGTTGCCACAAACGCCTCGTGGATTCGCCCCAGCAGATCGGGTTTCCAAAGTGCAGCGCCGTCAAAAACTAGGGAGCCATCGCGGAGTAGGCAGTTGTCGCGAAAGTTCTGTGCCGCGTCGTATATCTTCTTGGTGTCGTGTTCTGAGTAGCGCGCCATGACTCTCCCTTATCTTTTGGTCGTATTTATGAGGTGTGGCCTGCCTCGAAATTAGTTTGAATCGATCAAAACCGATAACCGGCCACTTGCAAGATCAAGCTGTAGTCTCCCCTTCCAAGGGTGAGCCAAAACGGCATACTGGTCGTCACCATCACGCCACCTCCCTCAACTCATACCCCGCAATCAGCAAGTCCGCAGGCAGTTCAAGCCCGGCAGACAGCCGCCGAATCATTTCCAGTGACAAAGGGCGAACACGGTTCAGCACTTCGGCCACGCGGGCGCGGGAACCGATGTAGGGTTCCAGGTCTTTGCGACTCAGTTCGCGTGCTTCCATGACGTGCAGCAGCAGGCTGACCGGGTCAACGTCGGGCACGGTGATGTTCTTTTTTTCGTATTCCTCGACCAGCAGGCTCAGCACTTCCAGCTCGTCGGCTTCGGGTGACTTGGGTTTGGCATCCCAAATCGCGTCTATGCGTTGCAGCGCCGCGCGGTAATCGGCTTTGGTGTGGATGGGGTGAATGTTCATGATGGTTGCACCTTGAATTTAGACCTTGCTGGCGTCGATCTGGTCGTACTGGCGATGGGTTCCTATAAAACGGATGTAAGCGATTTGCCGGTTGTAGTGCATCGCCACGACCAGGCGATAGTCATTTCCCTTGATGTTGAATACCACCCGGTTGTCCGCCAAAAAACTTGCATTGCGGTATGCCGCCTTGACATCGGCCGGCGAGGCCCAGCGGACGCGGCTGGTAAGGGCATACCAGGCGCTCAGCGGCTCCAGCGCGTCGGGGTGTTTGACCCAAAAGTCGCGCAGGGTGCCTAAGGCAATGATTCGCATCGCTGAACTTTATCATGTTCCCGTTTTGGGAGCAATACGGAATGCCGCGAGCGAGCGGCAGCGCAAAAAAGCCCCGCAGCGCAAGCTGCGGGGCTTTTTTTATGGCGGACCTTGTCTACAAACCTTCGGGCAGCGGATCAACAATGCGCAACTCAGACCCATCGACAAACTTGATGTACCAGAAGTCCTGCGCGAGCGGCAGGTTGGGGCGGACGTAGCTCACGTTCCACGGCGCAATGTAGACCGTGCTGGCACCCCCATCGGGCGGCGTTGCCAGGTAGTGGCGCTTGGCAGCCACCAGGCTGCCGATCTCGCTGACTACCGTGCCTATGGATTGGGTCACCGCATTGACCGTCGAACCCTGGCCCAGCATGTGGATGGTGGTCTCGCCCAGCAGGTCGGGCCGCGAGGCCTCGACAAACAGCACGGCGGTGGTGTTGACGCGCAGGTCATCGGGCGCGGCCGGATCGGTGGCCTTGTTGAAGGGGATAAAAGGCATCAGCGGCTCCGGTTGGCTTGGCGCTCAGACATTGAGCTCCTTGTGCTCACTCATATTCTGCGGCCTTTCGCCGGTGATGGCGGACTTGGCCATCTTGAACAGCTGCGTGAGCTTGCTGTCCTTGGCGTTCCAGTACTCGGCGTGTGTGATGCGCACTTCCAGCAACTGCAGGTCGGGGTCGTTGACGCCGCCCGGAAACCAGGCCTTGGCGAAGGCATTGAACAGGCGCTCCTTGGTGGCCTGGTCGCTGGACAGCGCGGCCTTGCCGGCAATCGACACGTAGTTGTCGGCGCCGGTGTCGGCATAGGCGACGTTGACGTTGTTGTCCTGGCCCAGGCGCGACGCCATTTCACTTTTCTTCGAGATGAAAAAGTAAAGCGTCGAGTTCTCGTCGATGGACTTGTTTTGCGTGGTCAGCGGGTGGCCCTGCAAGCTACCGTCGCCGTGTCTATGGGTCAGCATGCCGAACTTGATGTCCTTGATCAGGTCCCACAGGGTCTCGTGGTCGTGGGCGGCGGTGGTGGGTTTCGTGGTGTCCATGGGGATGCTCCGGTGTTGATTGGCAATTCCCCAATCTAGGCGCGGTACACAGGTCTGGTGATCGGAGGCAGGCCCCGCTGTCTGTCAGCCGGGACCGACAGGCCGCTTTGGGCGTTGGCTGGCCCTGCAGCTAACCTGTTGACAAAAAAGGCATTCAGCCCACAGCCACCGGGGGTAAGCAGCTATCGAATAGATAGCAAATTGCCGTCAACCCTGAGCCGCCAGATCACGCAGCGCCTGCGCCGTGAACTCGTCCGCGGGGAAAAAGGTTTCCATCGCCAGCTCCTGCAGGGTCACGTCCACCGGCGTGCCGAAGATGGTGGTGGTGCTGATGAAACTCAGCACACCACCCGGCGTGCTGAAGCGAAAAGGCATGACCACGCCCAGGTGTTCTCCGTCCAGGTGCAAATCGCCGGCGCCTTCGGTCTGCGGGTAAGTGCGCAGCTCTTCCAGCAGCGCCACCAGCACCGGGTCGGCAGTCGCCGCGATTTGCTGGCGCAGGCGCTCGAACAGGTGGGCGCGCCATTGCCCGAGGTTGGCGATCCTGGGCGCCAGGCCTTGCGGGTGCAGGCTCAGGCGCAGCACATTGAGCGGCGCCTGCTGCAGGGCCGCGTCAATGCCGACCAGCAGGTGCGGCACCATGCGGTTGGCCGCGACCAGGTTCCAGTGCCGGTCAATCGCCAGCGCAGGGTAGGGCTCATGGCTTTTGAGGATCAGCTCGACCGCCTGCCGGGCCGAAGCCAGCGCCGGGTCGTCCAGCGCCCGCTCACGGTACAGCGGCGCGTAACCGGCGGCGATCAGCAGGGTGTTGCGTTCGCGCAGCGGGATGTCCAGGCGTTCGGACAGGCGCAGCACCATCTCGCGGCTGGGCACCGAACGGCCGGTTTCGACAAAGCTCAGGTGGCGCGTCGAGATGTCGGCCTCGCCGGCCAGGTCGAGCTGGCTCAGGCGCCGGTGCTGGCGCCAGTGGCGCAAGTGGTCGCCAAAGGCCTTGGGGGTGGGGCGTGGGCTGCGTGCAGGGGGGTGAAGGCTTGCATTCATGACGCCATCGTAAAGCCTGGCGGCTGCAGCGCCATTACCTGCGAGGTTATCGCCTGGCTGCGGAGGCGCGGCAATCATTGCCGCCATGGCCGCATCGACGGATGGCTGAATGCGGCACCTGGTGTACCCGCCATCGCAACCCAAGGAGTTTTTCATGTCTGCTCTCGCTTCCCTGTCTTCCCTCGCAGCTTCCCCGCATTTCCTGCGCCGTGTGTTATGGCTGGACGCCGCCACCGGCGTGGCCACCGGGCTGCTGCAGGTGCTGTTGGCCGCTTACCTCGCCCCGCTGCTGGGCTTGTCCGAGGAACTGCTGGCGGTCTCCGGCTGGGCGCTGTTCGGCTATGTGGCGCTGATCGCCTTTATTGCTACGCGCCCCGTCATCCCGCAGGCGCTGGTCTGGTTGCTGATTGCGGCCAACGGTGTCTGGGTGCTCGGATGCCTGGCGCTGCTGTTCGGTGGGCTTGCCACGCCGACCCTGCTGGGCCAGGCCTTTATCGCCGTGCAGGCGGTGGCCGTGGCTGTGCTGGCAGAACTGCAGTGGCTCGGCGTTCGCAAGGCGGCAGCGCAATACGCCTGGTAAGCGGGTAGGCGGCGCGGGTGCTGCGCGCCTTGTGGGAAGTACTTTCTTGTATGCTGTGCGGTCTGGGGCCCGGCCGGGTTGCCAGGCCGACTCTTCCCCTCCATAGAAAGCCTTTCCATGACACGCGTTTTCAATTTCAGCGCCGGCCCGGCGACCCTTCCCGAACCGGTGCTGCGCCAGGCCGCCGCCGAAATGCTCGACTGGAACGGTTCCGGCATGTCGGTGATGGAAATGAGCCACCGCGGCAAGGAGTTCATCGCCATCCACGCCCAGGCCGAAGCGGATTTGCGTGAACTGCTGGCCATTCCCGCCAACTACAAGGTGCTGTTCCTGCAGGGCGGCGGGCTCGGGCAAAACGCTTTCATCCCGATGAACCTTTTGCGCGGTCATGCCGGCGCCGACTTCGTCAATACCGGCGAGTGGATGAAAAAAACCATCAAGGAAGCCAAAAACTACTGCAAGGTCAACATCGCCGCCAGCTCCGAGGCCAACGGCTTCACCAGCGTGCCCAAGTTCGAAACCTGGAAGCTGGACCCCGAGGCCGCTTACGTGCACATTTGCTCGAACGAAACCATAGGCGGTGTCGAGTACCACTGGACGCCCGACACCGGCGCTGTGCCGCTGGTGGCCGACATGTCGTCCAACATCCTGTCGCGTCCGGTCGATGTCAGCCGTTACGGCCTGATTTACGCCGGTGCGCAAAAGAACATCGGCCCCTCGGGCCTGACGCTGGTGATCGTGCGCGAAGACCTGATCGGCCAGGCCATCCCGCACACGCCTTTTGTGTTTGACTTCAAGCAACAGGCCGACAACGACTCGATGTACAACACGCCGCCGACCTATGCGATCTACATCGCCGGCCTGGTGTTCAAACACATCAAGGCGCTGGGCGGGCTGAAAGCCATGGAAGCACACAACCGGGCCAAGGCCGCACTGCTGTACGACTACCTCGACGCCACGTCCTTCTACAGCAACCCGATCGCGCGCGAAGACCGCTCGCTGATGAACGTGCCTTTCAAGCTGAAGGACGAGTCGCTGGACGAGGCTTTCCTCAAGGGCGCACAGGCGCGCGGCATGCTGCAGCTCAAGGGCCACCGGTCGGTCGGCGGCATGCGCGCCTCGATCTACAACGCCATGCCCATTGAAGGGGTGCAGGCGCTGGTGGCCTACATGAAGGAGTTTGAGGCCCAGCATGGCTAAGCCGCCGGGAGAGCGCCTGAACATTCTGGTGCTCAACCAGATTTCGGCCAACGGCCTCAGACGCCTGCCCGCAGAGCGTTACAGTACCGGCAAGGACATCGCCGAGCCCGACGCCGTGCTGGTGCGCTCGGCGGATATGCACGCGCTCGATATTGCGGCCAGCGTGCAGGCGATTGCCCGCGCCGGCGCCGGCACCAACAACATCCCGGTGGCGGCCATGAGTACGCGCGGCGTGCCGGTGTTCAATGCGCCGGGCGCCAATGCCAATGCGGTCAAGGAACTGGTGCTGACCGGCATGCTGCTGGCCGCGCGCAACATTGCACCGGCGCTGCGTTTTGTCGGCAGCCTCGATCCCGCGATGGCCGACATGGACAAGGCGGTCGAAGAGGGCAAGAAAAACTTCGCTGGCTTTGAGCTGGCCGGCCACACCCTGGGCATTGTCGGTTTGGGCAAGGTCGGTTGCCTGGTGGCCGACGCGGCCATCAAACTCGGCATGAACGTGCTCGGCTATGACCCCGACATCACGGTCGATGCGGCCTGGAGCCTGCCGGCCCAGGTCAAAAAGGCCGCCAGTGTGGCCGAGGTGCTGAAAAACTCGGACTTTGTGACCCTGCATGTGCCGCTGGTGGCCGCCACACGCGACCTGGTCAACACCGACAACCTCAAGCTGATGCGTGCGGGCGCGGTGTTGCTCAATTTTTCGCGCGAAGGCGTGGTCAACGAAAGCGCCATGCTGGCCGCGCTGGACGCGAAGCAATTGCGCGCCTATGTGTGCGACTTCCCCTCGGCGGCCCTGAACCACCACGGGGGCGTGATCGCGCTGCCGCATCTGGGCGCCTCCACGCGCGAGGCCGAAGAAAACTGCGCCATCATGGTGGTTGACCAGATGCGTGACTACCTGGAACACGGCAATGTGGTCAATGCGGTCAACTTTCCCGCCGTGACCATGGCGCGCGAATCAGCCTACCGCGTGGCGATTGCCAATGCCAATGTGCCCAACATGTTGGGGCAGATTTCAACCGCCATGGCGCAGGCCGGCCTGAACATCCACAACATGGTCAACAAGTCGCGCGGCGACATGGCCTACACCCTGGTCGATGTCGAAAGCCCGGTCAGCGAGGCCGTGCTGCAACACCTGCGGGCGATTGACGGGGTGCTGGCGGTGCGTTACCTGCCGGATTCCGGGGTTTAGGCTTCAGTTTCCTGCATCGGCTGTCAAGTCCTACAGACATTGCGGGCAAGGCTTGTAGGATGACAATAAGCAGTCGCAAAAATCAATAAGCCCAGGAGTTCACCATGGCCCACGAGTTCGCCAGCACCCTCAAAACCTTCAAGACCGCTTCCGGCAAGACCGGCAAGTTCCACTCGTTGCCGGCTCTGGCCAAACAGTTTCCCAAGGTCTCCCGCCTGCCGGTGTCCATGCGCATCGTGCTGGAGTCGGTGCTGCGCAACTGCGACGGTAAAAAAGTCAGTGCCGAACATGTGCGGCAACTCGCCAACTGGTTCCCGAATGCCGACCGCACAGAGGAAATCCCGTTTGTGGTGTCCCGCGTGGTGCTGCAGGACTTCACCGGCGTGCCGCTGCTGGCCGACCTGGCCGCGATGCGCGCCGTTGCCATCAAGCTCGGCAAGAACCCGAAACGCATCGAGCCACTGGTGCCGGTGGACCTGGTGGTCGACCACTCCATCATGGTCGACTACTACGGCAAGAAAAACTCGCTGGACCTGAACATGAAGCTGGAATTCCAGCGCAACCGCGAGCGTTATGAGTTCATGAAGTGGGGCATGCAGGCCTTCGACACCTTCGGCGTGGTGCCGCCGGGCTTCGGCATCGTGCACCAGGTGAACCTGGAGTATCTGGCCCGTGGCGTGCACAAGGGCAGCGACGGCGTGTATTACCCCGACACCCTGGTGGGAACCGACAGCCACACCACCATGATCAACGGGATCGGCGTGGTGGGTTGGGGTGTGGGCGGCATCGAGGCCGAGGCCGCCATGCTGGGGCAGCCGGTCTACATGCTGACGCCCGACGTGGTCGGCTTCGAGCTGACCGGCCGGCTGCGCGAAGGCGTGACCGCGACCGACCTGGTGCTGCGCGTGACCGAAGAATTACGCAAGCAGAAAGTCGTCGGCAAGTTTGTCGAGTTTTTCGGCGAGGGCACACGCACGCTGGCGCTGCCGGACCGCGCGACGATTGCCAACATGGCGCCCGAATACGGCGCGACCATGGGCTTTTTCCCGGTCGATGAAAAAACCATCGAGTACTTCACTGGCACAGGCCGCACCAAGGGCGAGATCGAGGCCTTTGAGGCCTACTTCCGCGCGCAGGGCCTGTTTGGCGTGCCGCTGCCCGGCGAGATCGATTTTTCGCAAGTCGTCAAGCTGGACCTCGGCGATGTGACGCCCAGCCTGGCCGGCCCCAAACGTCCGCAGGACCGCATCGAACTCGGCCAGGTGGCGAGCCAGTTCGCCTCGCTGTTCAGCAAGCCCAATGCAGAGAACGGCTTCAACCAGCCGGCCGCCATGCTGGCCACGCGCCACCTGTTGCAGCGCACCGAGCAAGCGCAGCCCGACACCGCACCGGGTGCGCCGCCCACGCCTGCAGGCGCGCCGCGCATGGTGGTCGAGATGGAGGGCAACCGCCCGACCCTGGCTGCCGCCAAGTCCGATGCCCCGGCAACCACCCCGAAAACGACGGGCATCAGCATTGGCAACGGCGATGTGCTGATCGCCGCCATCACCAGCTGCACCAACACCTCCAACCCCAGTGTCTTGCTGGCGGCCGGCCTGCTGGCCAAAAAGGCGGTGGAGGCGGGCCTGAAGGTCCAGCCGCACATCAAGACCTCGCTGGCGCCTGGCTCGCGCATCGTGACCGAGTACCTGACCAATACCGGGCTGTTGCCTTACCTGGAAAAACTGGGGTTTGCGGTGGCTGGCTACGGCTGCACCACCTGCATCGGCAATGCCGGCGACCTGACGCCCGAGATCAATGACGCGATCACCCAGAGCGACCTGGTCTGCGCCGCCGTGTTGTCGGGCAACCGCAACTTTGAAGCGCGCATCCACCCCAACCTGAAGGCCAACTTCCTCGCCAGCCCGCCGCTGGTGGTAGCTTACGCCATTGCCGGCACCGTGATGCGCGACCTGATGACCGAGCCCGTCGGCAAAGGCAAGGGCGGCAAGGACGTTTACCTCGGCGACATCTGGCCGACCAGCGACGAAATTTATGCGCTGATGAAGTTCGCGATGAACGGCAAGGCCTTCCGCGAAAACTATGCCAAGGTCAAGAGCGAGCCCGGCAAGCTGTGGGAAAACATCAAGGGCGTGACCGGCACAGCTTATACGTGGCCCAAGAGCACCTACATTGCCGAGCCGCCTTTCTTTGAAGGCTTCGCGATGGACCCGGCGGCGGGCGGCCAGAAGGACGCGGTGTCAGTGAAGGGCGCCCGCATCATGGCGCTGTTCGGTGACTCCATCACCACCGACCACATCTCGCCGGCGGGTTCGATCAAGGGCAGCTCGCCGGCCGGCCAGTGGCTGCTGACGCACGGCGTGCAGAAGGCCGACTTCAACAGCTACGGCGCGCGCCGCGGCAACCACGAGGTCATGATGCGCGGCACCTTTGCCAATGTGCGCATCAAGAACCTGATGATTCCGGCCGGCCCCGACGGTTCGCGCGAGGAGGGCGGTGTCACGCTGTTCCAGCCAGGCGGCGAGAAGATGTTTATTTACGACGCGGCCATGAAGTACATGGACCAGGGCCAAGCCACGGTGATTTTTGCCGGCGAGGAATACGGCACCGGATCTTCCCGCGACTGGGCCGCCAAGGGCACGCAACTGCTGGGCATCAAGGCCGTGGTGGCGCGCAGCTTCGAGCGCATCCACCGCAGCAACCTGGTCGGCATGGGCGTGTTGCCCTTGCAGTTCAAGCCAGGCGACTCGTGGCAGACCTTGCGCCTGACCGGCAACGAGGTGATTGATGTGTTGCCCGACCCGGACCTCAAGCCGCAAAGCGAGGCAACGCTGACCGTGACGCGCGCCGACGGCACGCAGCAGCAATTGCAACTCATCCTGCGCATCGACACACCGATTGAGGTCGACTACTACCGCCATGGCGGCATCCTGCCTTTTGTTCTACGCCAGCTGCTGGCTTGATGCGGCATTAAAAACTTGATTTTCCGGAGACGCAATTGCAGGCGCTGATCGCGGGCGGGGGCATAGGCGGGCTGGCCGCCGCGCTGGCCGCAACGCGCGCCGGCTGGGACGTGCGCCTCTACGAGCGCGCATCCACCTTCAGCGAGGTCGGCGCCGGCATCCAGCTCGGCCCGAATGTGGTCAAGGTCCTGCATGGCTGGGGCCTGGCAGATGCGCTGGCGGCAGTGGCCGCTTTTCCCGATCGGCTGGAAGTGCGCAGCGCCGTCTCGGGTGAAACACTGGGCGTGCTGCGCCTGGGAGACACCATCGCGCAGCGTTATGGCGCACCGCATGCCACGGTGCACCGTGCTGACCTCCACGGTGTGCTGCTGGGGGCAGCGCAGCAAGCCGGCGTTGTTCTCAAACTCAATCACACCCTGAGTGCATTCACTCAGAACGCGGAAGCCGTCACGGTACAAAGCGGGGACGACCCGCCGGTGGAAGGCGAGGTGCTGGTGGGTGCCGACGGCTTGTGGAGCCCGGTGCGCCAATGGCTGCTGGGCGACGGACTGCCAGCCGCTACCGGCCACCTGGCCTACCGCGCCTTGCTGCCACAGGCCGACTTGCCCGAGGCCCTGCGTTCCCGCCAGGTCACTGTCTGGCTGGGACCGAAACTGCACGCGGTGCAGTACCCGGTGTGCGGTGGCAAATCACTCAATGTGGTGGTCGTTGTGGAGGGCCGCACCGGGGGCGATGGCGACAACTGGGACCACGGCACCGACGCTGCGGGCTTGCACGCAGCGCTGGCCGGCAGCTGTGCACCGCTACAGAACCTGGTGCGCGCCGTCCCCGGCTGGCGGCTCTGGGCCTTGTACGACCGCCCGCCCATGCAGGGCGCGCACGAACACGCGCTGGGCAGGGTGGCCCTGCTCGGCGACGCCGCGCATCCGATGCGGCCCTACCTGGCCCAGGGGGCGGGCATGGCGATCGAAGACGCCGCAGAACTCGGCCGCGCGCTGACGCAGGCGCTGGACCCCGCGTTCGGCGTGCCGCTCATGCTGAACCGTTATGCCTTGAACCGCTGGGAGCGCAATGCACGGGTTCAGGCACGTGCCATTCGCAACGGGCGGGTTTTTCATCTGGATGGCGTGGCCCGTTGGGGCCGGGATCTCTCGATGAAGCTGCTCGGTGAGCGCTTGCTCGATGTGCCGTGGTTGTACGGCGGGCCCTGACCGGATCCCGCTTCCGGTGTCATCCCGGACTTGATCCGGGATCCATGTATGCCGACTACCTCACTGCTTCGTTGGTTAGTAGTTCGCCAGCTTGCCGGGGGTAGCCCGGCGGCTACTCACTTTTCTTTTGCGTCGCCAAAAGAAAAGTAAGCAAAAGAAAAGGCGACCCGATGGTCTGGGTCCCTGCGCTTCGCTACGGGCAACCTGCGGTGCTCGCCGAAAACGGGGTCTCGCTCGAACTCGCCTTCGGC
>JAZKGR010000235.1:0-31080 GCA_040385775.1 Pseudomonadota bacterium
CCATGACCTGCGCGCGCTGCTGCGCAGTGGCAACTATTCGGACGAACAGATTTCTTCGGCTGTGGCCCACATCTGGCAGCGCCGCGATGACCGTTATTCGGAGTTGCGTGCCGCGCTGCCGCCGGATGTTGCCGTGCCGGGCGCCGATGGCGGCAAACGCGTCGAGATGAGTTACATAGGCGGCTAGGCCCGACAAATAAATGATTGACACGATAGACGGCGCAGAAATCACCGGCGTGATCCTTGCGGGCGGACGCGGCTCACGCATGGGCGGCGTGGACAAAGGCATGCAGAATTTCAACGGCGTGCCGCTGGCGCTGCACACTCTGCTTCGCCTGTCGCCGCAGGTCGGCGAAGTCATGATCAACGCCAACCGCAACCTGGCGGCCTACGAATCCTTTGGTGTGCCGGTCTGGCCCGATGCCGGCGGCATGGGCGATTTTTCAGGGCCGCTGGCCGGCTTCATCACCGGGCTGGAGCGCTGCGAAACACCCTACATGCTGACGGTGCCCTGCGACACGCCGCTGTTCAGCGAAGACCTCGTGCCTCGCCTTGCAGAAGCGCTGGCGCGCGAGAACGCCGACTTCGCTGTGGTTGCCGCGCCTGAGGAAGACGGACAGTTGCGCGCCCAGCCGGTGTTCTGCCTGATGCGCTCCGGCATGCTGGAGAGCCTGGCGGTGTTTACCAGCGGTGGCGGACGCAAGATAGACGCCTGGACGGCGCAACACAAGACCGTGCTGGTGCCCTTCAACCTGCCGGGCGACGACCCGCGCGCCTTTTTTAACGCGAACACGCTGGCCGAACTGCACCAGCTCGAAGCCCTGCGGCCGTGACGCAGCCTCCCGTGAAATCCATAGACCAGATCGGGGCCGAACTGCAGGGCTACGACCCGCAGGCCTTGTCAGCCGCCGATGTGGCGCGTTTTCTCTCGCTGCTGGTCGCGCCAGTCACAGAGCGCCTGGAACTGCCGCTGTTCGAAGCACTGGGCCGGGTGCTGGCCGACGACGTGGTCTCGCCTTTCGATGTCCCTCCGCACGACAACTCGGCCATGGACGGTTATGCCCTGGCTGGCGCGGCCCTGAGTTCGAGCGATGAATTGCAATTGAAGGTAGTTGGCACCGCGCTGGCCGGCAAGGCCTGGCAAGGCACGGTGGGACCCGGCGAATGCCTGAAGATCATGACCGGCGCCATCATGCCTGCCGGTCTCGACACCGTCGTGCCGCAGGAGTTTGTCAGCGTCCAGGGCGACAGCATCACCGTCCCCGCCAGGCTCCTGAGCGCCGGCGACAACCGCCGGCTGCGCGGTGAAGACCTGATGCAGGGCCGTCCGGCGCTATCAAAAGGTGAGCTGCTCACCCCCGCCCGTCTTGGGCTGGTGGCCTCTTTGGGCATGAAAACGGTCAATACCTTGCGGCCGCTGCGGGTGGCCTACTTCTCTACCGGCGACGAGATCCTCTCGCTCGGTGAGCCGCCGCGCGAAGGCGCGGTCTACGACAGCAACCGCTACACCGTCTTCGGCATGCTCAGGCGGCTGGGCTGCGAAGTCATCGACATGGGGGTGGTGCGCGACGACCCGGCGCTGCTGGAAGCCGCTTTCACGAATGCGGCGGCCCAGGCCGATGCCATCATCACCTCGGGAGGTGTCAGCGTCGGTGAGGCCGACTACACCAAGGCCATGATGAAAAAACTCGGCGACGTGGCCTTCTGGCGCGTCGCCATGCGTCCGGGTCGCCCCATGGCCGTCGGCCGGATTATTCAAGCCAAATCAGGCTCCAGCCCTTTATCCACGAGCGTAGGCAGCTCCCAAAATAATAGCAATCCCAATGGGGCCATCCTGTTCGGCCTGCCAGGCAACCCGGTCGCGGTGATGGTGACTTTTCTGGCCTTTGTGCGCCCGGCGCTGCTGCAGATGATGGGCAGCACCGCTGCAGCGCCGCCGCTGCTCAAGGCACGCAGCCTGGAGGCGATTCGCAAGAAACCCGGCCGCACCGAGTACCAGCGCGGCACTGTCAGCACGGCAGCCGACGGCTCGCTGCAGGTCCGGACCACCGGCAATCAGGGCTCGGGCGTGCTCTCATCGATGGCCCAGGCCAACGGCCTGATCGTGCTGCACCACGGCCAGGGCAATGTGGCCGCAGGCGAAGACGTTGATGTGATGATGTTCGACGGGGTCATTTAAGGCCCCCACGCCTCGGGCCTTGTGTGGCCAGGCCTATTTGTTGGCGATCAGTTCGTCATGGTGGGGCACTGGCGTTTCCACCGCGACCGCGGTTTTCGCGCCCGGCACCTTGCTGCGTGCAAACAGCGAATACATGACAGGCACCACAAACACCGTCAACACGGTGCCCAGCGACATGCCGCCCACGATCACCCAGCCGATTTGCTGGCGGCTCTCGGCGCCGGCGCCGCTGGCCAGCGCCAACGGCAAGGCGCCCAGCACCATGGCGCCGGTGGTCATCATGATGGGGCGCAGGCGCTGCGAGGCTGCCTTGACCAGCGCATCGACCATCTCCATGCCGTGCTCACGCAACTGGTTGGTGAACTCGACAATCAGGATGCCGTGTTTGGTGATCAGCCCCACCAGCGTGATCAGCCCGATCTGCGAATAGACGTTGAGCGAGCCCCCTGACCACTTGAGGGCCAGCAGCGCGCCAATCATGGACAGCGGCACGGCCAGCATGATCACCAGCGGATCGACAAAACTTTCAAACTGCGCGGCCAGCACCAGGAAAATGAACACCAGCGACAGCACAAAAACAATGGCCAGCGCGCCCTGGGAGTTACGGAACTCGCGTGAGGTGCCGTTGAGGTCGGTGGTGTATCCGGGCTTGAGCACCCGGGCCGCCGCCTCGTTCATGTAGTTGAGCGCCTCGCCCAGCGAATAGTCGGGCGACAGGTTGGCGGAGATGGTCACCGAACGGCGCTGCCCGAAGTGATTCAATTCCCGCGGACTGACGGTTTCACTGACCTTGACCAGCGCCGACAGCGGGATCACGATGTCGTTGCGGCCGCGCACATAGATGCTGTCGATGGCATCGGGTGTGCTGCGCCCGGCAGACTGGATCTGCACAATCACATCGTACTGCTCGGCATCACGCTTGTACCGCGTGACGTTGCGCCCGCCCAGCATGGTTTCGATGGCGCGCGCCACCACGTCCACAGGCACACCGAGGTCGGCCGCGCGGGTGCGGTCGATGTCGATGCGCAATTCGGGCTTGTTCAGGCGCAGGTCCACGTCCGGCTGCAGGATGCCGGGCTGCTTGGCGATCTCGTCGAGCATCTGCCGCACCACCTGGTTCAGGTTCTGGTAGCTGTCGGAGGTCTGGATCACGAAGTTGATCGGCCGCTCGCGGAAGCCCTGGCCCAGCGAGGGTGGCGTGATCGGGAAGGCCGACACACCCGGCAGCGCCGCCAGCTTGGGGCCGAGTTCACGCGCGAGATCAATGGTGCTGCGCTTGCGGTCGTCCCAGTCCACCGTGCGGTAAGTGACGTTGCCCTGCGACACCGACGGGTTGCCGACATTGGCAAAGATGCGGTCGAATTCGGGGTACTCCTGGCCGAGCTTTTCGAGTTCACGCGCGTAGCGGTTGGTGTACTCCAGCGTGGCACCGTCGGGCGCAGTGATGTTGGACGAAATCACGCCGCGGTCCTCGATCGGCGAGAGCTCGGAACGCATGCTCGGGTAGACCAGCGCAATGCCGATGGCGCTGAGCATCATGCCGCCGATCACGATCCAGCGCGCCTGCAGGAAAAAGCGCCGCACCGCGCTGCCGACTCCGCGTTCACCGGCAGCCGGCTTGTAGCCTGTGGTGACGATCCAGCGCAGCAAGTTGCCATAACCGTCGGAAAATCGGTTGAGGATGTTTTCCATGCCCCGGTCGAAACGGTTCGGCTTGGGATTGTGGCGCAGCAGCAGCGAACACATCATGGGCGTGAGCGTCAGCGCCACGACCCCGGACACCACCACCGCACCGGCCAGCGCCAGCGCAAACTCGATGAACAACCGGCCGGTGCGGCCCGGCGTGAAGGCCAGCGGTGCATACACCGCCACCAGCGTGGCGGTCATGGTGATCACCGCAAAGCCAATTTCGCGCGCGCCCTTGATGGCGGCAGAAAACGGGTCCAGCCCTTCCTCGATGTGGCGGAAGATGTTTTCCAGCATCACGATGGCGTCGTCCACCACCAGGCCGATGGCCAGCACCAGCGCCAGCAGGGTCAGGGTGTTGATCGAAAAGCCCGCCAGCGCCATCAAGCCGAAGGTGCCGACCAGGCTCACCGGGATGGTGACGAGAGGGATGATGGAGGCCCGGAAAGTCCGCAGGAAGACGAAAATCACCAGCGCCACCAGCACGACGGCTTCGACGATGGTGGTGTAGACGTTTTTGATCGAGCGGTCGATGAACACCGAGTTGTCGTTGGCGATGTCGATCACCACGTCTTCAGGCAGGTCCTGCTTGAGCTTGGGAATCATTTCGCGAACGCCGGTGGACAGGTCCAGCGGGTTGGCCGTGGCCTGGCGGATCACGCCGGCAGAAATCGCGTCGCGTCCGTTCAGGCGCACGGCGCTGCGTTCGTCGGCCGCGCCCTCTTCCACGCGCGCCACGTCGCGGATCTTGACCGGGAAGCCATTGACGCTCTTGATGGTGATGTCGGCAAACTGCGCGGGGCGGACCAGGTCGGTCTGCGAGGTCACGCTGAACTCGCGCTGCTGCGATTCGATGCGCCCGCCCGGCAGCTCGAGGTTGCTGCGGCGTATGGCGTCTTCCACGTCCTGCGAGGTCAGCCGGTAGCCGGCGAGCTTTTGCGCATCGAGCCAGACCCGCATCGCGTATTTGCGCTCACCGTAAATCCGCACGTCGGCCACACCGGTGACGGTCTGCAGCCGTGGCTTGGCGATGCGGTTGACCATGTCGTTGATCTCCAGCCGCGACAGCTTGTCGCTGGAGAAGGTCAGGAAGATCACCGGAAAGGCATCGGCCTCGACCTTGGCGATGACAGGTTCCTCGATGGCCTGCGGCAGGCGGTTGCGCACGCGCGAGGTCCGGTCACGCACCTCGGCGGCGGCCGCGTCAGGGTCTTTTTCGAGCCGGAAACGCACGGAGATCTGGCTCTGTTCAGCCCGGCTGATGGAGGTGATGACGTCCACCGCATCGATACCGGCGATCGAGTCTTCCAGCGGTTTGGAGATCTGCGACTCGATCACCTCGGCCGAGGCGCCCGGGTAACGCACGGTCACCGTCACCACCGGCTCGTCGATCTTGGGGTACTCGCGCACCGTGAGGCGGTCAAAGCTGACCGCGCCCACCAGCAGGATCAGCAGTGAAAGCACCGTCGCAAAGACGGGGCGGCGTATGGATATTTCAGCGAGCTGCATGGCAGGCGGTGGCGTCGGTAGCGCTCATGTCAGGCGGGATTGCGTGCGGGCGCAGGCGACGGTTTGTTCTGGGGCGCGGCCTGGCCGGTCGCCGGGCCACTTCGGGCGGGCGCTTCGGCCACCACCGCACCGCAAGGGTTGGCACCGGGCTGGGCGGGCACGATGGGCGCGGTGCTGGCGGCGGGCCGCGCAGGGCCCCCGGCAGGCGACGGAGCCGCGCTTGCGACCTGGACCACGGAAACCACGGTGCCATCGCGCTGCACACGCTGCTGGCCGGCAGCCACCACGGTGTCGCCAGGCTCCAGCCCCTCAAGGATTTCAACCTTGCCCGGGCTGCGGATGCCCACCTTGACCTCAACACGTTTGGTGGTGCGCGTCTGCGCGTCAGGGCCCTCCAGCAATTTGATGACGAACTGGCGGTTGCCCTGCGGAACAATGGCTTCCTCGGGAATCACGCGCGCATCCTCTCGCACGCTGAACACCGTGTTGGCACGCGCAAACATGCCGGGGCGCATCTGGAGCTGGCGGTTGTCGATACAGCCGCGAATCCCCACCGAGCGGCCGTTGGCATCGATCAGCGGGTCGATGGCCTGGATCTGCGCCGTGAACCGGCGGCCCGGCAAGGCATCAATGTCCAGCACCGCCGTCTGGCCGCGCTTGACCTTGCTCTGAAAACGCTCGGGCAAACGGAAGTCGACAAACAGCGCATCGATATCCTCGATGTTGACAATGTCGGCGCCGTCCTTGAGGTAATCGCCGACATTGACCATGCGGATGCCGGCGATGCCGTCGAAGGGCGCGACAATTTTCAGGCGCGCTGCAGTTGCTTTGGCCAGTGAGAGCTTGGCCTGCGCGACTTGCAGGTTGGCGGCGCTTTCGTCGAGCGAACGCTGGCTGACAAAATTCTGCGCCACCAGTTCCTGGTTGCGTTTCTGGTTGGCCTGGGCAATCGACAGTTCGGCCTGGCTTTGCTGGACCTGGGCCAGCGGGAGTTGATCGTCGAACTGCACCAGCACCTGGCCCTTGCGCACGCGCTGGCCGTCGGTGAAATTGAGTTGCGTGATGCGTCCGCTGACCTCGGGGCGCAGTACCACGCTGCGGCGGGAGCGCAAGCTGCCTACCGCCTGCGCATCATCGACCAGGCGGACGACTTCGACTTTCGCGGCTTCCACAGTTACCGGCTTGCCTGCAGCGCCGCCGGCGCCTCCCGCGGGTGCCTGGCCCGCCACGGGCGGTTCGCCCTTCGCAGCCTTCGGTTTCTGGTACCACCAGGCGGCGCCGGAGGCCAGCGCGATGCCGGCGACCGCAACCACTGCGTAAATTGCTTTTGATGCCATGGGAGAAGAAAACTTGTAATGGAAAAGATACAAACTTCCAATGTAGCAGGACGCCATGCCCTACGCATCTTTTGGGCCTGTTTCATAGGGGCTTGCTGGACAGCTTTACAAGGCGTTTACCAATTGGTGGCGGCATCCAACGGCCAATGCTATGTACGCTTATGGTGCAGCTTTTCGTGCCCCCGCAGGCAGGCGACGTACCGTCAGCGCCTTCCCAGCGCCACGTCCACGCCCTTGTTGGCCAGCAGGTCGGCCCGCTCGTTGCCGGGGTCGCCGTTGTGGCCGCGCACCCAGATCCATTCGATGGTGTGGCCGCTGCCGCTGACCAGCGCATCGAGTTTTTGCCAGAGGTCGACGTTCTTGACCGGCTCCTTGGCGGCGGTGCGCCAGCCGCGGGCTTTCCATCCCTTGATCCACTCGGTCATGCCCTTGAGCACGTACTGGCTGTCGACATGCAAGGTCACACGGCAGGGCCGCTTCAGCGCCGACAGCGCCTCGATCACGGCCGTCATTTCCATCCGGTTGTTGGTGGTCGACAACTCGCCGCCAAACAGTTCCTTGACGCTGTCACCGGTGGTCATCATCGCGCCCCAGCCGCCGGGGCCGGGGTTGCCCTTGCAGGCGCCATCGGTGTAAATCACCACATGCTGGGTTGCGGTTGGCGGGGTGTCAGTCATGCGTCGGGGTCCAGGGTAGAGCGCTCAGGGGGAAGTAAAAATGCGCCAGGCCGCCTGACCTGGTTGGCGATGGCCACCGGTGCGTTTGCCGTGGCCTTCTGCGTCTTCCAGGCCGGCTCCAACAGGCGCATGCCGCGCACCCGCTTGACTGCCACCAGAAAGTACAGCGCACCAAAGATGGGCCAGGAACGCTCTCCGACCTTGTCCATCCAGGCGAAACGCTCCAGCGAGGCGCGGCTGCTGACAGCCGGCCGGTAGCAGCCGAACTGGCCGGACTCGACTTCGAAGCTGAGCAGGCGCAGCCAGTCGCGCAAGCGCCAGTAACCGATGAACTCGCCGGCTTCCGGCAAAAACAGCTCACCATAACCCAGGCGCCGGTAGAAGTGCGCGCGGCGCTGACGCAAGCCCCACAGGCTGGCCGGGTTCAGGCCGCTGATGACCACGCGGCCTTCGGGCACCAGCACACGCTCAACCTCGCGCAGCGTGGTGTGCGGGTCGCTGCTGAGTTCCAGCGTGTGCGGCAGCAGCACCAGGTCCAGGCTGTTTTCCGAAAACGGCAAGGCCGCAGGTTCGGTCAGCAGTGCCACGCGCGGGGAACTTGCACCTGCCGCAGCAGCCCTATCGGGGCTCTTGCCTGAAGACGGGGCGGCGGCGGATGCGCCATCGGCACCCTGTAGCGCCAGCCATTTGTGCGGCATGCGGTTGGCGCGCAACGCGTCGAGTTCAGGCAGACCCAGTTGCAGCGCATGGTAGCCAAACATGTCCGCCACCGCCTGGTCGAATCGCTCGCGCTCCCACGCCAGCAAATACTCGCCGGGCGGGGTCCTGAACCAGTCGGTGAAACCTATAATTTGTGAGCCCATCAAGAACGACGCATGTACCTAATTCCCATCCCCGCGTTTAACGACAACTACCTCTGGCTGTTGCACGATGGCCGGCGCGCCCTCATCGTCGACCCCGGCGACGCCGCCCCCGTGCAGCGTGTGCTGCTTGAAAATGGCCTGCATCTGGAGTCGATTCTAGTCACGCATCACCACCCCGACCACACCGGCGGCGTCGCCGAACTGCACAAGGCGACCGGCGCGCCAGTCTATGGCCCGGCCCGCGAAGCCATTCCCGAGCCCTTCAAGCGACTCCAGGATGGCGACACGGTGCGCGCACTGGGCCTGGATTTTGAAGTCATCGATGTGCCCGGCCACACCGCCGGGCACATCGCATTTTTTACGCCGGAGATGGATGGCAGGCCCTTGCTGTTCTGCGGCGACACCTTGTTTTCAGGCGGTTGTGGCAAGCTTTTCGAAGGCACGCCGGCACAAATGCTGGCTTCGCTGGACCGCCTGGCCGCCTTGCCCGGCAACACCCGCGTTTGCTGCACGCATGAATACACCCTCAGCAACCTGCGCTTCGCGCTGGCGGTGGAGCCTGACAATAGCGAACTAATTGGTTACCATGCACGCTGTACCGCCTTGAGAGCCGATGGCAAACCGACCTTGCCCACCTCGATGGCCCAGGAGTTGCTGATCAATCCATTTTTGCGTACCCGACAAACCACTGTCATGGCCGCGGCCCGGCGCTTCGATCCGGCCAGCCATGACGACAACAGCGTATTTGCCGCCATCAGGCAGTGGAAGAACCAATTCAAATGACCGACCCGCAGCGACCGCTTTTTATCTCCCCTCCCCTTTTCGGCGGGCGCTTCACCCGCCCGGTTTCAGGCCTCAAAACCTTTCTCTTTGGACTCGCTGTCGCCGTACTCGCGGGCTGCGCCAGCACCAGCCCGACCGGCATGCCCGGCGACCCGGTGCTGACCACGTCGACAGCCCCTGCATCCGCCGCCCCACCGGTTTACCCCAATGGGCCCCTGTCGCCTATCAGCCAGGCCCAGGCCGCATCCGGCATGGTTGCCCCCTTGCAGCCCCCGTCAGACCTGTGGGTTCGCATCCGCAGCGGATTTGCCATGCCCGACCTGCAAAACGAGCTGGTGACCGACCGCGAGCAGTGGTACGCCAGCCGGCCCGATTACATCCAGCGCATGACCGAGCGCTCAAGCAAGTACCTGTTCCACATCGTTGAGGAGCTGGAGCGCCGCAACATGCCGACCGAATTGGCCCTGCTGCCCTACATCGAAAGCGCCTTCAACCCGCAGGCGGTGTCCAGCGCCAAGGCCGCCGGCATGTGGCAGTTCATGCCGGCCACGGGCAAGTACTTCGACCTCAAGCAGAATGCCTTCCGGGATGACCGCCGCGACGTGCTGGCCTCGACCCGTGCCGCGCTGGACTACCTGCAAAAGCTTTACGGCATGTTCGGCGACTGGCACCTGGCGCTGGCCGCCTACAACTGGGGCGAAGGCAGTGTCGGCCGCGCCATCGCGAGGAACAAAAAGGACGGCCTGGGCACCGGCTACCAGGACCTGCGCATGCCCGACGAAACCCGGCTTTACGTACCCAAGCTGCAGGCGGTCAAGAACATCGTTGCCAATCCGCAGGCTTTCCGCGCCGAATTGCCGTTGATCGAGAACCATCCCTACTTCCAGCAAGTGCTGATCACGCGTGACATCGACGTGGCGCTGGCCGCGAAACTCGCCGATGTCGCGCTCGCCGACTTCAAGGCGCTCAACCCGTCGGCTCACCGGCCCGTGATCATTGCATCCGGCACACCCCAAATCCTGCTGCCCTGGGACAACGCAAAAGTATTCCAGCGCAACTTCGAAGCCTATACACAGGGCCAATACGCCAGCTGGACGGCATGGACAGCGCCTGCCACCCTCAGCGTGAGCGATGCGGCCAAACGCGTCGGCATGAGCGAGGCCGATCTGCGCGGCGTCAACAACATCCCGCCGCGCATGTTGATCAAGGCCGGCTCGACCTTGCTGGTGCCGCGCACCGCCAAAATCGACAACGACGTGGCCGGCCATATTGCCGATACCGCGCAAGTGGCCTTCGCCCCCGAGGTTGTCACGCGCCGCAGCACCGTCAAGGCGCGCAAGGGCGAAACCGTGGCGAGCATCGCCAAACGCTACGGCCTGAGCGCAGCCAGCGTGGCCGAGTGGAACGACGTGAGCGCCAATGCCGCATTCAAACTGGGTCAGCAGGTGGTGATGTTCCTGCCGGTCCGGGCGAACACTGCCCGCAAGGCAGCGCCTGCCCGCAGCAACATCAAGGCAGTCAAGCGCAGTTCGGGTAAAACCGTGATCAAGAGCAAGAAGCGCTAGCCCGCTCAAGGCTTCAAGCAAGAACAGCCCTCTGCGCTTATCCAGTCTGTGTAACCAGCTATCAAAATAGTAGCGGATCAGATTGCATATTCCATGGCCGTAAGTCCTTCCGCCCAAGCCCCCCGGACTGCGTCACTCTTTGGCTTTGTTTTTCTGCTTGGGCTGCTGGTGCTGGCCGTGGGCGCAGGACTGCTGATCATGTCGCTCAAGCAACGGGAGTTGCGGCTCCCTGGGGCGATCTGCCTGCTGCTGGGCGTCGTTCTGACAGGCGGTTACCTGACGACCCGTCTCTTCTCCGGCATGTACGCCGATCCCCTCGCCTACGAACCGCCCTGGGCCAAGCTGGGCAGGGGCGAGGGGCCGCCCCGCCTGCCCGCCCCCGGCAAGCCAGCAGCCCCCCCAAGCACGCCTGTTGCCATCGAAAAGCTGATTGATTTTCCAGAGCCTGCGCCGCCCCGCCGCCCACCCATGCCGCCCATGCAGCAGCCCCCATCGGCCGTCAAGGTAGCGGTCAGCCCCGCGCCGGTCGCAGTATGGAAGGCGGAACTCTTCGACCGCATGTCGCCGCAGCAGTTCGACGCGTTCTGTCTGACACTGTTTGCCCAAAGTGGCCTGGAGACCCGCGCCCAGTCCCACGGCGCTGGCGGCGGCGTGACCATCTGGCTTCATTCACGCAATGCACAACAGGGCAAAGACAGCCCGATAGCGGTAGCAGTGTGCAAGTTATGGCCCGGCCAGCCGCTGGCCGTTCGCGAAATTCATCCCCTGCTGACCCTGATGACGGCGCGTCAGCTCAAGCGCGCCACCTATGCGACCGCGTCGAGCTTCACCGAGAACGCCCGCAACTTTGCCAAGCACAACGGCATCAATGCGCTGGATCGGACTGGATTGCTTGCGCTGATCGCCACGCGCACCCCCACCCAGCAGCAAATCCTGCTGACGATTGGACTCGGCAAGCGCTGAGGACTTACAGGCGCAGGGAGCCGGTACCGAACAGACCGATCAGGCCAATAACGATCAGGTAAATCGCCACGATGTAGTTGAGCAGCCGCGGCATGATCAGGATCAGGATGCCGGCAATCAGGGAAACGATGGGGCCGATGGAGACGGAGAGATTCATGGGTAGGTCCTTGCGGTGGCTGCAGGCAGCGGCAGGGCCGCTGGTCTGGTCCCAATGTAGCCACCGTGCCGGCCGACGTCTGTAGGACGGAACAAACAAATGGCCAACCGGGGACTCAGTGACTGCCCTGCTTCACCAGCGCAGCCAGAAATTCCGGCAAGACCCTGTCCTGCGACAGCAGATAACGGCCCATGGCGCCGGCTACATGCCGCACCGCGGGCCGTGCCGACATGCGCTCGCGCCAGGCCAGCAGGCGCGGTGTGTCCGACCCCATCGGTGCACCCATGCGGGCCCCGAACAACTGCGCCATGTAAAACGCAATGTCTGCAAACGAATAGCTGCCGGCCAGCCAGTCACGCCCTTGCAGCAGCTCTTCCATGCGGCGGTAGTAAGCAGCGCAGGCCTCGCAGGCAGCGATCGCCGCCGGATCCTGCAACTGGTCCTGCAGGCTCATCAGGCGGATGACGGGCGGGAAGTAGACCTCGTCGGCGCTGTGCTCGAGCAGGCGTGCGCGGGCCTTGTCGGGCAGACCGGCCGGCCACAGTGCAGGCCTGGGCTGCAACTCTTCGAGGTACTCGAAAATCTGCGTCGAATCGAACAGCTCCAGCCCGCCGTGCACCAGCACCGGCACCTGATGTTTGGGGTTGATGCGAAGCACCTCCGGATGTTTGGGCTGGTAGAGCAGCTTCATGTCGAAGGCCACCATCACCAGCTCAACGTCCAACCCTTTCTCGAGCATGGCGATTTGCACTTTGGCGCCGAACATGCTCAACGGCCCGGAGTACAGAATCAGAGGTGCAGCCGGCGTGTTCATCAGAGTTTTTCCGTATCCCCGATGCGGGGCTGCCATTTCATGAGTCGCTTCTCGACGCGCCCGACGATGCCGTCCAGCACCAGCGCAAATGCCGTCAGCACCACGATGCCGGCAAACACCGTGTTCACATCGAAGGTGCCCTCGGCCTGCAGGATCAGGTAGCCGACACCGCGCGCTGACCCGAGGTACTCGCCCACCACCGCGCCGACAAAGGCCAGGCCGACCGAGGTGTGCAGGCTGGAGAAGACCCAACTGGTTGCGCTGGGCAGATAGACGGTGCGCAGCAGTTGCCGCTGGTTCGCGCCCAGCATGCGCGCATTGGCCAGCACCACCGGGCTGACTTCCTTGACGCCCTGGTAGACGTTGAAGAACACGATGAAAAACACCAGCGTGACCGCCAGCGCCACCTTGCTCCAGATGCCCAGGCCGAACCACATCGCAAAAATCGGCGCGAGGATCACGCGCGGCATCGAATTGAGCGCCTTGATGTAAGGGTCCATGATGGCACTGGCCATGGGCGCCAGCGCCAGCCACAGACCGCAAGCCAGGCCCAGCACGGTGCCAATGCCAAAGGCCAGCACTGTCTCCAGCAGCGTGGTACCCAGGTGCAGGTAGATGTCGGCGTTGCCCGGCAAGCCATCGGGAAACAGCAAGCTCGGGCCGAAGCCGAATGGCAGGAACCAGGACCAGATACGGCCGGCCACCTTGATGGGTTCACCGAGAAAAAACGCCAGTTGCTGATCGCGTGAGGCGAGTTGCCACACGCCCAGGAAAACGACCAGCATGCCGATCTGCCAGGCGCGCAGATTGCGGTCAGAGGGTTTGAGGTGGCGCCACATGGTTAACCCACCGTCATCCCGGGCTCGACCCGGGATCCATGCCTCGAACACAAGAGCAAGCCGCCGATGGATTGCGGATCAAGCCCGCAATGACCGATTCTGTTCATGCGGCCTTCTTCAGCTGCTGGGCATAACCCTTGAGCACCTCATCGCGCAGCACGTCCCAGATCTGGGTGTGCAGTTCGATAAAACGCGGCTGCGTGCGTACCTCGGCCACGTTGCGCGGGCGCGGAAGGTCGATGTCAAACTCTCCCATCGGGCGGGTCGCCGGACCGGCGGAGAGCACCACCACGCGGTCGCTCATGGCAATCGCTTCATCGAGGTCATGGGTGATGAACAGCACCGCTTTCTTTTTCGCGGCCCACAAATCGAGCACCTCGTTTTCCATGAGCTGGCGGGTCTGGATGTCCAGCGCTGAAAACGGCTCGTCCATCAGGATGATGTCCGGGTCCAGCGCCAGCACCTGGGCCAGCGCCGTGCGTTTGCGCATGCCACCCGACAACTGGTGCGGATACCGGTCGCCAAAATCAGCAAGGCCAACACGCTCCAGCCAGGCCTGTGCCTGGGCCCTGGCCTCGGCATCCGGAACGCCGTGGTACTGCAGCCCGACCATGACGTTGTCGATGGCGCTGCGCCAGGGCATCAGCGCCTCAGTCTGGAACATATAACCCGCGCGGGTGTTGATGCCGTCCAGCGTCTGGCCAAACACCTTGACCGAGCCGGAGGTTGGCGGCAGCAGGCCCGCGCCTATATTAAGCAGCGTGGACTTGCCGCAACCGGTGGGGCCGACCACCGAGACAAATTCGCCGGCACGTATGCGCAGCGTGGTTTCGCCGACCGCGGTGTAGGCCTGCCCCGCATCGTCCCGCGAACGAAAGGTGCAGGTGACGTCCAGCAGTTCAATCGCGTATTCAGGGGCAGGGGAAAGAGACACAGACATGAGGCATTGTCGCGTGGATTTTTACCAGCAGGAGCCGCGAAACCGGCTTCGCCGGCCCGCAGGCGCAGGAGCCCCTTTTCAGTGCAAGGGGTCGAGAGCTGCCGCAGGCTCGAAGCGAGCGAACGCGGGGGCCATATTCTCAGGCTTTGAATTTGTCTTTCGCGCGGAGGGCAAATTCGTTGGTGTAGGTCTTGCGGAGGTCAATCTTGTCGGCCTTGATGCTCGGGTCAAAACTGGCCAGGGCTTTGAGCGCCGTCTTGGCCCCCTCATCAGGAATCAGGCCGTCCAGCGCAATCGCATCACGCACCTTGTTGAAAGACGCAAGGTAGAGGCCGCGGTCACCGAGCAAGTAGTTGTCGGGCACGGTCTTGATGATGTCGCCCGGGCCCGCCGTCTGCAGCCACTTCAGCCCGTGCACGATGGCGTTGGCCAGCGCCTGGCAGGTGTTGGGATTTTTCTGGATGAACTCCAGGGGCGCATACAGGCAGGCTGCCGGCATCGGGCCACCGAAAACGTCGACCGTGCCTTTGAGCGTGCGGGTGTCGGAGATGATCTTCACGTCTCCCTTTTGCTCCAGCATGGTCATGACCGGGTCGGTGTTGCTCATGGCGTCGATCTGGCCCGAACGCAGGGCCGCCAGGGCACCTGCCGAAGTGCCGACACCGATGAAGCTCACATCGCTGGCCTTGAGACCAGCACGCGACAGCACCAGGTTGGCCATCATGTTGGTGGACGAGCCGGGCGCCGACACACCGATTTTTTTGCCACGGAGGTCGGCCACCGACTTGTAGTTGGGCATGTTTTTGGTGGACACCCCAAAAGCGATTTGCGGCGCCCTGCCCTGCAGCACAAAGGCCTGGAACATCTGGTTCTTGGACTGCAGATTGATGGTGTGCTCGTAAGCGCCCGAGACCACATCGGCCGAGCCGCCGACCACCGCCTGCAGCGCGCGCGCGCCGCCGGCAAAGTCGCTGATCTCGACCTCCAGGCCCTCGGCCTTGAAGTAGCCGAGTTGCTCCGTGATGGTCAAGGGCAGGTAATAGAACGCGGCCTTTCCACCGACAGCCAGGGCAATTTTGGTTTTTTCAAGCTTGCCCTGGGCATGCAGCGCAGGAAAGGCCAGGGCTGCCGCACCCAAAGCAGCGGAGCTGGCGAAGGCCCTGCGCGAGATGGGGAAAGAAGGGTTCATGCTGGCCTCTCTGTATTTTTATGAGTTGGCAACAGCATAAGCAAGCCCTAAAAAACCGGCATCGGTATCATCCCGTGCGGGTTTGTACGGAAATTTTTTGAGTTACCAGACGTTACCGGTAGCCCAGAAAAAGAATGCCGACATTGACCAGCAAGGCGAAGAACCAGATCACACTGCGGCTTTTCGCCATGTCCGCCACGTACATCATCACGTAGGCAATGCGCAAGACCACAAACACAAACGCAAACACGTCCAGGCGCACTTGCGAGGCCTGCAACTGGTGCGCAATGATCACAGCGGCAAAGAAAAAGGGCAGCGCTTCAAAGGTGTTGGCCTGCGCGGCGTTGGCGCGGGCGCGCCAGTCGGTTTGCCGCGCCAGCCAGGCGCGCGGGTTGTTGTTGTCATAACCCCCCTTGCCCGGCGAGGTGGTCATCTTGCCCCATTTGGCCAGCGCGGCGCAGGCGATGGGCAGCAGCGCAACCGCCAGCACACACCAGTAGGCGACAGTGAAACGTACATAAGTCATGTTGAGGCCTTTCTGGCGTGGAGTCGGGAGGGATGGCGTGAAAGCGTTGAGCGGCGAGCTAGCTAGCGGCGGTCCACCAGCGCGTGGGCGATGGTGCCGAGGTCCACGTATTCAAGTTCGCTGCCCACCGGCACACCGCGCGCCAGCCGGGTGACCTGCACCCCGCGGCTCTTGAGCGCCTGCGAGATCACATGCGCCGTGGCCTCGCCCTCGCCCGTGAAATTGGTGGCCAGGATCACTTCCTGCACCTCGCGTGCATCCGCTGTGACAGGCTCGCCCTGCGCGTCCCGTGGCACCACCCGGTCAAACAGTTTTTGCAGGCCGATATCGTGTGGCCCGATGCCGTCGAGCGGGCTGAGCTTGCCCATCAGCACAAAGTACAGACCCCGGTAGGCCAGCGTGCGCTCCAGCGCCGCCTGGTCGGCCGGCGTTTCGACCACGCAGAGCTTGCTGCGGTCGCGCTCGGCATTGGCGCAGGTGCTGCAGATGTCGAGCTCGGTCAAGGTGTTGCACAGGGTGCAGTGTTTGACGCTGTGCACCGCATGCTCGAGCGCGCGCGCAATTTGCAAGGCTCCCTGCGTGTCATGCTGCAGCAGGTGAAAGGCCATGCGCGCCGCCGACTTGGCGCCCACACCCGGCAAGCGCCGCAGCGCCTGGGTCAGGCCTTCGAGCGCGTTGGAATCAGCCATGGTGGATGTATTTCACCGTTCGGGCTGAGCTTGTCGAAGCCTGCATTTCGACAAGCTCAATGCGAACGGAAATTATCAAAACGGGAGTTTCATGCCGCCTGGAAGTCCCGGCATGCCAGCCGTGAGCTTGCCCATTTTTTCCTGGCTCAAATCTTCGGCCTTGCGCACGGCCGCGTTGAAAGCCGCCGCCACCAGGTCTTCGAGCATGTCCTTGTCCTCACCCAGCAGGCTGGGGTCGATCTCGACGCGTTTGACATCATGTTTGCAGGTCATGGTGACCTTGACCATGCCGTTGCCCGACTCGGCCGTGACTTCGATAAAAGCCAGTTCGTCCTGGGCTTTTTTCAGGTTGTCCTGCATGGCCTGGGCCTGCTTCATCAGGCCGGCGAGTTGTCCTTTGTTGAACATGGATTTTTCCTTTAAAACTTGTGATCAATCATATCGGCTTGGCGGCGGCGGGCGAGCGCGGCTTGACGCTGCCGGGCACAATTTTGGCGCCCCAGTCGCGCATCATGTCCTGCACAAACGGGTCGTTCTGTATGGTTTCTTCGGCCTGGCGCTGGCGCTCCAGCGCGGCGGCCGCATTGCGCCGCGCCGGCGAGTCGCCGACCGGGCCGAGCTCAACCGTGAGCCTGGGCGCCTGGCCACTGTCCTGCAGTGCAGTCTGCAGCGCTGCCTGCAGCTTGTCGCGCGCGGCGGCCTGGTTCAGCGACTCGCGCTCCACACGCAGGGTCCAGACGCCCTCCGCCTGCGAGCGCAACTCGGACTGCAGGGCGAGTTCACGTGCCAGCGCCGCAATCATCTCGGCAGCCACCATGCGGTTGACCAGCGCGGTCCATTCATCGCCCAGCGGGCTGTCCGGCGGCGGCGTCACGGCGGCCGGCGCTGCCCCGGCGGCGGCAGGCACGGGCTCCGGCACGGACACAACTTCGGCGGCGGGGGCCGGGGTTGTCAGCAATTCGTCTTCCCAAGGCGGCGTCTGCAGCGCTGCCAGTGCTACCAATTCAGGAGCTGCTGGCTCCCGATGGACGGGGGCTGGAGGCCGATTTGATTCAAAATTCTGACGTGGGACCGGTGCTGCGGCCACGGCAGGCATTGGCGCGGGCGCAGCAGCCGGACGCACGGCCGGGGCAGCCGGGGCACGCTCAGGCTGCGGCTTTTTTGGGGGCTCGACGGCGCTCCCCGACGTGGGCTTGAAAGCCAGCAGGCGCAACAGCACCATGGTCAGCGCCGCATAGTCGTCGGGCGCCAGACCCAGCTCGGCCCGGCCATGCAGGCACAGGCTGTAGAGCAACTGCGTCTCGTCGGCCGGCATGGCCTGGGCCAGCCGCGCCGCGGCAGCGATGTCCGGGTCGGAAGCATCGTCGCCTGCATCCATGCCCGGCACCGCCTGCAGCACCGCCATGCGCTGCAACACGGTGGCCATTTCCTCCAGCGTCGACGCGGCGCTCAGGCCGTTCAGGCGCAAGACCTCGGAGGTCTCGACCACCGCCCGGCCATCGCCACGCGCCAGCGCATCGAGCAACTGGAAAACATAGCTGCGATCGACGCTGCCCAGCATCTGGCGCACGCTGGCTTCCTGCAACTGGCCGGAACCGAAAGCAATCGCCTGGTCGGTCAACGACAGCGCATCACGCATGGATCCCCGCGCCGCGCGCGCCAGCAGGCGCAGGGCCTGCGGCTCGGACGCGACGTTTTCGGTCTGCAACACCTGGCCCAGGTGCTCCAGAATGGTTTCCGGCGCCATTGGCCGCAGGTTGAACTGCAGGCAGCGCGACAGCACCGTGGCCGGCACCTTCTGCGGGTCGGTTGTGGCCAGCACAAACTTCAGGTACTCGGGCGGCTCCTCCAGCGTCTTGAGCATGGCGTTGAAAGCCGTGTTCGTCAGCATGTGGACCTCGTCGATCATGAAGACCTTGAAGCGCCCGACCACCGGTTTGTAGACCGCCTGTTCCAGCAGTTGCGCAATCTCGTCGACGCCGCGGTTCGAGGCCGCGTCGAGCTCGGTGTAGTCGACAAATCTGCCGCTGTCGATGTCGGTGCAGGCCTGGCAGACGCCGCAGGGCGTGGCGGTGATGCCGCCCTGCCCGTCAGCGCCCAGGCAGTTCAGCGACTTGGCGAGAATCCGCGAGATCGTGGTCTTGCCAACGCCCCGCGTGCCGGTGAACAGGTAGGCGTGGTGCAGACGTTGCGTCGTCAGCGCATTGCCCAGGGCCTGCACCACATGCGACTGCCCGACCATTTCAGAAAAATTCCGGGGGCGGTATTTGCGGGCAAGCACGAGGTAAGACATGGCGTCGATTCTAAGGCGCGAGCGCGTGGGGCTTTTTCTGCGCCACCCCTTTAAGTCCGACGTGCCGCCCTTACAATAGTCAGTGACGGGCCTTCCCGCATGGTGAAGCGGCCAACCGGGTCAGATGGGGAACCAAGCAGCCCTAACTGTCGAGCCAGTGCCGGGGTCAAGGTCCGTCACCTTTTTTTCAGACAGCGCATCCAGCATGCGCTGTTTTTGTTTGTGCAGGCTCCCGGCACAACAACAAAAAGTTCACACTTATCAAGTACTTAGCCAAAATCCTACACGCGCATGGGGCGACTGCCTGCGTTTTTGACTTTCTCCGCTTCAGGGTTTTGCCTAGAATTTTTGGTATGGAAATATCCGAAAAACCAACCCACGAGGAACTGGCCCGCTACCTGAAGGCACTGGGCCAGTTGATCAAGGCAGAGTCCCAGCGACTGGAGGCCATCTACGAGTTGTCCAATGTCGGGCAAGGCGACTTTTTGCGGCTGCATGTGGAGTCGGCACGGCTGCAGGTGTGGAGCGATTACTTCGAACAGCGTCGGGGGGAGATCTAGGCGCACCTTCCCTGCGGCGCGCTTGACGAATTACGAAGCTCCCGGCCTCGCGGCGACCTCTTCAATCGCCTCCGTGGTCTGCAAGGCATGTTCGGCAATCTGCGCCGACATCAACGCCAGCGACGCCAGCGCGTAGGTGCCGCTGACAATGCCTCGGTAGGCCACCTCTGCGGCCACCGCGTCCTGGCCCAGGCCTTCGGTGGCGGCGACGATGCATTGCTCGACGCTGTTCAGGCCGGCATCGCCAAACAGTTCTTCGCCTTCATAACTCACGCGGTACTCATACAAACCGCCGCCGAGTGGGTCGATGTGGAAACGCACAATCATCACAAGTCCTTCTGCATTTTTGTCCAGCCTGTATTGTCCCGGCCGGCACGCGGAGCCATGCCGCAGGGAGGCGAGGGAGTTTCAGGGAAGGGGCTCGCCGAGGGCCCGCACAAAATCCTGGTAATTCTGCACAAGCTCGGCCATCAGCCGGTCCATCGCATCACCATCGCCCTGGAGGCCGCATTGTTCCAGCGCCTGAGCGGTCCGGCGCAAGGCTTCGCCGCCCAGCGTCGCCGACGATCCGCCCACGGTGTGCGCCAGCAGTTGCACATCTTCGCGCCGTCGCCCATCCACTGCGCTCCGGAGTCGGGCGATCAGGTCCGGCGTGTGCGTCAGAAACGACTCAATCACACGGGGGAGCAGCTCGTCATCCCCCTGAAACCGTCTGGCCACGCCAGCCCTGTCGTAAACAACAGGGCTTTGCGGGGCCTGCAGCGCGTCGCCATGTTCAGGTCTGTCCCGCGCCGATGGACGCGACAGCCAGCGCGCCAACATCTCGCCGAGGACCTGCCTTTCGACCGGTTTGGTCAGGTAGTCGTCCATGCCCGCCGCGAGACATTTCTCACGGTCTCCCTTCATGGCATTGGCGGTCATCGCGATCACGGGCAGCGTGCAGCCACGGGCTCGCAGCATCTGCGTCGCGGCATAACCATCCATTTCAGGCATATGACAGTCCATCAGGATCGCATCGAAGGGCCGGTTCAGCGCCATCTCGACCGCCTGCTTCCCGTCACCGGCCACGGTCACGTCGGCATAACCCAGCCTGTGCAACACGCCCGTGGCCACTATCTGGTTAGTCGGGTTGTCCTCTGCCAGCAGAATGCGGGCTGCGTGGACCTCTGCCGCGGGCGCCAGAGGCCGCGGCACAGGCGTGGCCTGCTCGTCAGCGAGCGCCACAGGAAGAAGCACTTTAAAAGTTGAACCCCGCTGCGGGGTACTGTCCAGTTCGACACGCCCCCCCATCAACTCGCAAAGCTGCTTGACGATGGCCAGGCCCAATCCGGTTCCGCCGTACTTGCGGGAGGTTGAACTGTCCGCCTGGGTGAAGCGGGTAAAAAGCCGGCGTTGCACTTCCGGGGGAATGCCAATGCCGGTGTCCGACACCGCGATCTGGATGGTGGCGTCTCCTGCGGACGTCAGGAGAGCCGTCACCTGCAAATTCACATGCCCATGCGCGGTGAACTTCAGCGCGTTGCCCAGCAAATTGTTCAAAATCTGGCGCAAGCGCGCAGGGTCAGTGCGAACCCACTGGGGCACCCCGGCATCGATATCCAGACCGAAGAACAGCTTCTTCTCACGCGCCCGAAGGCCATACAACCGGGCAAGCTCACCCAGCAGGGCGTGCAGGTCGAAGGCCACACTTTCAATGGCCAACTCGCCGGCCTCCACCTTGGAGAAGTCAAGAAAATCGTTGATCAGGCCCAACAGGGACTGCGCGCTGCTGTCAATCAGTTCGGCATGCTGGCGCTGAACCGGCGTCAGCTGGTCTTCAAGCAGAAACCGGGTGAGGCCGATGACGCCATTGAGCGGCGTCCGGATTTCGTGGCTCATGGTCGCCAGAAATTCGCTCTTGGCACGGTTTGCGGCATCGGCCGCATCACGCGCCAGCAGGAGCTCCCGTTCAGAAAATTTGCGTTCAGTGATGTCACGCATGGTTCCCACAATGCGAAGTGCAGGGCCGTCATCCGCACGATCGGCGACCCTTCCCACGCTGTGCACCCACAACTGGCTGCCATCGGGTTTGCGCATGCGCAACTCCATCGAATATCTTGCAGTCTGGCCCTTGAGAACCGCATGAAGCGCCTGCCTGGCGGCCAGCCGGTCTTCGTCGTCGATGAACGCCCCCAGTTCCTCCAGACTGCAGAAGGTTGTCCGGGAGGGTCCGCCCATCAATTCCGACCAGGTTTCAGAGAGATAAACCACACCCGTTTGCAGGTTCATATCCCAGAGAATGAGGCCCGACCCGTCCAGCGCCCGATAGAGCCGCTCCTCACTCTCGGTCAAAGCAGCCTTGTCCAGTTCGGCAGAAGTGATATCGACATAGGTTGTCACAAAACCGCCACCCGGCATGGGTGCCCCACGAATATCCAGCACGGTGCCGTTCATGCGCCTCCGCTTGAACTGATGAATCTGCGGTACCTGTGCCCGTTCCACGATCAACCGGATTTGCTCTTCAGGGTCACCGACCCCATATTCTCCGTGCTCGGCGTTGTAGCGGATGATGCTCTCAAACGACGTCACCGGGCCTGCGAAAAGACTGTCGGGCAGATCAAGCAAATCGCGGAACTTGCGGTTGTGCGCCACCAGCCGCAGTTCCCCGTCGAACACGCTCAATCCGCCGGGAAGATTGTCCAGAACTGCCTGCAGCAGAGCATGTCCCTGACGCAGTCTCTCTTCCAGAATGTGCTTGGCGGTGATGTCCTGCAGCGCGCCCACCAGACGAACCGGCTTGCCATCCTCGGTTTCCGCCCGGCCCACCGACCTGATCCAGATCGCGCGTCCCTTCGAGGTGAGCATCGGCAATTCCACATCCCACGGGGTGCCGCTGGCCATACATTCATCAACGGTGCGACGGATGAACTGCTGGGCGTCCGGTGAAAAATATTTCAGGTGTTCGTCCAGAGCGGGCTGAAAGCCGGGCTCCATGTCGTAAATCCGGCAGGTCTGGTCGGTCCACTTCAGTTTCTGCTGTCGCAGGTCCACCTCCCATCCACCCACGCCGGCGATCCGTTCAGCTCGGTCCAGAAAGGCATTGCTGGCGCGCAACTGCGACTCGACCTCCTTATAAGGTGAAATGTCCTCCACCGCGCCGACAAAACCACGCTGCGGCGGGTCACCCCAAGTCACGGTACGCGCCTGGGCGCGGACATGGACCACCTCCGTGCCAAACCGGAGCAGGCGGTACTCCATGCCGAGGGTGCCGCCGCGCTGCGCGGCCTGGGCCAATTTCTGGAAAAACGATTCGCGATCAGCCGGGTGAATCATCTCCCGCCACTTGGCACCCAGACTCTGCTTGAGCGGAATGCCGTAAATTTCACGCCAGCGGGGATTCGTGTAAGTGCAATTGCCCGCAGCATCCGTCTGGAAAATCCCCAGCGGAGACGCCTCGGCAATCACCTTGAAGCGGGCTTCATCACCCACAATATCGAGATAGTGGGAGCGTTCGCGCTGGAGCAGTGCCTGTACCACCACCTCGGCGAGATCGCCCAGCCTCCGGCGCTGATCATCCGTGAGTTGGCGGGCCTGCCGGTCAATCACGCACAGGGTACCGAGCCGCTCCCCCCCGGGCATGACAATCGGCGCACCAGCGTAAAACCTGATGTGGGGCTCGCCAGTCACCAGCGGGTTGACTGCAAAGCGGGGATCCTGCTGTGCGTCGCAGACCTCCATGAGTTCATCTCCCCCAATGGCATGTGCACAGAACGCGATCTCACGATCCGTCTGTTCCACACCGTCGAGCCCGAGATTGGATTTGAACCATTGCCGCTTTTCGTCGATCAGGCTGATCAGTGAAATTGGTGTGCCACAAAGGTCGGCGGCCAACCGTGTCAGCGCGTCAAACATGGGTTCGCGCTCCGTGTCCATGACCGACAGCATCCGCAAACGCGCCAGTCGCTGGAATTCAGCGTCTGGGGGGGATCCGTTTCCTGAAGCCGACAACGGTTTCATGCCTCAGCCAGCGCGTGCAGCTCCTGGGCAAGAACGCCCTGACCCTGCGCATTGATCGACACCACGGCCGCCGCCCCGGTCCTGACTGCCCGGGCAATGCCGGCCAGCACTGCTTCGACGCAGCAAACCTGCCAACCTGCAGCGCGGGCGTGCTCACCCAGGGCCCTGCAAGTGTCCACCGCCTCGCCGCATGCCAGGGTCAAGCTTTCCCCGCCGTGAAGCGGATCATTGAAACGAATCAGTGAAATTTGCCCATGGCAGAGGGCAAGTGACAAGCTGGCGGGGTCCGCCCCTTCCGGGACATAGATGGCTTCCAGGACCATGGACTGGAACACGGTGTTGACAATCTTCTGAAGGGCAAATGCGGCACGAACTGCAATCAGCCCCGACCCTGGCGGTTCCGAGTCGGGGGCTGTGGGGAAAACGGCCAGCAGATCATCCCCGGATGGCACCAACAGACTGGCTCCGAACATATACAGCGCATCGCTCGCCGCCTGATACACACGCCGGGTCGCGACGGCCCGCTGCTGCACCGGAATACGTCGCCGGATAAGACTGAAAACATTGGCCACAAGTACTGTCGCCTGCTTGTCCTGGGTACCCGAATGGGCTTCGTCCTGCGTGTCCCACCGGCCATTGAGTTCCTGCAGCAGACGCCTTTCATAGCGCAAGGACAGCGTCTTTTTCTGCTCCTCCAGCGCTTCGTTCATCTTCTGCTCGAACCCGCGCACATACTGCTCGGTCTGGGCCGCACGCTTGGCGAGCAGTGTCGCCACGGACTGACGGAGTTCGGCCCCCCGAAACGGCTTGGACAGATAGTCGTCAGCGCCGGCGGTCATTCCTGTGCGCATGTGCGAACGCTCGGTCATCGCCGTCAGCAGGATCACCGCGATGGTCGACAGCGTCACATCCTGCTTGAGCGCTGCGACAAACTGGTAGCCGTTCATCCGCGGCATCACCACATCGCATACAACGAGCGCGGGGTTGAGCGCACGTGCCATCTCCAGACCACTCGCGCCGTCTTCTGCCTCTGCCACCTCGTACCCGGCGCTGCGCAAAACAGTGCTGGTCAGCAGTCGCTGTGTCGGATCGTCCTCAATGACCAGAATTATTGGCATGCCTGCCGATCAGGCGGGTCCGTCCGGCGCATTCAGGGTGCCTGCTCGTGATCCGGCACCACCACCACCGTCAGCCAGTAGCCGGCGATTTGCGCAATCATCTTGACGAAGTTTTCAAAATCGACCGGCTTGGTGATGTAGGAGTTGCAGCGCAGGTCATACATCTTCCTGATGTCGGCGGCTTCGTAGGAGGTGGTCAGCACCACCACCGGAAAATGGCGCAGGCGCTCGTCCTTGACGATCTCGGCCAGCACCTCGTAACCATCCATCACCGGCATGTGCATGTCCAGCAGGATCAGGTCAGGTGCCGGGGCTTCAGCGTACACGCCCTGCCGGCGCAGGTACTGCAGGCATTTTTCGCCATTGTCTACATGATGCAGGTTCACCTTCAGGCTGGCGGCATCAAACGCTTCACGGGTCAAAAAGACATCGTCTTCATTGTCTTCGACCAGCAAAATTTCAGCGATCCGGGACTTGGCGACAGGTTCAAGTTTCATGGAAGGTCTCAGGTAGATACACCGGGAGTGTAAAGCTGAACGTGCTTCCCGCACCGCTCGCAGAAGTCACCCAGATCTTGCCGCCGTGCCCCTCCACGACGCGCCGGCAGACCGCCAGGCCGATGCCGGTCCCGGGGTACTCGTTCTGGGTGTGCAGGCGCTTGAAAACCTCAAACACCTTGTCATGGTGGCGCGGGTCGATGCCGATGCCGTTGTCCTGCACCGAGAACACCCATTCGCGGTCCTTCTGCACTGCGCTAATCTCCACCCGCGGCGCCTGATCTCGGCAATATTTGACGCCGTTGCCGACCAGATTCATCAGCAGTTGGGCCAGTTGCGTGCGGTCCCCGCGCACTGGCGGAAGGCCGTGGACCGTCACGGTCGCGCCGGCCGCCTGCAGCGCGGCGTCCAGCAGATGGACAACCTCGCGCGCCACCTCCGTCATGTCCACTGGCTCGAACTGCCTGACCTCGGCCTCGATGCGGGCGTAGGAGAGCAGGTCTTCCGTGAGCTGCTCCAGGCGCCTGACCGCAGCGGTGGTCCGGTGGATCAGCGACAGGCCTTTTTCATCGAGCTTGTCGGCATGGTTGCGCTCCAGCAGTTGCACAAATCCGCCGATGGACCGCAAGGGCGTTTTCAGGTCGTGGGAAGCGACGTAAGCAAACTGCTGCAGGTCCAGGTTGCTGCGCTCCAGCGCCTTGTAGGCCCGCACGCGGCTGGTCACGTCACGGATGATCAGCGTATGCAGCAAATGCCCTGACTTGCGCACACTCGAGAAGGACACCTCGGCGGGAAATTCCTCGCCGCTCATGCGCAGGCCGACGGTGACATCCGTCAGTCCCGCGGAGCCGTCGGCCGGGTCCCCGGCCCGCTGGCGCTGCTCCTGGCGCTGGAAAACTTCGGCGTTGTGGGCATGAAAACGTTTCGGGATGAAGCGCGTGAGCGGCATGCCGATGGCCTGGCTGGCCGGGCAGGAAAACATGGTCTCCGCCGCGGCATTGAACATCAAAATGACCTGGCGGGCATCCACCGCGATGATGGCGTCCATGGCCGATTCGACGATGCCGCGCAGGCGCGCCTCGTTGTCTGCCAGCGCGCTGCGCGTTGACTGCTGCAGCACGGAAGCCCGGGTCAGCTCTTCACCGACCTCGTTGACCTCCTGAATACCCAGGGGCGCAACGTCGATGCGCTCGCCCCGGCCAAGATCGCGTGCCGGCGCCAGCAGCGCCCGCACGGCCTGCGCGATGCGCCCGCCCATCCACCACGAACCTGCTACGCCGCAAGCGATCAGCAGCACCATGACTGCGAGCAACATGGCCATGGCCTGGCGAAGGTCCTGCGTCAACGAATTCAGGGGAATGCCGATGGCCGAGCCCCAGCCGCTCACCGGCGAACGCGAAAAAGCACTCAACACCTGCACACCCTCCAGCGTAGTCAGCTCGAAAGCCCCCTCCTTCACCTGCTTCAGCCGCTCGCTCAGGCCGGGTGCAATACCTTTGCCAAGATACAGCGCCGAGTCATGGGAACGTGCCACCACCTTCTCGGCGTGGTCGAAAACCACCGCGATCCGGTCTGCCGGCAAACCGGAGCTGTCCAGCAATTTTGCGAAATGCCCCGTCAGAATCACTCCCGACAACACATAGCTGACGGTCTCGCCAGAAAACACCGGCACCATCACGCTGACCAGTGGCCTTTTGAGCGCAGCCCCGGTGACCAGGCCCAGCACCTCCGGCTGACCACTCTTTATCACGCGCTGCACCTGGTCCATCACCCCGGTTTTCGGCAGGGCCTCGCCAAAAGGAATCGCGGTGTTCATTTGTTGTTGGCCGGTCGCATCGATCAGGGCGATGTTATTCATCAACCCGCGCTTGAGCACCTCCTGCGCCTGGCGCTGAAAGGACGCATGGTCACGCGCCTTCAGTGAGGGAGACACGGCGAGCACGCTCAGGGATACCTGGGCTGTGGCCAGATCCTGGTCAATCAGCCGGGTCAGGGTGCGTGCGTCAGCAATCGACTCCCGGATCAATTCGTCCTGCTGGTGACGGTAGTTGTAAGCCAGCACCAGGGCAGCCATCAGAAACGCCGGCACCATGCATACGACCGTCAGCAGGACCAGCCTGGAGCGGATCGTGGGAACAAGCGGTAGTTTTTTCAAGCAACAGGCCGTGAGGAGATAAGAAATAAGTGTGCACCCAATCAGGGCGCATTCATAGAAAAATTTTTAACACTTGCTTACATCGAGCCAGGATGGCGCTTCGAATCCGGCCCAGGCGGCTGCTTAATTTGCTACAAAATATATAGCCTTAAATTCAAGCTGGCCAAGGGCTACAGACCAAAACGGCTCAACACACCCTGCCCCGCCACACGCCCGCTGGCGAAACAGGCGCTGAGCAGGTAACCGCCGGTCGGCGCTTCCCAATCCAGCATCTCGCCGGCGCAAAACACCGGGACCCCTGCCAGCGCCGTGAGCTTGAGCTGCGCATCCACCGCATCGAAGCGCACGCCGCCGGCAGTGCTGATGGCCTCGTCGATGGGGCGTGCAGCCACCACACGCACCGGCAGCGCCTTGATGGCGCGCGCCAGTTGCGCTGGATCATTCATCGCTTCTTTGGACAGCAGCTCATGCAGCATCGCAGCCTTGATGCCTTCGATGCTCAAGCGGCTTTTCAGGTGGCTGGACAGCGAGCGTGAGCCGCGCGGATGGCGCACTTCGACCAGCACCTGTTCAAACGACTTGTCCGGCAGCAGGTCCAGCGTGAAGGTGGCGCTGCCGTGGGCAGCGATTTCGTCGCGCAGCAGGCTGGAGGCCGCATAGACGAGGCTGCCTTCGACGCCGGTGACGGTCGCGACAAACTCACCCTTGCGGCTGAAGCTGCGTCCCTGCGAGTCGGTAAAACTGATGGCCACCGACTTGAAAGGCTGGCCAGCGAAGCGGCTTGAAAAATGTTCGGTCCAGCCTGGTTGCTGCGAAGGACCCGAGCCGACCAGCTCCTTGAAAAACGCCCGGCGGGTTTCACCCTGCTCGGCCGCTTCCAGCGCATGCGGCTCCGGTCCCACGTCGAAGCCGCAGTTCGACGCTTGCAACGGCGCCACGGCGACGCCGCGGTCCGCCAGCAGCGGTACCCAGGCGCCGTCCGAACCCAGCCGCGCCCAGCTGCCGCCGCCCAAGGCCAGCACCACGGCATCGGCCAGGAAGGATGCCTCGCCGGTCGGTGTTGAAAATTTCAGCGCACCGGCGTCCGTCCAGCCCAGCCAGCGATGCCGCATCGAAAACTTCACACCTGCCGCGCGCAGGCGCTGCAGCCACGCGCGCAGCAGCGGCGCGGCCTTCATGTCTTTGGGAAACACGCGGCCCGAACTGCCAACGAAGGTCTCCACGCCCAGGCCCTGCGCCCAGGCACGCAGCTCGGCCGGACCGAAAGCGGCCAGCAGCGGCGCCAATTGCGTGCTGCGCTCGCCGTAACGGCTGAGGAAAGGCGCCGCAGCTTCGGAATGGGTGAGGTTGAGGCCGCCCTTGCCGGCCAGCAAAAACTTGCGCCCTACCGAGGGCATGGCGTCGAACAGTTGCACCTCCAGCGCCGCACCGGCGCCGGCCAGCACCTCAGCGGCCATCAGGCCGGCCGGGCCGCCGCCGATGACGGCCACACGTAAAGGAGAAACAGCGGCGGTTGAGTCGTTCAAGGAGAAGGTCCGGAAAATAAGGTGGGGAGCGGATCAGAGGCCGCAGGGAGAGCGCAGAAAACTATCATTTTGATAGCGAACGGCGCAGATCCAGCAAGGGCCGGAGGCCAAAAATGCTTCAAACGGTCAGCAGCACCCCGGTGGCGGCTGCGCACACCGGCGATGGCCTGATTATGCCGCCTGACCCCGGTGTGCGGCGCTCACGGGACTTCCAGCACCGCGCCTTGCGGGGTCAAAAACGCGGCCTTCACGGTTTGCCCTGGATAGAGTTCCTGCACCGCCGCGCGGTAAGCCTGCATGGTCGCCACCAGCTCGGGAAGGCGCTGCGGCGCGGCATTCGACTTGTAGTCGAGCACCCACCAGTGGCCCTCATGCCCGGCGTCCCGGCGCTGCACCAACCGGTCCAGCCGCAGCAGCTGGCCACCATGAAACAGCTCGACCTCGTTGCCTTGCCAGGCCATCACATCCGCGTTCCAGGCCCACGCGCCCTCACCGGCCAGGATGCTGCGCGCGCGTTCGGCGGCCTGCTGACCCTGCGCCGGACTCAAACGGAACTCACGCAACACCGCCCGCAATTGCGGCGGCGCCAGCGAGCCCCATTCGAGCAGGCGGTGCATGGCTTTGCCAATGCGGGCCGCATCCGTATCCTCGTCTGCTACAACTTCGATAGCTTTTGGCTCAGGATAGACGGGGGCTGCAGGCAGTTCCAGCAAAAAATCCGACGCGCGCGCGGTACCGCCATCGAGCGCTTGCGCCGGCGGCACCGGGACTTCATCGAGCAGCCGGTCCAGCCGTCGCCACCAGCTGTCGGTGGTTTCGCGGTGCGGCGTGATCGACGACAACACCAGCGTATGGCGCGCGCGGGTCAGCGCCACATACAGCGCATTGAGTTCTTCGCGCCGGCGCGCAGCCTGCTCTTCAGCCAGCGTCTCGACTGCACAGGCCGGCGGGCGGGTCTCGCTGACCAGGAACACGAACTTTTTCGGCGCCACTTCTTCGCCGGGCCAGTCCACCAGCACACCCATGCTGTCGGCATTGCGCTCCAGCGTGTCGGTGTCCAGCAGCAGCACGGCTTCGGCCTCCAGGCCTTTGGCGCCGTGGATGGTCAGCAGGCGCACCGCCGCGTCGCTGACGGTGGCCGGCGCGAGCTGGCCGCCGGCCTTGAGCGCGCGCACCAGGGCATAAGGCGTGGCGTAACGGCCGCCGTCGAGCTGCAGCGCGACCGCCAGCAAGGCGCGCAAATTGGCCAGCACACTGGCGCGCTGCGCGTCGGGTGCGGCAGCGGCAAACTTCGCCAGCACATCGCCGTGGTGGTAGATCGCCTGCAGCGCGTCATGCGGCGGGAAGGCGTCCAGCCAGCCCTTGTATTGAACCAAAACAGGGCCCAGCCCTTGTACAGCATGGGGAAGATGCTCTTGTTTTTGTAGCACCTCGAACCAGGACTGGCCGGTCTCTGCACGCTGCAGCGCAATCTGCACCAGCGCATCGTCGTCCAGGCCAAACAGCGGCGACTTCAGCGCGCGCGCCATCGACAAATCGTGCTGCGGCGACACCAGCACATCGAGCAGCGCAACCATGTCCTGCACTTCGCAGCAATCGATGAGCGCGGTTTTCTCGCCGACCACCGCCGGGATGTGCAGCGCGCGCAGCTCGTCCTGCAGCGGCAGCAGGCCGGCGCGTTTGCGCGACAAGACCATCACGTCTTCCGGCTTCAGGCCGCCGGCGATCTGCTCCGAAATCCAGGCGGCGGCCTGGCGCGCCTCCAGCGTGCGCAAGGTCTCCTCGGGAATCTCGCGCGGCGTGGTCAGGCTGTCACGCCAGCCGCCCAGCCCGGTGGACGCGGCCTCGTCCTCCTTGCTGCGCGGAATCGCCGGCAGGCGGCCCACCGCGCCGGCCTCAGGCGACTCCGTCGTGTGTTCGCGAAAGCCCTTGTAACCGTCCGCGTCGCGCGCCGCGCCCATGGCGGCGTTGACGGTGCTGATCACGCGCTGCGCATTGCGGCGCGTGTGGTCGCAACTGAGCAGTTCGCCGCCCAGGCCCTCGCGCACAAACTGCTGCGCGGCGATGAACACCTGCGGCTCGGCGCGCCGGAAGCGGTAAATGCTTTGTTTCGGGTCGCCGACGATAAACACGCTGGGCGCCGTGCCTGCGCCCCCATAAGCACTGAGCCAGGACCACAGCGCCTGCCACTGCAGCGGGTTGGTGTCCTGGAACTCG
The DNA here is from genome assembly GCA_040385775.1 of Pseudomonadota bacterium. Taxonomy (GTDB): domain Bacteria; phylum Pseudomonadota; class Gammaproteobacteria; order Burkholderiales; family Burkholderiaceae_C; genus Polaromonas. Next base: position 31,079 of record JAZKGR010000235.1, read on the forward strand.
TC
>JAZKGR010000236.1:0-2163 GCA_040385775.1 Pseudomonadota bacterium
GCCGACAGTTTAGGTGTTGAATCTTTGGATGGACGGCGCATACGTATAAGGATCTTGTTAAGTTAGGCGCGATGCAAACCCGCGCGGGATCGATAAAGAATGGATCAATGATAAACCCTTATGATTGGTATTGTAGTTCATTCCCGACAGTCCATGAACACAGCGCAATAAGTGGGGCGAAAAGCAAGGTGACAAGAGCGCGATGACAATAAAAAAACGCCGGACGATGCCGGCGTTTTTTGAGCGGGCGCAAGCCCGGTGTTTACGCGGCCAGCAGCTGGCGCAGCACGAATGGCAGGATACCGCCGTGCTTGTAGTAGTCCACCTCGATCGGGGTATCGATGCGCAGCAGGACGCGCACCTGGACGGTCTCGCCATTGGCGCGCTTGATCACCAGCGTGGCTTGCTGCTGCGGCTTGATCTCGCCTTCCAGACCCTTCAGATCGAAGGTTTCGTTGCCGGTGATACCCAGGGTGATGACGCTGTCTTCGCCCAGGAACTGCAGCGGCAGCACGCCCATGCCCACCAGGTTGGAGCGGTGGATGCGCTCGAACGAACGGCAGATCACGGCCTTCACGCCCAGCAGCTGGGTGCCCTTGGCGGCCCAGTCGCGCGACGAGCCGGTGCCGTATTCTTCGCCACCGAACACCATGGTCGGCACGCCATCGGCCACATACTTCATGGCCGCGTCGTAGATCGACATTTGTTCGCCGCTCGGCTGGTGAATGGTGATGCCGCCTTCAACCGCCGAACCGTCGGCCTTGGCCGGGATCATGCGGTTTTTAATACGCACGTTAGCGAAGGTACCGCGCATCATGATTTCGTGGTTGCCGCGGCGCGAACCGTAGGAGTTGAAGTCCGCCTTCTGCACGCCGTTGGCCAGCAGCCATTTGCCTGCCGGGCCGCTTTCCTGAATCGAACCGGCCGGGGAGATGTGGTCGGTGGTGATCGAATCGCCAAACACGCCCAGTGCGCGCGCGCCCTCGATGCCGGTGGCCGCTGCCTTTGGCGTCATTTCAAAGCCGTCGAAGAATGGCGGCTCGGCGATGTAGGTCGACTTGGGCCAGTTGTAGACCTGGCCCTTGGTGGTGGTCACGTTTTCCCACAGTTTGCCCGGTGCGCCCTTGACGTCGGCGTAGTTGGCCTTGAATACCTTGGAATTCATGGCGAACTTCATCAGCTTGCCGATTTCCTTGGAGGTTGGCCAGATGTCGCCCAGGTAGACATCCTTGCCGTTGGTGCCCTTGCCGACCGGCTGGGTCATCAGGTCGACCGTCATGTTGCCGGCGATGGCGTAGGCCACCACCAGCGGCGGCGAGGCCAGGAAGTTGGAGCGGATGTTCGGGTGGATGCGCGCTTCGAAGTTGCGGTTGCCCGACAATACGGCTGAGGCCACGATGTCGTGCTCGGCGATGGCCGCGTTCAGTTCAGGCGTCAGGTCGCCGGCGTTGCCGATGCAGGTGGTGCAGCCGTAGGCGGTGACGCCAAAGCCCAGTTGCTCGAGGTAGGGCAGCAGGCCGGCGGCCGTCAGGTACTCGGTGACCACGCGCGAGCCAGGGGCCAGCGAGGTCTTGATGTGTGCGGGCACGGTCAGGCCAGCTTCAACCGCCTTCTTGGCCAGCAGGCCGGCAGCCAGCAGCACGCTCGGGTTGGAGGTGTTGGTGCACGAGGTGATCGCGGCGATCAGTACGTCGCCGTTTTTCACATGCACGCCATTGCTGGTGGTGTAGGTGTTGGTCAGATCGCTCGGCAGCTTGTTGAAGCCGTTCTCGGTGGTCGGCTTGGAGAACAGCTCCGTGAAGTTGTTCTTGACGTTGCCGATCTCGATGCGGTCCTGTGGGCGCTTGGGGCCGGCCAGCGACGGGGTGACGGTGGACAGGTTGAGCGAGACCACGCGGGTGTAGTCGATCTCGCCTTCCTGCGGCACGCCGTACATGCCCTGGGCCTTGAAGTAATTCTTGAAAGCGGCGATTTCGTCGCTGGTGCGGCCGGTGCCTTCGAAGTATTCGATGGTGGCGTCGTCGACCGGGAAAAAGCCCATGGTCGCGCCGTATTCAGGGGCCATGTTGGCAATGGTGGCGCGGTCGGTGAGCGACAGCGTTTCAGTACCGGCGCCGAAGAATTCGACGAACTTGCCGACCACTTTTTCCTTGCGCAGCATTT
>JAZKGR010000237.1:0-7471 GCA_040385775.1 Pseudomonadota bacterium
CCCACCCCTAGCCCCTCCCTCGCCCCGCTGGGCGATGGAGGGGGACTTCATTTGACCGCGTGTGCTGCGCTCGCGTGCAAACATGACGGCCGCTTGGGATTCCCGCAGAAGAAGCGCTGCGCGCTTCTTCTGCTCCGGATTGAGTTCGGTACCGGTATTTGGATGTTTGCCTTCTTCCCCCACCCGTCGGGCTGGGCCGAGGAGCGCAGATGGAGGCGGCGTCAAGGGCGGCAGTTGTTTGAGCCGAAGGCGAGTTCTGCCGACCCCCGCCGGAATCGAGCACCACAGGTTGCCCGCAGCGAAGCGGAGGGACCCAGACCATCGGGTCGCCTTCTCTTTGCTTACTTTCTCTTGGCGAAGCAAGAGAAAGTGAGTCGCCCGCCGGGGCGAGACCCGGCTTGCCTGAAGCACCACCAGCGTTCAAGCTGGCACCGGCTTCGACCCTTCCACCTCAGCCTGAACGGTGCCGAGCGGCTGAGTAGTTACAAAAACCTCTGCGTCCTGCGGGGCAGGTGCTCAGGCCACTGTCGGCGCCCCCAGCCACTGCGCCAGCACTTCTGCGGTGTGTTCACCCAGCAGCGGTGGCGGACGCTGGTAAGCCACCGGCGAGCCGGACAGCCGGATCGGATTGGCCACCAGCGGTACGCTGCCGGCCAGCGCGTGCGGCAGCTTGATCTGCAGGCCGCGTGCCACCACCTGCGGGTCGGCAAACACCTCGTCGATGCGGTTGATCGGGCCGCACGGCACACCGGCGGCTTCCAGCGCCGCGATCCAGTCGGCCGATGTGCGCATCACCGTTGCCTGGCGCAGCAAGGGCACCAGCGCCGCACGGTTCGCCACGCGCTGGGCGTTGCTGGCAAAACGTTCATCGCTGGACCATTCAGGGCGACCGGCCACAACGCAGAATTTGGCAAACTGGCCGTCGTTGCCCACCGCCAGGATGATGTCGCCGTCGGCCGTCGGAAAGGCCTGGTAGGGAACGATGTTGGGGTGGGCATTGCCCATGCGGCGCGGCACCAGGCCACCAGCCAGGTAGTTGGACGCCTGGTTCGCCAGGCAGGCGATCTGCACGTCCAGCAGCGCCAAGTCGATATGTTGCCCCAAGCCGGAGGTCGCGCGTTCGGCCAGCGCCGCCTGTACCGCAATCGTCGCGTACAGCCCGGTCATGATGTCGGTCAGCGCCACGCCGACTTTTTGCGGCCCGGCGCCGGGTTCGCCGTCGGGCTGGCCGGTCACACTCATGAGCCCGCCCATGCCCTGGATCAAAAAATCGTAACCGGCGCGCGCCGCGTAAGGCCCGGTCTGGCCGAAACCGGTGATGGAGCAATAGACCAAGCGTGGATTCGCTTCCTTCAGGCTCGCGTAGTCCAGGCCGTAACGCTGGAGACCGCCGACCTTGAAGTTTTCCAGCACAACGTCCGCTCGCTGCGCCAGCGCACGCACCTGGGCCTGGCCTTCAGGCGTGGCGATGTCGATGGCGACCGACCGTTTGTTGCGGTTGGCGCAGAGGAAGTAGGTTGCTTCCGTGGTGTCGCGGCCGGAGGCATCCTTTAAATACGGCGGGCCCCAGGCGCGCGTGTCGTCGCCGGCACCCGGTTTTTCGACCTTGACCACATCGGCGCCCAGATCCGCCAGCAACTGGCCGGCCCAGGGACCGGCGAGCACGCGCGACAAATCCAGCACCCGCACACCGGTCAGCGGCGGCGGGCGCAACTCAGCACTGCTCATGGCTTCAGGAGAAGGCCGAGATGCCGGTGATGCCGCGGCCCAGGATCAGCGCGTGCACATCGTGCGTGCCTTCGTAGGTGTTGACCACCTCGAGGTTGACCAGGTGCCGTGCCACGCCGAACTCGTCGCTGATGCCGTTGCCGCCCAGCATGTCGCGCGCCATGCGCGCAATGTCGAGTGCCTTGCCGCAGGAGTTGCGTTTCATGATGGAGGTGATTTCGACCGCAGCCGTGCCTTCGTCCTTCATGCGACCCAGGCGCAGGCAGCCCTGCAGGCCCAGCGCGATTTCGGTCTGCATGTCGGCGAGTTTTTTCTGGATCAGCTGGTTGGCGGCCAGCGGGCGGCCGAACTGCTTGCGGTCCATGGTGTACTGGCGTGCCTTGTCGAAGCAGTCCTCGGCGGCGCCCAGCGCGCCCCAGGCGATGCCGTAACGCGCAGAGTTCAGGCAAGTGAAGGGCCCTTTGAGACCACGCACTTCGGGGAAGGCGTTTTCCTCGGGGCAGAACACCTCGTCCATGACGATCTCGCCGGTGACGGAGGCGCGCAGGCCGACCTTGCTGTGGATGGCCGGTGTGCTCAGGCCCTTGCTGCCCTTGTCGAGCACAAAGCCGCGGATCGCGCCTTCGTCGTCCTTGGCCCAGACCACAAACACGTCGGCGATCGGGCTGTTGGTGATCCACATCTTGTTGCCGGTCAGCGAATAACCGCCGGCCACCTTGCGCGCGCGCGTCAGCATGCCGGCCGGGTCCGAGCCGTGGTTGGGTTCGGTCAGGCCGAAGCAGCCAATCCATTCGCCGCTGGCGAGTTTGGGCAGGTATTTCTGTTTGGTGGCTTCGTTGCCGAATTCATTGATAGGCACCATCACCAGCGAGGACTGCACGCTCATCATGGAGCGGTAGCCGGAGTCCACACGTTCGACCTCGCGCGCCACCAGGCCGTAGCAGACATAGTTCAGACCGGCGCCGCCATAGGCTTCAGGAATGGTCGCGCCCAGCAGGCCGAGCGCACCCATCTCGCGAAAAATCGCGACATCGGTTTTTTCATGGCGGAAGGCTTCGAGCACACGCGGCGCCAGTTTGTCCTGGCAGTAGGCGGCCGCCGATTCACGCACCATGCGTTCGTCGTCAGTGAGTTGCTGGTCCAGCAGCAGCGGGTCGGCCCAGTGGAAGCTGGCTTTTTTGGTGGAAGTGCTCATGAAGGTCTCCAAAGAGGGGGAAGAGGCTCTGTGTGCGAAAATCGCAATTCAGGCGGACGATGATTTTTACGGTATCTCTGAGCATACGTTGCGTGGGCCGTCTGCGCAAACCATGATTTTTCACAGATCTGTGCCAAAAAAGAACTCCGAAGCTTCCCATCAGGAGATGCCATGCGTCGCAACATTCCTTCTACCACGGCATTGGCGCTGTTCGAATCCGCCGCGCGCCATCAGAGCTTCACCCAGGCTGCCGAGGAGCATTCGGTCACGCAAAGCGCGGTCTGCCGCCAGATTGCGGGGCTTGAAGACTTCCTCAGCGTCAAGCTGTTCCGGCGCACCAAGCGCGGCGTGCTGCTGACCGAGGCCGGTGCCAGTTATGCGCGCAATGTGCGGTCCCGGCTCGACGATGTGGAGCGCGACACGCTGGACATGATGGCGCGCGGCGGCGCCGGCGGCGCACTCGAACTCGGCGTGGTGCCGACCTTTGCCGCCCGCTGGCTGGTGCCGCGGCTCGCGCGCTTTCACAAGCTCCATCCCGACATCACGGTTCATCTGTCCTCGCGCACCCGCCCTTTTTTGTTTGCCGATACCGCGCTCGATGCCGCCATTTGCGCGGTGGAGGCCGGCTGGCCCGGCACCGAGTCCTGCTTTCTGATGGATGAAAGCATAGTCGCTGTTGGCAGCCCGGCGCTGGTGAAAACGAAGCGCACACTGAAAGTGAGTGACTTTGCCGGCTTGCCGCTGCTACAGATGAGCACACGGCCTTATGCCTGGCGGCAGTGGTTTGCCTCGCTGGGCCTGGCGGTCGAGGGTGACCTGGCCGGTGCGCGCATGGAGCTGTTTTCCATCACCACCGAAGCGGCCATCCACGGCCAGGGCTTGGCGCTGATCCCGCGTTTTCTGATCGAGGACGATTTGAAGCAGGGCCGGCTGGTCGAACTCGTCAAGCATGACTTTGTCAGCGACCGGCGTTATTACTTCATCTGGCCCGAGCAGAAGTCGGACAACACCGTGTTGACGCTGTTTCGCGCCTGGCTGGAACAAGAGGCTTTGCTCTATCGGGGGGCCGCGCCTGCAGCCTAGCGTGGGGCGGCCATGCGGCCCTGCTCGCGCCGGTTCTGGGCCTGTTCACGCAGCGCGCGCTGGCCCGGTGATTCGCTCTCCTGCCGAATCCGTTGATCATCCTGGCGGGTCTGCTCGCGTTGCTGGCGCCATTGTTCGCGCTGCATCTGCTGCTGGTCGCGCCAGATACGCTCCTGATCGCTGAGGCCGGGCGGAGGCGGCGTCCAGGTGCCGTTGCGCTGGGCCTGCTCGCGCAGCGCGCGCTGGCCCGGCGACTCCTGACTTTGGTTCAACTGCGCTTGGGCGGCCGGCAGTGCACCTGCGCACAGGCCGGCGAGCAGCAGGGCGGCAAGAACTTGGCGCTTCGGGTTTTGGGCAGGGTGCATGGCTTGTCTCCATCTGGCGCGGCGCGCCGCGTGTCGTCCCACTGTACGCAAAGTAAAAAACACTGGCGGCGGGTCGATTTCCTTCCAGAAGTCATTTTTCCCAGGTTTTATGCATCAAATCGGACTTCAGCCCACGGCCAGCAAGCGTAAACAGCTATCAAAAATATAGCAATTTATTCGCCCCTGGCGATATGAGACGATTGCCACCATGCAAGATTTCTGGCCTTCCAGCGGTTTCAGCCGGCTCCAGCGCACCCCGCGCGGCTGGCTGCAGCCCACCGACGATTACCTGCGCCTGTTCCTGGCCCGCCCCGAACTGGCCCTGCTGCCCGAATCCTGCGCGGCCGAGCAGGCGCTGCATGCTGCCCTGCAGGCCGCCCCAGCACGGCCGGTGAGCGAGGCTGAACTGCAAGCCCTGCAGGACCCCGACGCGCGAGAGAGTTATGGCCTGTTCCTGCGCTTTCGCGATGGGCTGCTGGATGCCGGCACGCTGGAGGCGTATTACCTGAGCGTGTTCCGCAGCGGCAGCATCAGCATCCCGCCCCTGTTTATCGACCTGATCGCGCAGGCCATCACCCGCAACCTGCTCGACGACGCGACCGATGCCTATGAGGTGCGCGCCGCCGAGATGCTTTTTCGCCCGCAGCGCATCTCCACCGAGGACGGACAGGTGCTGGCCGGCGACCGTGACCGGCTGGACATGCTCAACGAGCACGGCGGTCTCGGCGACTTCGGGCGCTTCCTGGCCGAGGCCAAGGCGCCGATGCGCAGCATTGACATGCAGGTGCTGTCCGACAGCAACGCCCCCGACTACTGGCCCGCCAGCGAGCGCCACAGCTACCTGCTGGACCTGACGCACGAAATCAACAACGACCTCAGCCATGGCCTGGTGTTCACCATGACACGTGCGCGCTCGGGCCTGAAGGCGCTGGCGCGTGTGCTCGAAAAATGGGTGCAGCACTTCCTCGGCGTCGCCGTCACCATCCGGCCGCTGCAAAAAGTCGATGACGAGGCCTGGCGATGGCATGTGGGGCTGGACATCGATGCGACTGCGCTGCTCAATGACTTGTACGAGGGCCGCGAGGTGGAGGCCGAACGCATGCAGCGCCTGGTCAGCCTGTTCCGCCTCGACTTCGCCGATCCGCAGGAAATGCGCGCCGACGTGGCCGGCAAACCGGTTTACCTTGGCCTGATGATGAATGCGGACCGCGTGCTCAAGCTCAAGCCGCAGAACCTGCTGGTCAACCTGCCGCTGCGCGCGCCGGTGTGAGCCATGAGAACCGTGCGTTTGCCCGCCGGTGAAGCTGTTCCCGCGTTGGGCATGGGCACTTGGCGCATGGGTGAAAACCCGGCGCTGCGGGCGCAGGAGATCGTCACACTGCAGTTGGGACTGGACCTGGGTTGCAGCCTGATCGACACCGCGGAAATGTACGGCGAAGGCCTGGCGGAAGAATTGGTGGGGCAAGCCCTGCAGGGCCGGCGTGACTCGGCTTTTGTGGTCAGCAAGGTGTATCCGTACAACGCATCGGCCGCTGGCGTGGCGGCTGCCTGCGAGCGCAGCCTGCGCCGCCTCAAAACGGATCGGATCGACCTCTACCTGCTGCACTGGCGCGGCAGCATCCCCCTGGCCGACACGCTCAAAGGCCTGTCGGCGCTGCAGCAGGCCGGCAAGATCCGCCATTACGGCGTCAGCAACCTCGACATCGCCGACATGCGGGAGTTGTGGAAGCTGCCGGGCGGGCCCGCAGTGCAGACCAACCAACTGCTCTACAACTTGTCACGCCGCGGCATCGAATGGGATTTGCTGCCCTGGATGCGCGAGCGCGGCCTGCCGGTGATGGCCTATTCGCCGATCGAGCAGGCGCAGCTGCTGCGCCACCGCGGGCTCGCGGCCTTTGCAAAGCGCCACGGCATGACGGCCGGCCAGGCGTCGCTGGCCTGGCTGCTGGGGCAGGGCGATGTGCTTGCCATCCCCAAGACCAGCGACCCGCAGCGCCTGCGCGAAAACGCCGCCGCTGCAGACCTGGTGCTGGATGCGGCGCAACAGGCCGAACTCGACGCGCTGTTTCCGCCGCCGGCAGGGCCGTCCGCACTCGAAATGATCTGAATTTCCAGGCAGACGGACGGGCCGAATCGTGCCCTGGCCCGGCGGCCGTCCCGGTGGCTTAAAATAACGGGTTCTGCCATTTTTCCAACCCGGAGCCCTCCATGCCCAAAAAAATCCGCGTCGAAGCCGACATCTGCGCCCCCAAACCCGTTCCTGCACCCGGCATGACCCGCACCGCCGGCCGTGGCCAGAAGGTCAGCCTGGAGCGCGGCACCTGGACGCGCAGCAAAAAGAACCCCGGCAAGCGTCCGCACAAGGGCGGTTAAGCCCTTCTTCTGGCGCCCCTGCTTCCATCTTGATTCATTGATGGGAGTGAATTTGCAGCAAGCCCCGTCCCGCGGGGCTTTTTGCTGCGCGTCAGCCGGACCCGCCTGAACATGGCGGCCTACCTCTTCGTCCTGCTCGCCGGCTTTGCCGCCGGCTGCCTGAGCGGTGTCATCGGCACCGGTTCGTCCATCATGCTGCTGCCGGTGCTGGTCCATCACTTCGGGCCGAAACAGGCCGTGCCCATCATGGCCATCGCGGCGGTAATGGCCAACCTGTCCCGCGTGCTGGCCTGGTGGCGCGAGGTGGACTGGAAGGCGGTCGCCGCCTACGCAGTTACCGGCGTGCCGGCCGCCGCCGTGGGTGCCCGCACCCTGTTGGGCCTGCCTGCGAACGTCATTGAAATTTCGCTGGGCCTGTTTTTTCTCGCCATGATTCCTGTGCGCCACCTGCTGATGCGCCTGCAGTGGCAGGCCAGACTGTGGCATCTCGCGATCGCCGGTGCGGTGATCGGTTTTCTCACCGGCATCGTGCTGTCCACCGGGCCGCTCAGTGTTCCGGTGTTCCTTGCCTACGGTTTGGTCCAGGGCGCTTTTCTGGCGACGGAAGCGGCCAGTTCGCTGTTCATCTATATCAGCAAGGTCCTGACCTTCCGCGAGTTCGGCGCGCTGCCTGCCGAGGTGATTCTGCAGGGACTCATCGTTGGCGCCTCGCTGATGGCCGGCACCT
>JAZKGR010000238.1:0-6026 GCA_040385775.1 Pseudomonadota bacterium
TCTCCGGGATGGCCGGCAGCAAGCAGGGCTGGCAGGAAGCGCCCTACTGTGCCTGCCCCGCGGGTTTTGACGAGGTGGCCTCGCAACTGGCCTGGGTCAAGGCCGGACGCATCGCCATCGTGCCCGGCCTGAGCTGCGAACGCCAGGGCGTGCCCGACGTGATGCGCGGCGAGGAAACCCAGGTGTTTGGCGCACTGCAACTGCTGGGCATCCGGGACGGCTTGCTGGTGCTGCCCGGCACCCACAGCAAGTGGGTCACGGTGCGAGGCGGCAGGATTGAAAACTTTTCCACCTTCATGACCGGTGAGTTTTACGCCCTGCTGCGCCAGCATTCGCTGCTGGCGCGCAGCCTGCCCGAGGCCGACGGTGAGGTGGACTGGGCCGCCTTCGACGAAGGCGTGGCGCTGGCACTGCGCGGCAGCAGCCTGCTGCAAACCGCTTTCAGCGTGCGCACGCTGTCGCTGTTCGGGCGCATGGCCGCCGCGCGGCTGCCGAGTTATCTGTCTGGCCTGGTGATTGGCGAGGAGATACGCACGCAGCCGCTGGACACCGGCGCGCAAGTCGTGGTCGTCGGTTCGGAGCTGCTGACCGAGCGCTACCAACGCGCGCTGGCCCAGCGCCGCACCTCTGTGCAAGCTGTCGGCGCCGAGGCGAGCTGGCGCGGCCTGTGGGCGCTGGCCCAAACCATTCACCCAAGCTGGGATAAACAGGCATGAACACACCTCACGACAAATTTGCCGCCGCCCTGCAAGCTCTGCCGCTGGTCGGCATCCTGCGCGGCCTGCGGCCCGATGAAGCCTTGTCCGTCGGCCACGCGCTGCTGGGCGTCGGCTGGACGCTGATCGAAGTCCCGCTCAATTCTCCGCAGCCGCTGCAAAGCATAGAAGCCATGGCCGCAGCCCTGCCCGCTGCCCTGGTCGGCGCGGGCACGGTGCTGAGCACGGACGATGTGCGGAACGTGCACGCTGCCGACGGGCAACTCGTGGTCTCGCCCAACTTTGATGCGGATGTCGTGCGGGAGGCGGTTCGCCTGGGCATGGTCTGTCTGCCCGGCGTGATGACGGCCAGCGAGGCCTTTGCCGCGCTGAAGCTGGGGGCGACCGGGCTCAAGCTGTTCCCGGCCGAGATGATCACGCCAGCGGTGGTGAAAGCACTGCGCGCGGTGCTGCCGGCGCAGACCCTGCTGCTGCCCGTGGGTGGCATCACTGCCGGCAACATGGCAAGTTACCGCGCGGCCGGCGCCAGCGGTTTCGGCATCGGCTCGGCCTTGTACGCACCCGGCATGACGGCCACCGATGTCACCGAAAACGCTATGAAATTCATAGCTGCTTGCACTGGTACGATAAGGGCATGAGCCCTGTTTCACTGTCACCCTCCTCAGATATTTCGTTTGGCCTGAAAGGCCGGATCTGCATCGTCACCGGCGGCGCGCAAGGCATCGGTGAAGCCTGCGCCAGGCGCTTCGCCCGCGAGGGCGCGCAGGTCGTGATCGCCGACATGGCCGACGCGCCCGGTGAAGCGCTGGCCGCCGAACTCGGCGCACTCTACATCCATTGCGATGTCGGCGACAAAGCCCAGGTCGATACTGTGGTGACCCGCACAGTGCAGGCCCACGGCCGCATCGACGTGCTGGTCAACAACGCGGGCATCTTCCGGGCGGCGGAATTTCTGGACGTGAGCGAAGCCGACTTCGACGCGGTACTGCGCGTCAACATCAAGGGCAGCTTCCTGATGGGCCAGGCCGTGGCGCGCGTGATGGCCACATCGGGCGGCGGCAACATCGTCAACATGAGTTCGGTCAACGGCGTGCTCGCCATCCCGACGATTGCCAGCTACAACGTCAGCAAGGGCGGCATCAACCAGCTGACCCGTGTGATGGCGCTGGCGCTGGCCGACAAGGGCATACGCGTCAACGCCGTGGCGCCCGGCACGATTGCCACCGAGCTGGCGGCCAAAGCGGTGCTGACCAGCGATGAGGCCAAGGCCAAGATCATGAGCCGCACGCCGATGAAACGGCTGGGCCAGCCCTCGGAAATTGCCGACACCGTGGCTTACCTGGTCAGCGACGCGGCCAGCTACATCACCGGCGAGATCGTGGTGGTCGATGGCGGGCGTATGGCGCTGAACTACACCGTCGCGGTATAGCCCGGGCGACAGACGCGATCCCGACCATGCCGGAAAATCATCCGCCGCCCCGAACCGCGCCCAGCGCTGGATAGCCGCCCGGCTCGGGATTCGGTCCGCTTTTCAACACCGCCATCCGCCCGCGCATGGCCGCAATTTCAACCGTTTGACTTGCGATGATCTCTTCGGCAATCTGCCGCACCAAGGGGTCACGCCCATGGATCAGCACCAGCCGCGCCATGTCCACCGCGCCTTCGTGGTGGGGAATCATCATCGCCAGAAAGTCCGCATCCGGCTGACCGGTGTAGCCTGGGTCATGCATGTCCTGCATCATGCGGGCCATGCCGGCGTCCATGCCGGACTCAAAGCTGTTGCGCCCTGCGGCGGCGGCGCCGGGCGCGCGGTGCGCGCTGTGGCCGGTCATGCGGTCTGCCCCGGGGTGCCGGGCCGCACGTACACCAGGTTGATGCTTTTCTTGTTGCGCAACTCACCAGATGGCAGCTTGAGCGAGCCGAGTGGAATCTGCGTGATGAGTTTCGGCTGCAGCGGCGTGGAGACATCAAACGCCGAGCACACGACCTGACCGGCGTTGGGCGTGCCGGGCAACTCGTCCTGCTCATGAGCCACGTACAGCAGGTTGTTGGCCGGGTTGGTCCACAGACCGTGCGCCTCGCGGCCTCCGGTGTACACCATGCCGACCACCTTCTGCTGCGCCAGCGGGACCGAGCGGTCGATGATGGCCAGGCGGCTGGAGGCGGCACCATTGGGCCCACCGTCGTCCACCCGCGCCAGGCTCATGTAGGCCACCTGGCCGCGCGCATTGTCCACAAACTCCAGGTGATTCGGTCGCGCCATCTCACCCAATGGCATGGTGGCCAGCACAGTGCCTGGGTCTTTGACGGAGACAAGCGACACCGCATCGGCCAGCTTGTGCGACAGCCACATCTGGCTGCCATCGGGCGAGAGTTTTTGAAACGGGGTAAAGGCCGGCTTGTCCTGCAGGCTCAGGTCCACCAGGCGCAGGCGTTTGGGCCGCGAATGGCCCTTCGCATCGGGATTGACCTGCAGAATTTCGAGCTGAGCCGTCTTTTGACTGATCACAAAGGCCAGCAGACCGTCTTTCGAAAACCAGACCTGGGCCGGACCATTGATCGTTGGCACATAGGCGCGGACTGCATTGGACGGCGCGCCAGTCACTTGCTTGAGCGCCTGCTCGACGTCGAGAATGGCAATCCGGTCTTCGCCGCGCAGGGTCACCCACAGCTCCTTGCCGTTGCGCGTAAAGGTGGGCTCATGCGGCTCGCGTCCGAGCAAAATTCCGCTAGACAGACGCTCCGGGTTGGTGGTCGGGCCTGCCTGCGGGTTGATGGCGTTGCCGAGCACACGCCGGTTCACCGCATCAATCAGGTAGATATTGCTGCTGCCACGACCCGCGGTTGCCAGCAGCGTGCCGTCCGGGTTGGGCACCGCGCCATGCGCGTCAATGCAACCGTGGTACAGCGGCTTGTGGATCATCGCGGCATGGGTGGGCATGACGCCGCCAGTGACGAAGCGAAATGGTGGCCGTGCGTCCTCGTCAAAACTGGTCAGGTTGATGGTGCTGTCCACCGTGTTGCTCATCGGGTTGATCACGCTGATGGTGTTCGAGTCTTCGTTGGTGATGAAAACGCGGTCCACGGCGGCGATGTCGGGCGCTGTGGACGCCGCTACAGCGGCAGGCGCTGCCGAAGGGCTCTGGGCCAGGACCCAGGGTGCAGCCGCGACAGCGGGTAGCGCTACCGCGATTTTCATGAAATCGCGGCGTGCATCGTTCAGTTCTTCATTCATCGGTAAGCCTTTGGGGGGTTGATCGTGGAAATTACAGGGATAAGAGCCGCCAAAGCAGCGTTTCATTCCCTGCGGCGGAAAATGCCGCAGGTTTTTTCAGGAAAGGGGCGGCGCTGGCCGATGCCTGCGCTCAGCGCTCGCGGGCAAGTTGCCGATACACCTCGCCGGAGACGCGAGCCAGCTCAGCCTTGTCGGCGTCGGCCGAAATGGCGTAGCCGAACGCGCCATCGACCCAATAAAACACATTGACGCTGCCTTCCTGGGCAAAGCGGAAGGCGGTGTCCTGATTTTTTGCGCCCTGAGCACTGGCGCCGGCCTCGGCCACCTCACGCGATACATACAGCGTGAGCTTGGCACCGGCGCTGTCGTGGTACATGAACTGCGCCACCGGCCCTTTGCCACCCGGCAAGAGCCGACCGCCATCCAGTGCGTAACCCACAGTTTGCAGATGGGGCGGTTTCATGGTCGCGCCCATGCGCTTGGACAACCACGCCACGAGCTGATCTTCCTGGTCTGCACCCACTTCAACGGCACGCCGCACATCCGGACTGTAGACCGCGTGCGCAACGGCTGCCCGCTGCGCAAAACCGGTGGCCGAGGCCATCGTGATGGCACTCGGTGTGCGCTGGGCGAATGATGCGGTTCCAGGCTGAGTGCCGGATTCGCCGCGCAGTCCCCAGCCCGCAGCGCCGCTGATCACGGCAATTGCGATACCGGCCGCCATGCGCTGCAGGTACCACGGCGTGCGGGGCGTGGCCGCCCGCCGGAGCCGTTGCGGCAGGGGTTCTTCGAGTACCGGATTGAAGAGTGCGCGCAGTTCGCGCTTTTGCGCCAGATAGCTCTCGACGCGCTGCGCCTCTTCGGGACGCCGGGCCAGATACGCTTCGATCTCGCGCTGGCGCTCCGGCGTGAGTTGACGATCCACGTAAGCTTGCAATTCAGCTTCGGTGACGGGCGTTGGGGGGGGAATGACAGGGTTCATGACGGTCTATTCATTTGACGACTTTGAGGCGCACAGGTTCAAGTCGGCCTTCCATCAGGGAACGCAGCCGCTCACGCCCGCGCGACAGGCGCGACATCACCGAGCCGATGGGAATACCCAGGGCAGTGGCCACTTCGGCATAGCTCATGTCTTCCAGCGCAATCAGCAAAATAATCTCCCTTTGTTCTACCGGCAACTTCTCCAGCGCGGCCTGCAGATCCATGACAGCAAGACTTTCGCCCTGGGTCGCTGCGACCGGCACCTCGGGGGTGTCGTCATCCAGAACCACGGTGTGCAGCTTGGGCCGCCGGACACCGTCCACATGCAGGTTGTGCATCATGCCGAAAAGCCAAGCCCGCATGTCCGAGACCCCGCGCCAGAGCGCCGATTTGGCCAGCGCCCGCTCCAGCGTGTCTTGCACCAGGTCATCGGCGTCCTCACGGTTGCCTACCAGCGCCCGCGCGTAACGGCGCAGGCGTGGCACCCAGGTCAGCAGATGATCGTCGTCGTTCTCGGAGTAGCTGTCGTTTTGCACACTGCTGCCTGGTTGACTTGCCGGACTGAACGTTAACCCATCATTCCTTGATGATGTGCCAGACGTCCTTGAAGTTGTCACCCGTGCGGTCGCCCGCTTTCTGGTCAGCCTTGTAAAAATACAGTGGCTTTCCCTTGTAGGCTAGCTGTCGCGCGCCATCGTCGCGCGTCACCACACTGTACTCGCCAGAGGGCTGATCAGCAGCTGCCATCAGGGGCGGCCACAGACCAGCGCAGGGGCCATTGCAAACGCTTTTTCCGCTGCCGGCCTTGTCGGCGTCAAAGGTGTAGAGCGTCATGCCGTTGGCCGCGACCAGTGCACCGCCCGACATTTTGGCGGGTGCATCGGCCGCAACGGCAGACACGCTGACAGCCATGGAGGCTGCACTGATGGCAAGGGTTGCCAGGAAAAGCGGGATTTTCATGCTGTTCTCCAATAAAAGTGTGTGGCGGGTTGGCGATCAATACGCAGCAACCGACAGCTTGGGGTCGATCTGCCAGGTTTCGCTGACAATCTTGCCCTGGCGGAAGGTCAGCACGTAGCGAACCTTGATGGGTG
>JAZKGR010000238.1:6126-8651 GCA_040385775.1 Pseudomonadota bacterium
TCGCTGACAATCTTGCCCTGGCGGAAGGTCAGCACGTAGCGAACCTTGATGGGTGCCTTGCCTTCGAACTGCACATTGGCAGACACCGTCGAGCCGCTGGTATTGGCAGACTCTTCCAGCTTGTCGACGCTGACCTTCAGCGGGCCCTGCGATTTGGTGAATTTTTCCCACACGCCGCGAATGGCATCCGCGTTGGAGTAAGTGCCGTCCAGCGGACCACCGACCCAGTTGAACTGGGCATTGTCGGCATAACCACGCATCACGACGGCCAGATCGCCGGAGCCGATGGCCTGGAAGTGGGTCTTGGCGTCATCAGCCGGGGCAGCCATGGCGCCAGTGGCGGAAAACAGGATGGCGGCAGCGCAAGCGGTCAGAGAGAGGGTTTTGAACATGGAAAGCTCCTGGTGAAGTTAGGTTTTGAACTCGGTGGCAGGCTGAAATATCTGCCTGACACTGGGTAGACGGAACCACCCACCGGTTTATTCCAAACACGGTAAAACTTTTTGGATTTACTTTCTTTGAGTCGACATGTGGTTCACCACGGCAAGCAGCCCACGCCCGCGCTGCTGCACTTCATCAAGCAAGCCACTTGCGCGATCAAGCCCGCAGGCGACTCCGGCTCTGCGGGTAAGTACTCATGAAGAAAATTGGGAACCGATGGAATGAGACGGCAGTCTGGCTGCTCTTATACACATGATCCAGACGGCCGAGTCCCGCTACAACCAATGGGTGAGTGAACACTATCGCTTCCTCATGCGCAGCGCATGGGCCTTGACCGGCTCGCGGGCGGTCGCCGAGGACGTGGTGCAGGACTGCTTCACCAGTGCCTGGAAATACCGCAGCCAGTTGCGTCAGCCCGAGCTGGCACGCGCCTGGCTCTTTCGCATCATGCGGCGCCATGCCTTGCGGCACCTGGTGCCAGGGCCGCAATCGTTTGACAACGACGACGAAGCCGCCGAGCTGCCTTCGCCCGACCCTGGCCTGGACGACCAGCTCGATGTGGTCAAGGCGCTGACCCGCATTGCACCGATTCACCGCGAGGTGCTGGTGCTGTTTTATTTTGACGACATGCCTACCGCGCAAATGGCCGAAGCGCTGGATATTGCGCCCGGTACGGTGCTGTCGCGCCTGGCGCGCGCCCGCGCGGCGCTCAAGTCCGCGCTGGACGGCTCCCGCCCCGAGCCGTCGCCTGTGCCTGCCACCACCGTCTTCCCCTTGAGGAAAACCTGAGATGAAAGATTTTCCTGAGTTCCAAGACGAGGCTTTCGACCTGCGGGCGCGCGCCGAGCTGGCGCTGGCCTTCGACCCCGGTCAGCCGCCTGCGCATCTCTTCAGGAAAAGCGCACCTCTGCTTTCGCGGCGCGGCTTCCAGCGCGGGCTGGCTGCGTTGCTGTTCACAGGCAGCGGCGCTGGCGCGGTGTTTGCCATGCGCCCGCCAGAGCTGGTGCGCGGCGCCATTGAACACGAGTACTACGAGCGCACACTGCGCGGTAACTTCATGGAAGGCCGAAAAATTCTGGAGCATCTGGGCCTGGGGAAGAACCAGGACGGCAAGCAGGCTATCCCCGGCTACCCGCAGCTCATGCGGCCCTGCGACATCGAAGGCCACCTGGTCTACCACCTGACCACTTTTTTTGAAAAAGGCGGCATGGTGACTGTCTTTGCGTTCGACCAGCCCGTGGCGCTGCAAGACGATGCCGGCTGGTGGGGAAATGTGTATTGGCAGGTGCTGCGCTCGCGCGAGGGCAAGCCGCTGGTGATGGTGGCGCAAAAGAAAAAAGCGCTGGCTGTGGCGCAAGCCACCTTTGGCAAGCCCGCCGCCTGACATCTCTCGAATTTTTTCCAGTCCCGTAACCCCACCCGATTTCGATCCCCCTTCAACCAAGCACCCCGGAGACAGACATGATTGATGCACCCACCTCATTGCCGCGCCGCCACCTCCTGACCCGTAGTGCCGGCGCGCTCGCCGCTGCCGGACTGGCCACCTGGACGCGCGGCGCCATCGCGCAGGCTGCGCCGGCAAAACCCTTGCCGCCTTATGTGAGCTGGAAAGACCCGGCCAGCGTCATCGTTCACAGCAGCACCACCATCGAAACCAAACGTGGCGCTTTCGGCACCAGCGTGATCACTCCGGCCGAGCAGTTGTACATCCGAAACAACCTGCCCGCACCCGATGCTTCCATCGTTGCCGACCGGGACGCCTGGGAGGTCACTGTGGAAGGCGTGAAGAACCCGCGCAAGCTCAGCGTGCGCGAGCTCAAATCCATGGGCATCGACACCGTGGCGATGGTGCTGCAGTGTTCCGGCAACGGCCGCGGCTTCTTTCCGAGCAAGCCCAGCGGCACGCCGTGGACGGTGGGCGCCGCCGGCTGCGTGGTCTGGAGCGGGGTGCCGGTGCGCGCCGTGGCCGAGGCCCTGGGTGGCGTCACGGCGGGCATGCGCTACATGACGGGTACGGGCGGCGAGAAGTTGCCCGACGGCATAGACCCGAGAACCATCATTGTCGAGCGTTCGGTTCCCGCTGC
>JAZKGR010000239.1:0-3816 GCA_040385775.1 Pseudomonadota bacterium
ACTACTTCTGAAAGACCACCATGGGCATTCTCTGGACCATCCTCATCGGCTTCGTCGTCGGCGTCGTCGCCAAATTCCTGATGCCCGGCCGTGACCCGGCTGGTTTCATCATCACCGTGATCATTGGTATCGTCGGCTCGGTGATCGCCACCTACCTCGGGCGCTTCCTCGGCTTTTACCAGGTCGGCGAGTCGGCCGGCTTCATCGCGGCCGTGCTGGGTGCGATCATCCTGCTGTTTGTCTACCGCGCGGTGACCGGCAAGCGCGGCTAGACCCCGTCAGGCGCGCCGTGAAAATCAAGGCCGGCTGCAAGCTGACCGTCAAGACCGCTGGCGACTGTCCCATCGTTGCCATGCTGCGCCCGCGCAGCGGCCAGGCGCAATGGATCGTCAGCGACAGGTATGAGCTGGACCCCTGGGTGCCAACCACCGAATACGTGGACAGTTACGGCAACCTCTGCCAGCGCCTGGTGCTGCCCGCCGGCGAGATGACTATCGATGTCGAGGTCGTGATGGAGGTGGAAGACCTGATAGCGGTGCAGCCTGATGCGCCGCACACGCCGGTGGCCGAGCTTCCGGACGACGTGCTGCTCTACCTGCTGCAAAGCCGCTACTGCCCGTCGGACAAGATGTTCGAAAAAGCGCGCGAGATCGTCGGCGACACCCAGCCGGGTTATGCGCAGGCGGAAAAAATCCGCAGCTGGATCTGCAACAAGCTCGAGTACAAATACGGCGTGAGCGAAGCCACCACCGACGCCATGGACACACTGGGCCACGGGGCCGGGGTTTGCCGGGACTTTGCGCATGTCGGCATCGCGCTGTGCCGCAGCCTGCAAATTCCAGCACGCATGGTGGTCGGCTACCTGCACGAACTGGACCCGATGGACCTGCACGCCTGGTTTGAAGCCTTTGTCGGCGGTCGCTGGTACACCTTTGACGCTACGCAAAAAGACCCGCGCGGTGGCCGCATCGTGCTGGCCTACGGCCGTGACGCCGCCGACGTCGCCTTCATCTCTGATTACGGCGACCAGCCGCTGGAGGTCAGCCAGATGAAGGTGGACGTCAGCGCGGTGACCGATCAGTAGACAGTCCGGCAGCGGCTAGGGATAACCCCGTCAAATGCACTGGACCGGTCACGGCCACGCCGGCCGAAATAACCCATACTGCTTACATCACAGCGGAATCGCCCTGGCCCGGTCCGTGACCCTGGCCCGGTTAACCCCATGAAGCAGATGGCGCAAAAGACCGACACACCGCAGAGCCCGGAGCAGCGCTTGCTGGCGCTGGAGCAGCTGAACGACGAGCTGCAGCAGCAGTTGCGCCAGCAGGCTGCACGGCTGGAGGCCTATGAGCGCGCCGCCGGCGACGCGACCAGCGGGCAGCAGTTCACCAGCGCCTTCGAGAACGCCGCCATTGGCATGGCCGTGCTCGGCACCGACTCGCGACGGCTGCGCGTCAACCGGGCGTTTTGCGAGATGTTCGGTTATTCGCAGGCCGAGTTGATGGCTGCCGACGGGCCCGAGGTCACCCACCCCGACGATGGGGCCGAGGACATCCGGCAGCGCGAGCGGGCGCTGGCCGGTGAGATCGACACCTACCAGCGTGAAAAGCGCTACCTGCACAAATCGGGCAGCCTGGTCTGGGCCACCTTGACCTGCTCGCTGGTGCGCGATGCGCAGGGTCAGCCGCTGCACTTCATCTCGCAGTTGCAGGACATCACCGAGCGCAAGCTGGCCGAGCAGCTTTCGCAAGCCAGCGAGGAACGCTTTCGCGCGCTGGTGGAGTTGTCGACCGACTGGTTCTGGGAGCAGGACGAAAATTTCCGCTTTGTCCAGGTCACGGGTGAGCTGAGCGACCAGAATCCGACCGCGAACCACAGCAGCATCGGCAAGCTGCGCAGCGAGTTGCCCTACGTGAACATGGACGAAAGCGTCTGGGTCGCGCACGAGGCGCAGCTTGCACGGCGCGAGCCCTTCCGCGATTTTGAAGTCACGCGGCTCGACGCTAAAGGCCAGGTGCACCACCTGTGTATCAGCGGTGTGCCGATTTTTGATGCCTCGGGGCGGTTCACCGGTTACCGGGGCACCGGCCGCGACACGACAGCAATGCGCAACTCCGCCGACCGCGTGCGCGCCAGCGAGCGCCAGTTGCGCGAGATCACCGACGCGGTGCCGGCACTGATCGCCTATGTCGATGCCGGGCAGCGCTGCCGCTTTCACAACCGCGCCTACCAGGAAGCGTTTGGCCTCACCAGCGAGCAGCTCCTCGGCAAAAGCATGCGCGAGCTGATGGACCCGGCGTTCTACGAGGCGCTGCGCCCCAAGGTCGAAGAAGTGCTGGCCGGCTACCCGGTGGTGTACGAGCGCAAGCAGCGCTCGGTCAACGGCGACGTGCGTGACTACGTGGTCAATTATTTTCCGCGTTACGGCGAAGATGCCGACGAGGGCAAGGTCATCGGCTTTTATTCGCTGGCGACCGACATCACCGAGCTCAAGCGCATCGACCGCCTGAAAAGCGAGTTTGTCTCCACCGTGAGCCATGAGTTGCGCACGCCGCTGACCTCCATCCGCGGTTCGCTGGGCCTGGTCTCCGGCGGCGTTGCCGGCGTCTTGCCGGAAGCGGCCATGAAGCTGATCGGCATTGCCAAGAACAACTGCGAGCGCCTGATCCGGCTCATCAACGATATTCTGGACATCGAAAAAATCGAGTCCGGCAAGATGCGCCTGGACTTGCAGCCGATGGCACTGATGCCGCTGCTGACCCAGGCGATTGCCGCCAACGAAGGTTATGGGCTGGCGAACCAGGTCAGCCTGACGCTTGAGTGTGAAGACCCTGACCTGCAAGTCATGGCCGAGGCAGACCGGCTGACCCAGGTCGTGACCAACCTGCTGTCCAATGCGCTGAAGTTTTCGCCCACCGGCGGCAGCGTGACCGTGCATGTGGCGCGCGCCGGGCTGGGCGTGCGGGTCGAGGTGCGCGACCACGGCCCCGGCATTCCGGAGGAGTTTCGCACCCGCATCTTCCAGAAGTTCTCGCAGGCGGACTCGTCCGACACCCGGCAGAAAGGCGGCACCGGGCTGGGCTTGAACATCTCGCGCGCGCTGGTGGAGCGCATGGGCGGCAATATCGGTTTTGAAACACGGCTTGGCGAGGGCTCGACCTTTTTCTTCGAGCTGCCGCTGTCGCGCGGACCCGCCGAAGCGCCGCCTGCGGCGCCGCGCGCGCGCATCCTGGTGTGTGAAGCCGATGTCGATGTGGCCAGGCTGATCGGCATCATGCTGGACAAGGGCGGCTTTGATTGCGACCTCGCGCACAGCACGGAGCAGGCATCGGCGCTGCTGGATGCCCGCCATTACGACGCCGTGACGCTGGACCTGCGCCTGCCCGGCCAGAGCGGCGGCGCCTTCCTCAACAGCCTGCGCCAGAACGATGCCACGCGCGCCTTGCCGGTCATCGTGATTTCCACCTTGACTGCGGACGGGCAGCTCCAGCTTGACCACGCGCCTTCTGCGGTGTCGGACTGGCTCAGCAAGCCGATCGACGAAGGGCAGCTCGTGGCGGCCATGCAGCGCGCGATGGCTGAGCTGCACGGCCGCAAGCCGCGCATCCTGCATGTGGAAGACGATGTGGACATCCAGCACATCGCCGCCGCCATCGCGGCCGATTTTGCGAACTTTGAGTTCGCCTGCAACCTGACCGAAGCGCGCGCGCGGCTGCAGGCCTCACCCTTTGACTTGGTGCTGCTGGATCTGGGGCTGGGCGGCGAGTCCGGCTGGGACCTGGTCGAGCTGATCGACAGCCTGCAGCCCCGGCCGGC
>JAZKGR010000240.1:0-15593 GCA_040385775.1 Pseudomonadota bacterium
ACCGAGGGCAGGTCTTTTCGGAGCAGGTTGATGTCTAACATGGCTTGATTGTATTTTGTGCGGTGGCGCGATCAGGCATCGTGGTCCCATGCCGAATTTTATGAATAAAAAAGCCCTCCAGCCCATACAGGACGGGGACAAGCAGCTATAAATTCAGGAGCAGCGCATGGGTCAGACGTCGTGCAGGTCGCTGTCCAGCGCATCCAGCGCCGTGCCGTCCATCCTGAGGCCCTTGGGCAAAGGGAACTTGATGGTTTCCTCGATGCCGCTCATCTTGCGCACCGACACCGCGCCCAGCGCCTTGATGCGGTCTATCACCTGCTTGACCAGAATTTCCGGGGCGGAGGCGCCGGCGGTCAGCCCGACCCGGCTCTTGCCTTCAAACCACTGGGGCTGGAGCTCACTGGCGTCGTCCACCATGTAGGACTCGGTGCCCAGCTTGACCGCCAGCTCGCGCAGGCGGTTGCTGTTCGAACTGGTCGGGCTGCCAACCACGATCAGGATGTCGACCTGCGGGCTCATGACCTTGACGGCGTCCTGGCGGTTCTGTGTGGCGTAACAGATGTCCTGTTGCTTGGGCTCACGCACATTCGGAAAGCGCGCCTTCACGGCGGCGTTGATCTCGGCGGCGTCGTCCACGCTCAGCGTGGTCTGCGTCACCACCGCGAGTTTGCCGGTTTGCGCCGGCTGGATGCGCGCCACGTCGGCGACGTCCTCGACCAGATGGATGCCGCTGTCGAGCTGGCCCATGGTTCCTTCGACCTCAGGGTGGCCCTTGTGGCCGATCATGATGAACTCGTAGCCTTCCTTGTTGAGCTTGGCCACTTCCACATGCACCTTGGTCACCAGCGGGCAGGTCGCATCGAAGATCCGGAAGCCACGCCGCTCGGCCTCGCGCTCGGTGGCCTTGCTGACACCGTGCGCGCTGAACACCAGCGTCGCGCCGGGTGGCACGTCGTCGAGGTCTTCGATGAAAATCGCGCCCTTGCCTTTGAGCTCATTGACGACATAGGTGTTGTGCACAATCTCATGGCGCACGTAAATGGGCGCACCGAACTTGGCTATGGCACGCTCGACAATTTCGATCGCACGGTCCACGCCGGCGCAAAAACCGCGTGGCTCGGCAAGGATGATTTCCTGGGGGGTTGTCATAAGACGCCAATCACCTGAACTTCAAACACCACAGGTTGACCCGCCAGCGGGTGGTTGAAGTCAAACTGCACCGCATCACCGTCGGCCTTGACCTGCTGCACCGCGCCTGCGTACTGGCCCCTGCCGTCGGGCGTGGGGAACTGCACCACGTCGCCGACGCTGTACTTCTCGAGCGGGTCACCAAGTTCGTTGAGCAGCTTGCGCGCCACCCATTGCAGCAGATCGGGGTTGCGCTCGCCGAACGCCTCGCCGGCTGGCAATTCGAACATTGTGCGTGTGCCTTCAGGCAAGCCCAGCAGGCGCTGCTCGATGGCCGGCGACAGCTCACCCGTGCCCAGGCTCAAGGTCGCGGGCTTGCCGGCAAAGGTGTTGATGATGTCAGCGCCGTCCGGACCGGCCATGCGGTAATGCAGGGTCAAAAACGAGCCTGGCTCAACAAGGGCGGGGGCGGATGTTTCCACGGTGGGCATAAAACTTTCGGGCAACAACTGTTTTGTAAACTGCCCCTATTGTAGAAAGTGCTGTCCGGACACGGGAAACCTGTCCCGTTTAGCCCTGATACTGCTGCTGTCACCGCGTTTTACCCACCGGATAGGCCGAACCTGCCATGCTGCTCAAAGACCTGCCTGAAGACGCCCGCCCCCGTGAAAAGCTGCTGGCCCGCGGCCCCGGCGCGCTCAGCGATGCCGAACTGCTGGCGCTGCTGCTGCGCACCGGGCTGCCCGGCAAAAACGCGCTGCAGATGGGCCAGGAGCTGGTCGACACGTTCGGCGGTGTGGCCGGCCTGCTGCACACCAGCGCCTCCGACCTGCAGCGCATCAAGGGCCTGGGGCCAGCCAAACGCGCCGAACTGGTGGCGGTACTTGAGCTGGCCCGCCGCGCCCTGGCCCAGCAACTGCAGGACAAACCCCTGTTCAGCACCCCGCAGGCGGTGCGCGACTACCTGCAGTTGCAGCTGGGCAGCCGGCCGCATGAAATTTTTGCGGTGCTGTTTCTCGACAGCCAGCACCGGTTGATTGCGCTGGAAGAGTTGTTTCGCGGCACGCTGACGCAAACCTCGGTTTACCCGCGCGAGGTGGTGGTGCGCGCGCTGGCACTGCATGCCGGCAGCGTGGTGCTGGCGCACAACCATCCGAGTGGCGAGCCCCGGCCCTCGCGTGCCGACGAAGCGCTGACGCAAACGCTCAAGGCCGCGCTCGCGCTGGTCGATGTGCGCGTGCTCGACCATTTCATCGTCACCAGCACGCAGGCGGTGTCCATGGCCGAGCTCGGGCTGCTCTGACACCCATGTCCGCCAAAACACCCGCTATCAAGGACCTGCGTGGTCTGAAAGCCGTGAAGCTGGAGATCGAAACGCGGGCGCGCCAGGAAGCCGAACTGAAGGCGGCGCGCGTGGCTGCCGCTGCCAAGGCGAAAGCCGAAAAGGAGTTGTTCTCGCGCGCTATCGGCCCGGTCAGGGCCCTGCCGGCCAAACACCTGCCGGGCCAGCGCGCCCAGCTTGCGCAGGTGCAGGCCGCGCCGATCCCGGTGCAGCAGCAGCGTGACGAACTGGCCGTGATGCGCGAAGCGATCTCCGACGGCTTCGACGTGGAAAGCCTGCTGGACACCGACGAGGCGCTGAGCTTTCGCCGGCCCGGCATGGGGCCCGACGTGGTGCGCAAGCTGCGGCGCGGCGGCTGGAGCATACAGAAGCAGCTCGACCTGCACGGCCTGCGCCGCGAGGACGCGCGCGACGCGCTGTCGGTCTTCATCCGCGAGGCGCACAAGGCCGGCCTGCGCTGCGTGCGCGTCGTACACGGCAAGGGCCTGGGTTCGCCGGGCAAGACGCCGGTGCTCAAGGGCCGCGTGCAAAGCTGGCTGATCCAGAAGTCCGAGGTCATCGCCTTTGTGCAGGCGCGGCCGGCCGAAGGCGGCGCCGGCGCGCTGGTGGTGTTGCTGGCACAGAGCTGAGGCGCAAATCCGCTATTAATTCAGGAGCTGCTCGCGCCCGCTGGATGGGGGCCAGAGGCCTTTTTCATGCATGAAAGTACAAGGCCCGGCAGCTACTGACCGCGCTGACGCTCAAAACCCGAACACGGCACGACCGACGGCGGCAGACTCGTAGCCGTGCCGGAAGACAAGCTCGTAGGTCGGCAGCGGCATTTTTTTGAGCGAGGTCGGACAGGCGGCTGCCGCCTTGATACTTTCCCTGTCCAGCCAGTTGCCCGCCGGGCAAGTGACGCCGGATCGCCTGGCCATGGCATCAGCGCTAACGCCCAGCCGCAGGTAGGCGGCCCGCCCGTTTTCCTTCTTTGCATAAGCCAACAAACCCCTGGCGCGCAGCGCGCGGGTCTGGTCGGACATGATGTCGGCCACATGTTTGAGCCGGAACAGGCTGAGCCGCCCCATGTCGAAGCCCCCGGACAAGGGCTCCCCTGCGTCCGAAGAAATAATCAGGCCTTCGATGTTCGATTTGGGCCCGAAACCGGCGTCGAAAAACGGTTCCAGTCCCAAGTTGTCGTAAACGCCGCCGTCATAAAGATGGATCTTGGCGAAGCGGTCTTCCGCCGGCCGGGCTTCGTCACCCGCGGCAAACATCGGAAGTTTCCAGGCGAAGTCGTCGGTGTGCAGGACGTAGGGGCCAATCAGGCCTGGAAAGGCGGCCGACACGGCCATCGCATCACGCAAGGGGAATTGCTTCATCGGGGTGGAGCCGAGCGCCCAGTCACGCAAATGGCCGTTTTCCATGCTGGCGCGCTTGCCCGTTTCAGCGGTGGTGGCATTGATGGCCCAGACCGGCGATGCGGGCAACTCATCCAGCAGGGCCGTGATGCCCCAGGTGCTGCCGATGGCCGAGGCCAGCACGTTGGCACGGGACAGTGCAAATCGCCAGTTGGCCGGATGCAGCATGGCGCGCATGGCTGCATTCTGCAGATCAGTTCGGGTCAGCACCTCTTTGAGCCGCGGCAGCAAGTCAGCAAGGTAGTCGTCATCGGTCGGCCAGCGCATGCCGTTGAGCTGCAGCAGAAGACCCATCAGCAGGCTGCCGCCAGAGACGGTGGAGACCCGGCGCACCCGCGCAAGCGCCCCCTGTTCCGCCAGAAATTTCAACACGCCACAATGGAAAACCATGGCGCGTGTCCCCCCGCCCGACAGCGCAAGATAGATGGGCGTCATGCGCGCGCCCTTTGCTGCTTGAAGATATGGGTGAGTGTGGGGGCTAACATTCACTCGCCACGATTGCGCATCCAGTCGGCCGTCTGGAAAAACGAGGCGCGCAGCCGGGTTCGCAATTCTTCATCGACCCCGGTCTCGCCCATGGCCTGGTCCATGCAGGCCAGCCACTGGTCGCGCTCCAGGATGCCGATGGCAAACGGCATGTGGCGCAGGCGCAGCTTCGGGTGGCCGAACCTTTCGGTGTAGTGCTGCGGCCCGCCCAGCCAGCCGCACAAAAACCAGAACAGGCGCTGCCTGGCATTGACCAGCTCGCTGCCGTGCGCGGCGCGCAGCGCGCTGTAGCCGGGTTCCAGGTCCATCAGGTCGTAAAAGCGTTCGACCAGCGCTTTGACCTTTTCTTCACCGCCTATCCAGGCGAAAGGCGTGTCAAACGGCGGTGTGCCGGGGGGCTTTTCTTCGATTTGCATGTTACTGAGAAGGAAGTCAAAAAGGACTTGTCATTGCGGACTTGATCCGCAATCCATGCGCCGCGAACTGGGCTGGTGGTTCATGCGACATGGATCCCGGATCGAGTCCGGGATGACAGACAGGGAAACTTATTGTGCTTTGCGCAGCGTCTCCACCACCGGCGTGTTGAGCACCGAGCGCAGGCCCCACCACCCCGCCGCCAGCGCCAGCGTCGCACCGGCCAGGCTGCCGAGCAGCGGCACCGTCCAGGAGCCGGTCCAGTTGAAGTTGAAGACATAACGCGCCAGGCCCCAGCCCACCGCCAGCGCGACGACGGACGCCAAAAAACCGGCCAGCAAACCGACACCGGCCAGCTCGGCGCGCTGCACCTGGCGCAACAGTGAGGCGCGTGCACCGACGGCACGCATGATGGCGAACTCCTTGGCACGTTCCTCACGCGTCGCCGTGATGGCCGCAAACAGCACCACCAGCCCGGCAGCCAGCGTGAAACCGAACAAAAATTCAACCGCCCTAATCACCTGGTCGAGCACCCGCTGCACCTGGGCAATCGTGCTGCTCATGTCGACGTTGGTGATATTGGGAAAAGCCTTGACCAGCTCGTTGTCGAAGCTGCGCGGCGCGGGCTGGCCGGCCACGGCCGCCACCCGCTCGGGCGCGCGAAAGGCGCTGATGTAAGACACCGGCACGTCGGTCAGTTGCGCCACCGGGTACATCGCAAAAAAGTTGACGCGCATCGAACCCCAGTCCACCTTGCGCAAGCTGGTGATTTTTGTGACCTTGACCTGCCCGCCGATGTCAAAACTCAGGGCATCACCGAGCTTCAGTCCCAGCGTCTTGGCGATCCCGTCTTCCACACTGATGGCGTCTTTTTCATCGGCGGTCCAGCGCCCGGCCACCACCTGGTTGTGCGAAGGCATGTCGCTGCTGTTGGACAGGTTGAACTCGCGGTCCACCAGGCGTTTGGCGCGGTCGTCTGTAAAGTCGTCGGGCGTGATGGCCTTGCCGTTGACCGCCACCAGGCGGCCGCGAATCATCGGGTACCAGTCGAACTTGCTCACGCCGCCATCACGCAGCGCCTTCTGGAAAGCCTCGCCCTGCTCCGGTTGCACATTGATGACAAAACGGTTGGGGGCATCGGGCGGCGTGGCGTTGCGCCAGCTGCTGATCAGGTCGGTGCGCAGCAGCACCAGCAGCATCAGCGCCAGCAAGCCCACCGCCAGCGCGCTGACCTGCACCACCGCATAGGCCGGGCGCGCCGAAAGCTGGCGCGTGGCCAGCACCAGCCAGCGCGGCGCGGTGGCTTCGTTGACGCTGGCCCGCAGCAGCCGCACCGCCAGGTAGCTGCTGCCTGCAAACACCACAACAGCGCCGGCAAACCCGCCCACCGCGATCAAGCCGAGTTGGAGGTCGCTGCTGGCAGCTACCAGCAAGGCCGCAAAACCCAGCATGCCGACCACCAACACCGCCAGCGAGGCCGGACGCAGGTTGCCGACATCGCGGCGGATCACGCGCAGCGGCGGCACCTGCGCCAGTTGCAGCACCGGCGGCAAACCGAAGGCCAGCAGCAAGGTCAGGCCCATGCCCATGCCAAAGGCCACCGGCCAGAAGGTGGCGGCCGGAAGCACGGTTTCGACCAGGCCGGCCAGCAACAGCACGAAGCCATAATGCACGCCGTAACCGATCAATACCCCCAGCGCGCTGGCCATCATGCCGGCCAGCACAAACTCGAAGGTGTAGGCCAGCGCAATGGTGCGTTGCGGCTGGCCCAGCACGCGCAGCATGGCGCAGTCGTCGAGGTGTTTGGCGGCAAAGCCGCGTGCCACGATGGCGACCGCGACGGCGCTCAGCAGCGCGGCCAGCAAGGCCACCAGATTGAGAAACTTTTCGGCGCGGTCCAGCGTCTGGCGCATCTCGGGGCTGCCGCTTTCGAGCGATTCCAGGCGGACACCGCGCACATCGGCTTTTTTGATTTCCTGCGTGGCCCACTGCACATAAGCCTTCACCGCCGCATCGCTGCCGGCCACGGCAAAGCGGTAGTTGGTGCGGCTGGCCGGCTGAATCAGGTTGGTGGCGGCCAGATCGACACTGTTGACCATGACCCGCGGCGAGAAGTTGATGAAACCCGCACCCCGGTCAGGCTCCTGCACGATCACGCGCGTGATCTTGAAGCTGGCGTCGCCCATCAGCAGGGTCTGGCCGACGCGCAGGCCCAGCGCATCGAGCAGCGACGCATCGGCCCAAGCGGTGCCTGAAGCCGGAATCTCGCGGGTGGCCGCACCGGCGCCTTCGACACTGTCGGCCACAGTGACGTTGCCGCGCAAGGGGTAGCCTTC
This sequence comes from Pseudomonadota bacterium, assembly GCA_040385775.1. GTDB lineage: Bacteria > Pseudomonadota > Gammaproteobacteria > Burkholderiales > Burkholderiaceae_C > Polaromonas. Next base: position 7,110 of record JAZKGR010000240.1, read on the forward strand.
AGGCACGGCCTTGAAAGCCACCAGCTTGCTGGCGCCGCCGTCGGCCTCCAGTGCGCGGCCCATGGTCGGGAAGGTCACGGTCGAGATCGCCTGCAGGCCCAGGCTGCGCGCCCGGGCGACGAAGACCTCGGGCGTCACGCCATCGCTGCGCAGCACGGCATCGCCGCCCAGCAACTGACGGGCATCGCGCTGCAGGCCGCCCTTGAGGCGATCAGCAAAAAAACCGACCGCCGTCAGGGCCGCCACGGCCAGCGTCACCGCGACGATCAGCAGACGCAGCTCGCCGGCACGCAGGTCGCGCAGCAGGGTGCGCCAACCGAGTTTGAGGAAAAGGGGATTCATGGTTAGAACTTGTCTGTGAATAGTTGGGGATCGCGTTGGGGCGCAATCGGGATGAGTTGCTCGCCAACATCATGCAGCATGGGCTGGGCGCCCATGCAAGGGATTTGGTGGGCAAATCGCCCGATTTCACCCCAACCCGCAGGGCAAACGGATTTTCGGGCGGTCTGCGGCGTTGCAAACTCAGGCCAGGCTACCAGCCTTGCCTTGGACTTTGCGCCTTGCATCCCATCCCGAAAATCCATTTGCGCGGCCCCCAATTATTCACAGACAAGTTCTTAACCTTAACGCAAAGCTCGCGCCCTTTCGGCCGGGACGGGTTTTTGCGTAGGGGCTGGGCCGGACCTGCGGCTCAGCGCAGCTTGTTCCACCATAACTCGTTGCTGCGGGGTTTTCCAACGGTCAGCACTTCCCCGATGACCGGGGTAGCCAGATCAATCCCTTGCCGGGCCGCCAGTTCGGCCAGCCTGTCCATGGGCTCGCGCCAGGGATGAAAGGCCAGATCAAAGGTGCTGTTGTGCACGCTGTAAAGCGTTTTGGCGCGTAAATCCTGGAAAGCGCGGATGCTTTCCTCCGGCGTCATGTGCACGGTGGGCCAGTCCTTGTCGTAGGCACCGTTTTCCATCAATGCGAGAGCGATGTTGGGGAAACGCTCGCCAATTTGCCGGAAACCGGGGAAATAACCGGAATCGCCGCTGTAGAAAATCTGCTGGTCCCCACTCTGGATGACCCAGGAAGCCCACAGTGTGCTGTTTCGGTCGTTCAGGCTGCGCCCGGAAAAATGCTGCGACGGCGTGGCCGTGAGCTCCACGCCTGCATGCGCGGCGGACTGCCACCAGCCGAACTCCTGGATACGTTCAGCCGGAACCTTCATGCCCTGCAGCCGCGCGCCCACACCGGTCGGCACAAAGTAGCGCCGGACTTTCAGGGCCAGTGTCTCGATGGTGGCCCGGTCCAGGTGGTCGTAGTGGTCGTGCGAAAGAATCAGGCCTTCGATGGGCGGCAGGTCCGCAAGTGCGATCGGCGACGGATGAAAGCGTTTCGGGCCGGCCCACTGGACGGGCGAGACGCGCTCGCTGAACACCGGGTCGATCAGCCAGTAGTTGCCGCGCAGCTTGAGCAAGTGCGATGAGTGGCCCAGCCGGATCACATGGTTGGCCGTGGCGTCCAGCGCATCGAGCGTGGCGCGGTCCAACTGGCGCACCGGGACGGGATCCATGGGCACCGTGCCCTCTTTGGCCACAGTGAGAAAGCGCCACCAGATTTTCATCGGGCTTTGAGAAGGCTGGAGATCAGGATTGCTCATGTTCTCGAAGGCGGCGGGCGTGGTGCAGCCTGCCAAAGCAAGGGCACAGGTAAAAAGCGAAAGACGGCGCGGCAGTGTGTTCATTCCGTAACGGTAACCGCCATCAATTACGCCAGTGTTAGGGCTTAGCGCCCCTCCAGCCTTTGCTCCAGTGCCTGCAGCACAGGCCTGATCTTCTCGCCCACTTTGATCTGCGGATTGGAGAAACCGTCATCCTTGCCGGCCTCGATCTCGCGCTGCTGGATCACGGGAACAGCAGCGGAAAAAGCCTGCTCAAAGGAGCGGGTTTTGCGCAATTGCTCGTCGAACATGGCACGGCCGAAAAATGTCAGCTCCGACAACTGGCCGCAGCCGTAGGAGGTGTGGGTGGCGTCGGCCGCGGTCATGACCAGCGTGTGCTCGTCGGCCAGCACATCGACCCAGCCGCCGGAATAACAGGCCGACACCGCGATCACGCGGTTGCGGATGCCGGCCTTGTCCAGCGCTTTGCGCAATTCGGCCGGGCTCAGCGGCGGCACCTCCAGCGGCCAGTGCGAGGCGGCCAACTTGAAATCACGCGCGCCGTGCGAGGTCATGTAAACCACCAGCACGTCGTTTTCGCGGTCCATGCGCTGGGCCAGCGCTTCAACCGCGCGCTGCAGGTTCAGCGGGGTGGCCCAGGGGTGGGTGTGCGCGGTACCGGCGTGGTTCAGCAAATGGATCACCCGGCCCTGGGCGTCGAAACGCTCGGCCAGCACGCCGCTGACCATCGTGCTTTCTCGCAGGAACACGTCTTCGGCGGCATAGGGCGCAAACACCAGGCCGTACACGTCGGTCACGCCGGGGCGTTGCGGCGCAATCGCCTCCAGCGTGCGCTGCCACAAGGCCTGCTGCGCCTCCAGGGTTTCCTGGCTCAGGTGCAGACGCGGGCGCGGGTCCTGCGCGGTGCGGTCGGGATCGCTGACCCAGGACCGTGCCTCAAATTGCCAGATGTTCAGGCCGACAGCGGCCAGAAGGGCCACCAAAAAAACGGCGGCGCGCCAGTTCCAGCCAGCAAACCGCACAAACAACACCCCGCTCATGCCCAGGTACCAGGCGGTGAATACGACATACGTCGCCCAGTAAAACCAGGTTTCTGAAAACACAGCCGCCACCATCCAGCCCTGGACCATGGCGCCAACCAGGCCTTGCGCCAGCAACAGATTGGGCAGGCCGGCAACCAGCCACAACACAAAAAATGCCGGGGCGCCGCTGGGCCGGGCAGGCGGGCTGCCGTCAGGGCCTGCAAGCACGGACACCGCGGGGAAGGCCCACCAGGCGAGGGCGACCCCCAGCCCGGTGGACCACCAGGTAGACAGCCAGGCCTGCACGTCAAAACGCGCGGGGCCGGCAACTTCAAGGCGAATCAGGGCAATGTCCAGCGCAAACACCAGCAGCGCAATCACCAGCACCTGCCACGGCGCGGGCGCATGACCGGCGACGCGGGGCGCCTGAAAAAACGCGGCACGCAGGCCTTCCGTCAGCCAGCGCGCAGTGGGCAGGCCGACATCCTCAAGCGGGTCAGCTCCTGCAGGGTTTATCGGGGGTTCAGGATTGCCGGGCAAGGTGGCCCGGACGTCGTCGGACTCGTGCATGGCGGCATCATGCCACGGCGCGTCTTCAGGCCGCGTCTGCCGGGGTGCGCAGTTTCGGTCCTGCCAGTTCCGGCTGCAAATGCAGCCGCTGCGTGCTGGAATAACAGACAAAACGCTTGTTGGTGGCCCGGCCAATGGCGCACAGCCCAACCGCCTGCGCCACCTGGTGGCCCATCTGGGTGATGCCGCTGCGCGAGATCACAATCGGCACGCCCATCTGCGCCGACTTGATGACCATCTCACTCGTCAGCCGGCCGGTGGTGTAGAAAACTTTGTTCGCTTCGCTCACCGCACTGTCTTGCATGGACATCCAGCCGGCGATGGTGTCGATCGCGTTATGGCGCCCCACATCTTCAACAAATAAAAGCATTTCAGGGTCGCCGGCCGTCATGGCGAACAATGCACACGCGTGAACCGAGCCCGCAGATTTGTAGGTTGTTTCCTTGAGCCGTATGGTATTGACGAGGGAGTACAACTGGCCCTGCGTGATGTGGGCAGCGGCCGGCAGAACAATCTGGTCAACTTCGTCCATCAGCCCGCCAAACACGCTGCCCTGCCCGCAGCCTGTGGTGACCACCCGTTTGGATGTTTTTTCCTCGATGTCGGCGATACCATGGCGCGTCTTGACGGCGGCGGCGCCTACGTCCCAGTCCACCGTGATGGACTCGATGTCTCCGACCTGCCTGACCAGACGCTGGTTACGCAGGTAACCAAGCACCAGCAATTCAGGATGGGCGCCCAGGGTCATCAAGGTCACGAGCTCGCGCTTGTCGACGTACACCGTCAGCGCGCGCTCAGCCGGGATCGCGACTTTCTGCGCCTCGCCGTATTCGTTGACGGCATCAACCTCGCAGGTCAGCGGGGCCTGCGCGCGCGTGAGGTGGGGCAATGAAGACAGGGGCATCACGCAAGACTACAGCAAAAAGAAAAGGCCGACACCTTGCGGGTCGGCCCTGGCCACCGGGAGAAAAATCTCAGGATTTTTTGGCCGGATTGACCACCGCGTCAGGTTGCTTGGTGCTGGGAGGGCTGGTGGCCGTGCCCGCCGGCGAATGGGCACCTGCCGCCTCGATAGGTTTGGCCTCGGGCGGGGTGTAGGCAAACGGCCCCGGCTCGGCACAGGCTGGCGCAGCCGCAGGGGGTTTGGTTTCCTTGCCCGCCGCCTTGGCAGTTTTGTAATAGCTGGCGGCGACCTTGTCCTGCGCCTTGCAAAGCTGGAAAGCCTCGACCTTGCCGGTCCACGCCGTCTTGGCCGCAGCCTCCGCCGCCTTGGCCTTGGCTTCGTCGGTCAATACGGGTGTGGGGAGTTTGCCCAGCGCCATGGACGAGACGGCGATCAGGGCGCTTGCGAATAGAAGTTTTTTCATGCGAAAGTCCTTGTTAAACCTGGACGGTCTGACCGGGCGGGGTGGGCTCGCTGCGCTGGGCCGGAATCTTGCCGGCCTTCACGTCGTCATACCAATATTCATGATGGTCCTTGGCCCAGGCCTCGTCCACATAACCGGTGCGCATGGCCTTGTAGGCGCCCTGCATGCCGATGGTGCCCAGATAGATGTGGCCGAGGAACATGCACATCATCAGCACGGTGGCTACCGCATGCACCATGTGAGCAATCTGCATGGTTCCGCGCTCGTAAATCAGGCCCGGAAGCAGCTTGTCGAGCACCAGGCCCGAGGCCACCACAATGATGCCGAGGAAAAACACGCCGCCCCAGAAAATCAGTTTTTCGCCGGCATTGAAACGGTTGGAGGCAGGCTCGTCCCCGGAGATCAGGCCGCCACCCTTGGCCAGCCACTGAAGATCGCCTTTTTGCGGCCAGTTGTCGCGCAGGAAGGTGAAAAACACAATCACCAGCGACACGGCGAACAAGGGACCGGCAAAATTATGCGCGGTTTTGAGCACGTAGGTCAGCCAGCCGAACAGCGTGCTGCCCATGACCGGCAACAGGAAAAACTTGCCGAAAGCCATGACCAGGCCGGAGATCGCCAGGATGCAGAAGGCGATGGCGTTGGACCAGTGCGCCGCGCGTTCAAACGGTGTGAAGCGCTCGATCTTGCGGCCGGTTTCTGCGCCATGCGTCTTGATGCTGCCCCGGGTGAAGTAAAAAATCGCGATGGCCAGCACCACAATCAGGAACAGGGAGCCACCGTAAGGAATGATCCAGTTGTTGCGCACCTGGCGCCAGGCCTCGCCGGCATTGGTCAGGCGCGAACCGGGGTACTGCACAAAAGGCTGGATCAGGTTACCGGCTTCAGGCGCCTCGCTTTTGGGCAGGCTGCTGACACCCGTGACACCGGCGCCGACCTGACGCCACATGGGCGCGTTGTTGCCGGGCTGGACCTTGGCGCGTTCGCCATTGGTCTGGCTGGCGTAGTTCGGGTCAGCGTCGGCGTCAGGCTTGACCTGAAAAATATTCTGGCTCTGGATGCCGCCGGTAGCTGCGGCTGGCGCTGGGGCCACTGCTGCGGCTGCCGGAGCTGCCGTCGTCTGCGCCGAAACGGCAGTCGACCACCCGAGGGCGATGAAAACCAGAGCGGCCAGGACTCGCGATGGGCGTTGCATGAGCACTCCCTTACTTATTTAATACGGTTGTATTCGTTTTGCCCAGCCTGCGTGCGCGTCTTGAGCTGCTGCTCCCAGGCAGTCTTGTCGCCCGCTTTCCAGCCCGGCGCGTTGTAGGCATTGCCCGGGCCTGTCACGCTTTGGAATGCCGGGACATCGCTCTTCACGCCAGCAGAGGTCTGCGCCTTGTCACCACAGGCCGCAAGCCCCAGCACTGCAGCCATAAACAGTACGAGCCGCATCATGATTTGACTCCATTGGCTGGCGGCTGGCCGGCCTGCCTGGCACCGTAGGCCGTGCCCCAACCCCACACCTCGGCGCCTTTGCCGCGCTGTACCACGCGGGTGCGGAAGATGTCTGCGACGACATCGCCATCGCCCGCAATCAGGGCCTTGGTCGAGCACTGCTCGGCACAGGCCGGCAACTTGCCCTCGGCAAGCCGGTTGCGCCCGTATTTTTCAAACTCGGCCTGGCTGCCGTGCTCCTCGGGACCACCCGCGCAGAAGGTGCACTTGTCCATCTTGCCGCGCACACCGAAGGTGCCCTGTGACGGGAACTGCGGTGCACCGAAGGGGCAGGCGTAAGAGCAGTAGCCGCAGCCGATGCAGACATCCTTGTCATGCAGCACCACGCCTTCTTCGGTGCGGTAAAAGCAGTTGACCGGGCACACCGCCATGCAGGGTGCATCGCTGCAATGCATGCAGGCCACCGAGATCGACTTTTCACCAGGAACACCGTCGTTGAGCGTCACCACGCGGCGGCGATTGACACCCCACGGAACTTCGTTTTCGTTTTTGCAGGCGGTGACGCAGCCATTGCATTCGATGCAGCGCTCGGCGTCACAGACAAATTTCATTCTTGCCATGATGTCTCCTTATGCTCGTTCGACGCTGCAGATCGTCGTTTTGGTTTCCTGCATCATCGTCACACTGTCGTAACCGTAGGTGGTCGCCGTGTTGACCGCCTCGCCGCGCACCACGGGGGCCGCGCCGTTCGGGTAGTACGCCAGCATGTCTGCGCCCTGCCAGCGTCCGGAGAAGTGGAATGGCATCCACACCGTGTCCGCACCCACACGCTCGGTCACCATAGCCTGGACGTTGAGACGCGCGCCGGTCGGCGTGGCAAGCCACACGCGCTCCCCGTTGCGAATCCCCTTGTCAGCGGCTGTCTTGGGATTGATCTCGACAAAGGCCTCCTGTTGCAGTTCAGCCAGCCACGGATTGGAGCGCGTTTCTTCTCCGCCGCCTTCGTATTCGACCAACCGACCCGAGGTCAGGATCAGCGGATACTTTTCACCGACCTTGTCCGCAATGTTCTTTTGCTGCAAGGTCTTGTACAAAGTGGGCAAGCGCCAGAACGCCTTTTTGTCGTCATGCGTCGGGTACTTTGCCACCAGGTCAGGCCGGGTGCTGTAGATCGCTTCACGGTGCTGGGGAATCGCATCCGGGAAGTTCCACACCACCGCGCGGGCCTTGGCGTTGCCAAAAGGATGGCAACCGTGGTTTTTCATGACGATGCGGATGAGACCACCCGACGAGTCGGTTTTCCAGTTTTTGCCCTCGGCCGCGGCCTTCTCCGCATCCGTCAGCTCGTCCCACCAACCGAGCTTCTTGACCAGCAGGTGGTCAAACTCCGGATAACCCGTGGTGATATCGGCGCCCTTGGAGTGAGAGCCATCTTCCGCCAGCAGGTTGACGCCGGCGCGCTCCACGCCAAAGTTGGCGCGGAAGTTGCCGCCGCCGTCCATCACGTGTTTGGAGGTGTCATACAGATTGGGCGAGCCGGGGTGCTTCATCTCCGGTGTGCCCCAGCACGGCCATGGCAGGCCGAAATAGTCGCCCGTGGTGTCGTAGCCGGTTTCCTTGTCCTTGCCGCCTTTTGACTTGAGGGTCTTGACGTCGAACAGGTGCATGTTGCGCATGTGCGCCTTGAGCCGCTCCGGGCTCTGGCCGGTGTAGCCGATGGTCCAGCAGGTCTTGTTGACTTCGCGCAGGATATCCTCGGGCACAGGCTCGTCCATGCCCCTGACCTTCTGCATCTTGAAGTTTTTGGAGAGCTCCTTGGCAAAGCCGAGTTTTTCGGCCAGCTGATGCATGATCATGTGGTCGCTGCGGCTCTCCCACAGCGGCTCAATCACTTTTTCACGCCACTGCAGCGAACGGTTGGATGCAGTGACCGAGCCGCTGGTTTCGAACTGGGTGGCCGCCGGCAGCAGATAAACCGCGCGATTGGGGTTGAGGTCTTCGGCCTTGCCCGGCATGGCCGCCATGGCCGCCGTAGCCGACGGATAAGGATCCACCACCACCAGCAGGTCCAGCATGTCCATGGCGCGTTTCATTTCCAGACCTCGGGTCTGGGAATTGGGCGCATGGCCCCAAAAGAAAACGCCGCGAAGATTGGCGTCCTGGTCAATGAATTCGTTTTTCTCCATCACGCCGTCAATCCAGCGCGACACCGTGATGCCGGGTTTGCCCATCATTGCGGCTGAGGCATAGCGACCCTTGATCCAGTCGAAGTCAACGCCCCATATCTTGGCAAAGTGTTTCCACGAGCCTTCTGCCAGGCCGTAGTAGCCAGGCAACGAATCCGGGTTCGGCCCAATGTCGGTAGCGCCCTGCACGTTGTCGTGCCCACGGAAGATGTTGGCGCCGCCGCCGGACACAC
>JAZKGR010000241.1:0-14896 GCA_040385775.1 Pseudomonadota bacterium
GCTTCGCCAAAAGAAAGTCACCAAAGAAAAGGCGACCCGATGGTCCGGGTCCCCTTCGCTTGCGCTCAGGGGCAACCTGCGGTGCTCGGTAAAAGCGGGGTCGAGCTCGAACTCGCTGCGCTCAGACAATCGCTCGCCCTGATCCGCTTTTACCTGCGCTCCTCGGCCCAGCCCGACGGGTGGGGATAGCCAATTCGGGGAAAAGAATCCGGAGTCCCTGAAGCGCAAAGCGCTTCAGGGACGGGAATCCCAAGAGGCGGTCATGTTTGCACGCGAGCGCAGCACACGCGGCCAAATGAGGCTCCCTTCTCTCGCCCAGCGGGGCGAGGGAAGGGCGGGGGGTTGGGAGTGGGGAGTTAGACCTAGCGAAGCAACGCAGACTACAGCAGCTTTGGGGGCGATGCGGACAAGACTGCGCTACTTCTTCACCGGCACCCGCCGCCCGCCCGGCGCAGCGGCCGCCGGCGCATCAGCACTGCTGGCCATGCGTGACGCCGCCAGCCCTTCCATGCGTTGAGCGACGGTGATGGCGCTTTGCCCGCTCAGGCCGTCCATGCGCTTGCCCATGGCCTGCTCCAGCAGGTCCAGGCGCTGCTGCGCTGGGGGGTGGGTGCTCAGCGACAACGCAAACAGCGGGTTGTCGGGGGTGGCGGTGCGCAGTTGCTGCAGCACCGCCAGCAGGCCGTAGGGGTCGAAGCCGGCGCGTGCGGCCAGCGCCACACCGTTGCGGTCGGCCTCGAACTCGTCGCTCTGGTCCAGACCGCGCGTGTACAGGTCGCGGCCCAGGCTCAGGAACTGGGCCGACACCGCACCGGCCAGTTCGCCCCTGACCTGTGAGCCGATGACCTGGGTCAGCAGGCCCGAACGTGCAGACTTGGCCATGGCCTGCAGGTGGTGTTTGCCGGTGACATGGGTGATTTCATGCGCGAGGATGCCGGCCAGCTCGGCCTCGTCGGCGACCCGGTCCACCAGGCCCTTGGTCACGAACACATAACCGCCGGGCGCGGCAAAGGCGTTGAAACCGGGGTCGTCGAGCACGCCGAATGTCCACGGCAGTTGTGGGCGTGTGGACTGCAGGCTGATCCAGCGGCCCAGCTGGTTCACATACCGTTGCAAGGCCATATCCGGGTGCAGCGGTTTGCTGCCCAGCAGTACCGCCGCGAGTTGCCGGCCGATCTCGATTTCCTTGGGCTCGTCGATCTGTTCCAGCGACTGCGTCAGCAGGCCGATCAGGTTGCCGGCCTGGGCGGCCTGGTTGCCACCGGACGGCGCCAGCAGGTTGCCGAGCATGCCGGCCGGCGAGACTGGCTGCGGCTGGGCCGGTGCTTCGGCGGGCGCCGCCTGGCGCAGGAAAGAGCCCAGCAGATTGAGCGCCTTGCCGGCGTCTTGGCCGTAGGCGGGCAAAAAGCCCCCGCCCATCATCAGGGCCAGCAGCAAGCGGAAGGCCGTGCGTGTGTGCAGGGAGGTCATCGCGGGCTCCTCAGTTGTTGTTGTTCACGAGGCCGCCGGGATTGCTCGTTTGCGCCTGCGCCGGGACCGGAAGCGGCTCGACCACGCGGCTGCTCAGGGCCGCGCTGACCGCAAACTGGCGCGCATCTTCGGCATTCTGCCGCAGGGCCTCGGCTTGCGTGACGGCCGCCGGGTTGGGCTGGGCCCGCGCCAGGTCTTCGGCACCGAGGCCGCGTATACCCACCGTGGAGGTGGCCGTGACCGTGCCGCCTTGGGCGCTGCCTTTGTTGAAGAAACTGGTCAGGCCGCGCAGTGCATTGGCGCCGGCGCCGGCCGGCGCGGCGCTGGCGGCGGAGCCGATGTCAAACATGTGCACCCAGCCGGTGGCGCCTTCGGCGGTGCGCACCTGGATCCAGGCGCCCTGCCGCCCGCCGGAGCGGGTCACCGGCGTGCGTGCCGCCAGCGCAGCCAGGCTGCGTGCGCTGTCGCCGGGCGCCTCGCGCAACTCCGCAGCGCGTTTGACCAGCAGCGCTTCGGTTTGTGCCTGGACCCCGCCGCCGCCCAGCAGCAAGACACAAGAGACCAGCCCGTTCAGGTGCTTGAATTTACTCAGTATCATGGCCGGTCACTTTCACGGAAATGAAGCGGGAATTATTATGGATTTGGGTATTGCAGGCAAATGGGCTCTGGTATGCGGCGCGAGCAAGGGGCTGGGTCTGGGTTGCGCCCAGGCGCTGGTGCGCGAAGGCGTGAATGTGTTGATCGTCGCGCGGGGCGCCGAGGTTCTGGAAGCGGCTGCTACAAAATTAATAGCTGACAAAGCCCGTCCGGCGGGGGCTGAAGTGCTATTTGTTGCTGCAGACATCACCACCACCGAGGGCCGCGCCGCCGTGTTTGCGCAGCGCAAGGACTTCGACATCGTGGTCACCAATGCAGGCGGCCCGCCGCCGGGTGACTTTCGCAACTGGGACCGCGACACCTGGATCAAGGCCGTTGATGCCAACATGCTGACGCCGATTGAATTGATCAAGGCCACGGTGGACGGCATGGCCGCGCGTGGCTTTGGCCGCATCGTCAACATCACCTCCAGCTCGGTCAAGGCGCCGATCGACATCCTGGGCCTGTCCAACGGCGCCCGCAGCGGGCTGACCGGTTTTGTCGCGGGCGTGGCGCGCACCAAACTCGCAGCCCAGGGCGTGACCATCAACAACTTGTTGCCCGGCGCCTTTGACACCGACCGCCTGCGCGGCACCATGCAGGGCGCGGCGACCAAAACCGGCCAGCCGATGGATGTCCTGATGGACGCGCGGCGCAAAACCATTCCGGCCGGGCGTTTTGGCACGCCGGAAGAGTTCGGTGCGATGTGCGCATTTTTATGCAGCATGCAGGCCGCTTACCTGACAGGCCAGAATGTGTTGCTCGACGGCGGGGCTTATCCCGGCACCTACTGAGTGATGAACCCGGAGTCTGCTCAGAGCATCCCATGTCCGGCCTGCTGCGCAACCTGCTGACGATCCTCCGTGCACTGCCTTATTACCGCAGCGCCGGACCGCAGTCTCGCTTGCAGCTGACTTTTCTTGTCACACCGTTCGATACCGGTATCGCCACACTCAAAAGCGACCGTTACCTGCAAATGGCCGAGTCCGCCCAGCTCGATTACGTGATCAGGACCGGGCTGGTGCGGGACATGCTCAGCAGCGGCTACAGCTTTGTGAATGCCTCCCAATTGGTGCGTTTCGCCCGGCCGGTCCGCCTTTTCAGCCGCGTGGCGGTGGCGTCGCAGGTGATTCATGCCGATGACAAGTGCGCCTACTTCCACCATGTCTTTTCGGTGGGTGCGTCGGTGCATGCCGAAGTGTTTGTGAAGATGAAATTCAAGCAAGGGCGGCTCACCATCGCCCCCAGCGATTTGCTCGGCAACTTTGACGGACCCAAGCCGGTCTTGCTGCAGCATTGGGACGACACGCTCGCGGCCACGCCGCAGAACCTGCACGCCTGAACCATGGGTTTTTCAAACAGCTTCTCCGATTCCGAACCGCAGCGCGCGCAGATCGACGCCATGCCCGGTCCCGTCGTGCTCGAATTCGGCACTGGCTGGTGCGCCTTTTGCCGCGCTGCCCAGCCGCTGATTGCGGCAGCCTTTGCCGGCCATCGCGGCGTGTGCCACATCAAGTTCGAGGATGGCAGCGGGCGGCGTCTGGGCCGATCCTTCGGCGTCAAGCTGTGGCCGACACTGGTGTTCATGCTTGACGGCCGCGAGCTCGCGCGGCTGGTACGCCCGGCCGGCGAGGAGGCCATTGCCCAAGCGCTCGCCGCGATCGACCCGCCCGCCTGAGGCGAGCGTATTAATCCAGGGAGGCCGGCAAGCGCTGCAAGTCCCGAATCCTGGAATTGACGATCAGGCCGGCCTGCACCCCAAAGCCCGCCAGCGCCAGCACCAGGCATGCCGGTTCGCCCCAGGTGGCACCGACAACACCACCGAGCGCGGCACCGACCGGGCGGGCGCCGGTGTTGGCCGTCAGAAAGATGGCTGACACGCGGCCCAGCATGGCATCGGGTGTGACCGTCTGGCGCAGTGTGGTGGAGGTGATGGTCCAGATGATGGGACCGGCGCCGAACAGAAAAAACGCCAGTCCGGCCAGTGCACCCGACGGAAGCGCCAGCGTGGCCACCATGGTGAGGGCCGCCAGAACCGAAAATGCGGGCCCCAGCTGGATCGCGCGGCCGAAAGGCAGCGTGGCGACAATACGCGGTGCCAGCAGCGCGCCCACGATCATGCCGACCCCATAACAAGCCAGCGTCAGGCCCACCGCGCCCGCATCCATTCCGAGCAGCCGCATCGCATACGGCACATAGGCGGCCTGCAGCACAAACCAGGACAGGTTCCATGCCACGGCTGTCAGCAGAATCGGCCGCAACAGTTCGTGGCGCCAGACCAGCTGTGCGCCGTCCCGCAGCTCCAGCAGCGGATGGCGCGGGGCCGCCGCCGGGCGCGCGGGTTCCGGCAATCGCAGCAGCAGGACCAGAGCCGCCACCGACAGCATCGCGGCCAGCACAAACGCAGCCGGTGCGCCGGCCCAGGCCACCAAGGCACCGCCCAATGCCGGTCCGGCCGCAAACGCAGCGCTTCTGGCCAGTTCCAGTTGGCCATTGGCCCTGGCCAGTGCCTCGCGCGGCACCAGGGAGGGTAGCAACGCCGGCGCGGCCACACTGAAGCCCACGGTGCCTGCAGCGCCGATGAAGCCCAGCAGCGCCAGCAGCGCAATCGAGATCTCTCCGGCAACCAGCACTGCCAGCAAGGCGAGCAGGGCGAGTGCACGCAGCGCTTCGGACGCTGCCATCAGGCGCCGCCGTGAACCGCGGTCGGCCAGCAGGCCCAGTGGAATCGACAACAGCAGAAAGGGCAGGGTTTGCGCTGCGGCCAGCAGCCCGATCTCGCCCGGACCGGCGTCCAGCAGCAGCACGGCGACGATGGGCACCGCCGCCAGGCTCAGCTGCTCGGCCGATTGCGCCGCGAGGTTGGCCCAACTCAGGGTTGCCATGGAGGGCGGCAGCTTGGTGCTCATGGGTTTTGTCCGGAAATGGCCATCATCGCGCGGGCGAGGGCATTCGGCTGGCCGTTTGCGGACCCGTGAGCGCGCACAATGGGTGCATGAAAGCTCCCCCCCGACTGCAATCCCTCATTGAGGAAGGCCTGATCGACAGCGTTGTGCGCCAGCTCATGAGCGGCAAGGAGGCCATGGTCTACGTGGTGCGCTGCGGCGACGACACACGCTGCGCCAAGATCTACAAGGAAGCCACGCAGCGCAGCTTCCGCCAGGCGGTGGCCTACACCGAAAACCGCAAGGTCAAGAACAGCCGCCAGGCCCGCGCCATGGCCAAGGGCACCAAGTTCGGCCGGCAGGCCCAGGAGGCCGCCTGGCAAAGCGCCGAGGTGGATGCCTTGTACCGCCTGGCCGCCGCCGGCGTGCGTGTGCCGACGCCCTACAACTTTCACGACGGCGTGTTGCTGATGGAGCTGGTGACCGACGAACATGGCGATGCCGCGCCGCGCCTCAACGATGTGTTGCTGACCCGCGAGCAGGCCCTGGCCCACCACGCCATGCTGATCCGGCAGGTGGTGCGCATGCTCTGCGCCGGCGTCGTGCATGGCGACCTGTCCGAGTTCAACATCCTGCTGGGCCACCAGGACGGCGTGGACGGCCCGGTGATCATCGACCTGCCGCAGGCCATTGATGCGGCCGGCAACAACCACGCGGCCCGCATGCTGCTGCGCGACGTGGACAACCTGCGCCATTTCTTCGGCCGGGTGGCACCGGAACTGCTGCGTACCGACTACGGCCTGGAAATCTGGGACCTGTACCAGCGCGGCGCGCTGCATGTCGACACGCCGCTGACCGGCCGCTTTGAGCGCCGGACCGCACCGGTGGACATGGGCAGCGTGCTGCGCGAGATCGACGACGCGCGCGCCGAAGACGCAGCGCGGCGGATGCGCATGGCAGCGGGTTAAGGTCACGCGGACCAGCGACTGCGCAGAACTTGCTTGTATGACCCAGCGTCAATTTCCTCCGGCAAAAACACCCCCTCAGGCAGCGGCGAAGCCGCCGGCCGCAACCGCAGACATGACCTTGGGGCAAGCACTCGCGCTGCATCAACAAGGCCATCTGGTGGAGGCTGAAAAGCTCTACAGGCAAGTGCTGGTGGTCCAGCCCGCCAACGCGGACGCACTTCACCTGCTGGGCGTGATGGCTGTGCAAAAGGGCGATGCCCTGGCCGGCGTTGAATGGATCACCCAGGCGGTGAAGATCAATCCGGCCTACCTCGATGCGCATCTCAACCTCGCAAACGCCTGCCTGAGCCTGTCCATGCACCAACAGGCCCTGGACAGTTTTGATGCCGCGCTCAAGCTCAAACCCGACCTGCCCGACGCGCTCAACCGCCGAGGCGCCGCCCTGTCAGCCCTGGGCCGCCACACAAAGGCCTTGTTGAGTCATGAACAGGCCCTGAAGTTAAAACCGGATTTCCCCGACGCCCACAACAACCGCGGTAACGCACTCGCGAAACTGAACCGCTTCGACGAGGCGCTTCAAGCGTATGGCCATGCGCTGGCGATCAAGGCGGATCACTTTGACGCGCTGAACAACCGCGGCAATGTGCTGATGTTTACGGGCAAGTACCAGGAAGCCGTGTTCAGCTATGACCTGGCCATCCAGCTTGTGCCCAACCATGTGGAGGCCCTCAGCAACCGGGCCAATGCCTTGCGCTGCCTGAACCGCAACGACGAGGCGCTGGCGAGCTGCGAGCTGGCTCTGCGCCTTCAGCCGGACAACGTCGGCGCCCTGATGAACCGGGGCGCCATACTTCGCGGCATCAACCGAACCGGTGAGGCCCTGGCCTGCTACGAAAAAGTCCTTGTTCTGGCTCCTGGCCATGCCGATGCCCATTGGCACGAAAGCCTGTGCCGCCTGCTGGTTGGCGACTTCGCGCAGGGCTGGAGGAAGTATGAGTGGCGCTGGAAGAGCACCGAGCGGAACCTGGCAGGAAGAAACTTTGCGCAGCCGCTGTGGACGGGTGAAGCCTCTTTGCAGGGCAAGACCATCTTGCTGCATGCGGAGCAGGGCTTCGGCGACAGCATTCAATTTGCGCGGTATGCCGCGCTGGTAGAGGCCAGGGGTGGCAAGGTCGTGCTCGAGATGCCTGCGCCGCTTTGCCGCCTGATGGCCCGGCTGGAAGGGGCGAGCACGGTCTGGGTGTCTGGCGAGCCGCTGCCGGACTTTGACTTCCATTGCCCTTTGTTGAGCCTGCCTTTGGCGTTCAAGACCGAGTTGCAGAGCATCCCGTCGGCACCCCGTTATTTGACCTGCGATCCTGCGCTTGCTGAGGCATGGAAGGCGAAACTGGGGCCCCGGCAAAAGTTGCGGGTCGGTGTCGCCTGGTCGGGCAACAAGGACCACAAAAACAACCACAATCGCTCGATAGCCCTTGCCGATTTTCTTCAAATCGCATCAGGCCCTGCGCAGTTTTTCGGTCTTTCCTGGGACTTGTCTTTGGCGGACCGTGCCTTGTTGGCGAAAGAGGGGGGCATTGTCCAGTTGGGCGACGATTTGGCCGATTTTGCTGACACGGCCGCGCTGATCAGCAACCTGGATCTGGTGATCTCGGTGGACACCTCGGTTGCGCATCTGGCAGGCGCGCTGGGTGTGCCCACCTGGGTATTGCTTCCGTTCAGTCCGGACTGGCGCTGGTTGCTTCATCGCACCGACAGCCCGTGGTATCCCTCGGTGCGGCTGTTTCGCCAGCCGGCAGTTGGTGACTGGGCTTCGGTGCTGTCGCATGTCGCCAGTGAGATCCCTGCCATGGCAGCGCGCGTACATTCGGCGTGATCGCGGCGGGGACCGCCTGCCTCCTTATCTCCGCGAAGACACCACAATCCCGCCGACGATCAGCACAAAGGCGAGGCCGTGATAGAACTGCGGCAACTCGCCAAGGAAAGCGGCTGACATCAAGGCAGCAAACAGCGGCGTGAGGTTGGAGAAGAAACCGGCGATGTTGGGCCCGACACGCTGCACGCCCACGCCCCAGCAGCGGTAAGCCAGGATGGCGGGGCCGACGGCCACGTAGAGCAGGGCGGCGGCCAGCGGCCAGCCCCAGACGATGCGGGCATCGGTCAGCGTCCACTCACCGGCCGCAAACAGGCCGGACCAGCCCAGCCCGAACACCATCTGCGCCATCAGGAAGGCGGCCCAGTCATTGCGGATGGCGGGCGGGTCTTTCGGCTGCGACAGCATCCAGCTGTAAAAGGCCCAGGCCAGCGTGGCCAGCAGCACATACACATCGCCCGGCACCAGCCGGATCTGCACCAGCAGCGACCACTGGCCGCGCGACAACACCACCAGCACCCCGGCAATCGACAGCACAGCGCCCAGCACCTGCCGGCGCGAGATACGCTGGCCGAAACACAGCGCGCCTATGGCCAGCATCCACACCGGCGTGCTGGAGGCGACCAGGGTGACGTTCAACGGCGTCGAGGTCTGCAGCGCAAGGTACTGCAGGGCGTTGTAGCAGCCCACCCCCAGCAGGCCCAGCACCGCGAAGCGTTTCCAGTTCGGCCACAGGCTGCTGCCGGGCCGGAGCAACCAGCCCGCCAGCGGCAGCATGATCACAAAAGCCAGCGCCCAGCGCAGGAAGTTCAGCGTGATCGGCGGCACCAGGTCGTAGACCAGACGGCCGACGACGGCATTGCCGGCCCAAAGCAGCGGCGGAACCAGCAATAACAAGGCGGTGCGAAAATTCAATCCGGGCGTCATGCGGGGACTGTAACCGCGCCTTGCTGGACAAGCCTGAACGTCTGCGCCTGCACGTCGGGCCGTTTCATGGCAGGATGCAGGCCCGCCCCCACTCTTCAACTGCATTTCAAGGAATTCACCATGGCCATGACCCGCTCCAAAGCCGTCCGTATCGACCAGCACGGGGGGCTTGAAGTGCTCAAGCTGGTGGATGTGGAGGTGGGTGAACCCGGTCCAGGCGAGATCCGCATCCGCCACAAGGCCGTCGGCCTGAATTTCATCGACATTTACCAGCGTGCCGGCGTTTACAAGCTGCCCATGCCGCTGCAGCTTGGCATGGAAGCGTCCGGTGTGGTCGAGGCCGTCGGCGAAGGCGTCACCCACCTGAAGGCCGGCGACCGCGCCGCCTATGCCAGCCAGCCGCCCGGAAGTTATTGCGAAGTGCGTGTGATGCCGGCCAAGTGTGTCTGCAAGCTGCCTGATGACATTTCCTTCGATACCGGCGCGGCCATGATGCTCAAGGGCCTGACGGTGCAGTACCTGCTGCGCCGCACCCAGCCCCAGGGCGGGCTGCAGGCCGGTGACCATGTGTTGTTCCATGCCGCCGCCGGTGGCGTCGGCCTGATCGCCTGCCAGTGGGCCAAAGCCATGGGCCTGCAACTGATAGGAACGGCGGGCTCCGACGAAAAATGCGCGCTGGCCAAAGAACACGGCGCCGCCTTCACCATCAACTACGCGAAGGAAGACTTTGTCGCGCGTACCAGGGAGATCACCGGCGGCCAGGGCGTGAAGGTGGTTTACGACTCGGTCGGCAAGGACACCTTCCTGAAGTCGCTGGACTGCGTGCGGCCTTTCGGTCTGGTGGCCAACTTTGGCAATGCCTCCGGCAAGGTCGAGCCGCTGGACATCGGCGTGCTGGCCGCCAAGGGCTCGCTCTATGTGTCGCGCCCGACACTGTTCACCCACCTGGCGAGCCGTGAGAGCACCCAGGCCATGGCCGACGACCTGTTTGCCATGGTCGGCAGCGGCAAGGTGAATATCCGCATCGACCAGCGTTTTGCGCTGGCCGATGTGGCCGAGGCGCACCGCTCGCTCGAAGCGCGCAAGACCACCGGCTGCACCATCCTGACGCTGTGAGCGGCATGCAAGCGGCCTGGCTGGCTGCCCTGCGCGCCAGCGGCCAACTGGCGCCGGCGCGTCCCCGTTTTCCGCTGCTGGCCGGCGACGCCGTGATCGGTTCGGTGGAGCCTGATTTTTTAAGCCAAATCAGGCTCCAGCCCACGCCGGACGGGAGCATTCAGCTATCAAAAGTGGAGCATTCTGGTGGCCCGGCCTGGTGCCTGCGGGGCGAACCGACCGCAGCGCTGGACGCCCTGGCGCTGGCGCTGCGCGATGCCGGCCTGGCCCACGCCTGGCGCGATGAGCAGCTTGCGGTGACGGATGCGCAGGGCCGGCGTATCGGCACCGTCGAGCGCGCCGTGGTGCGTGTGCTGGGCATCACCACTGCGGCGGTGCACCTGGTCGGGCAGGCCGGGGACGGTCGCTTCTGGGTGCAGCAACGCGCCTGGAGCAAGTCCAACGATCCCGGCATGTGGGACACGCTGATGGGCGGCATGATCAGCGGCGTCGACACGCTGGAAAGCGCCCTCGAGCGCGAAACCTGGGAAGAAGCCGGCTTGCGCCTGGAGGACCTGCAGCACATCGTTCGCGGCGGCCACGTCGACATCCGCCGCCCCTGCGACGACGGCCACGGCGCGGGTTACGTGGTCGAACGCATTGACTGGTACCACTGCACCGTGCCCGACGGGCAGGTGCCGGTGAACCAGGACGGCGAGGTCGAACAGTTCGTGCTGATGGAAATCGGTGAAATGCTCGAGAAGATGCATGCCGGCGAATTCACCAGCGAGGCCGCACTGATCCAGGCGGCGCTGCTGGAGATGCAGGGACTGATGTCATCCCGGACGTGATCCGGGATCCATGTGGCACTTGCCGTCGGCGGGTGTTTGCATACATGGATGGGGGGTCAGGCCCGCCATGACAGGACGGGGTCCTTATTCCAGCGCAGACACCGCCCGGCCAATCTCCGGCCAGCGCTTGTGCAGGTACAGCCAGGCCAGCAGGCCGATGCCCATCATCAGCAGCGAAACGGCGGCCAGCGCGACCGTTGAATGCATGATCAGCGGCGCGATCACGCCGGCCACGATGCCGTTGGCGGTGGAGCCGATGAAGGCCTGCAACGAGGAGGCCATGCCGCGGCGTTCGGGGTAGAGGTCCAGCACCAGCAGGGTCACTACCGGCACCATCAGGGCCCAGCCGAAGGCGAAGATGGCGATCGGAAACAGCGCCCAGGACACATGCGCCTTGAACAGCAGGTTGGCCAGCAGGTTGATTACCGCCACCACCAGCATGATCACAAAGCCGTGGCGGATCTGCTGCTTGGGCGCGATCTTGCCGGCCAGCCGCCCGCTGAGCCAGGCGCCGGCCATGATGCCGGCTATCGTCAGCACGAAAAACCAGAAGAACTCGGTGGGCGCGAGCCCGAGGTGCACCTCCAAAAACTCCGGCGCCGCCAGCACATACAAAAACATGCCATTGAAGGGGATGCCGCTGGCCAGCGCCAGCAGCAGGAAGCGCGGGCTGGAGCCGAGCTGCCAGTAGCCGCGCATCAGGTGTTTGACATTGAAAGGCTGGCGCTGCGTGACATGCAGCGTTTCCGGCAACAGCCGGAAGTTGGCGGTCCACAGCAACACGCCAACGCCGGTCAGGAACCAGAAAATCGCGTGCCAGTCCAGATGCACAAACAGCCAGCCGCCGATGATGGGCGCAATGGCAGGCGCGACGCCGAAATAAATCGTCACCTGGCTCATCACTTTCTGCGCCTGCGCCGGCGGAAACATGTCGCGGATCACGGCGCGCGAGACCACGATCCCTGCGCCGGTGGACAGGCCCTGCAGCGCCCTGAAAAACACCAGCTGCTCGATGCTTTGCGACAAGGCGCAGCCGGCCGAGGCGATGGTAAACATCGCAATGCCCCACAGCACCACCGGGCGGCGGCCGAAGCTGTCGGCCAGCGCGCCGTGGAACAAATTCATGAAGGCAAAGCCGAACAGGTAGGCCGACAGCGTTTGCTGCATCTCGACCGGCGTGGCGCCCAGCGAACGCGCAATGCCCGAAAACGCCGGGATGTAGGTGTCGATGGAAAACGGCCCCAGCATGCCCAGCAGCGCCAGCAGCACAGCCAGGGCCCAGCGCGGCGCCTTCCAGAGCTGGTCAGCGTTGGGGTTCATGCCGGCGGGTCCGGCCGGTCAGCGCAGCTCATCGGTCAGCACGCTCTGCCGTAGCCGGTTGGGCGCCAGCGCACCGGCCGAATCGAGGATGGGGTAGGCAATCGAGCAAATGTGCGAGTTGATGCGCTTCAAGTCGCTGATCAGGTCGATGTGCAGCGAGCTGGTTTCCATGCTCTGCATGGTGCGGTCGGACAGCCGGCCCAGGTGGGTGGTGGCGTAGGCGCGCTCGAGGTCGCGAAAGCGCGCCTTTTCTTCCAGCAGCTTTTGCGCGTCACGCACGCTGCCGTTGAGGAACACACTCATGCTCAGGCGCAGGTTGTCGATCAGGCGCTGGTGCAGCTCGCAGATCTCGGCCATGCCGGCTTCAGAAAAATTGCGCCCCGGCTTGATCTTCTTGTCCTCGATGTCGATCAGCACGCGCTCGATGATGTCGCCGATCTGCTCCATGTTGATGGTGAAGCTGATGATGTCGGTCCAGCGCCGGCTCTCTTCTTCGCCCAGCGCCTCGCGCGAGATCTTGGTCAGGTAATACTTGATGGCCGAATACAGCTCGTCGACCGTGTCGTCAAGCTTGCGCAGGTCTTCGGCGAGCTTGAGGTCGTTCTTGCGGATCACCTCCAGCACGCCGAGCAGCATGCTTTCGACAATGTCGGCCTGGTGCAGGGCTTCGCGCGCCGCGCAGGAGATCGCCAGCGATGGCGTGGCCAGCGCCGAGGGGTCCAGGTGGTGCGGCCGGCCGCCGGCCTTGGCGCCCTTGACCGGGCGCGGCAGGAATTTCTCAACCCAGCGCGCCACCACCTGGGTCCAGCCGATGAAAACCACGCCCACAGCCATGTTGAACATCAGGTGAAACAGCACCACCATGGTTGCGGTTTCGCCGAGGTGCGGCGCCACATGGCGCAGCCACAGGCCCACGAAGGGCGCCGCCACCGCCACGCCCAGCAGCTTGAACACCAGGTTGCCCAGCGGCACCTGGCGAACCTCGATGGCCGAGCGGGCCGTCGTCAGCACCGCCAGCAGGCCGCTGCCGAGGTTGGCGCCCAGCACCAGGCCCAGCGCCACGTCCGGCGGGATCACGCCGGAGGCCGCCAGCGTGGCGGTCAGCAGCACGATCGCCAGGCTGGAATAGGACACCACCGCCAGCACCGCGCCCGCGGTGATCTCGAGCAGCAGGTCGCTGCTCAGCGTGCCAAGCAGGGTCTTGACGGCCGAGTTCGAGGTCAGGACTGCGGTCGAGTCGGTCACCAGCCGCAGCGCCAGCAGCATCAGGCCCAGGCCGATCAGGATGCGGCCGACACGCCCGACATTGGTCGATTGGCGCGAGATGAAGAGCACCACGCCGGAGAAAATGAACAGCGGCGACAGCCAGGACAAATCGAAGGAAAACACCACGGCCATCAGGCTGGTGCCGATGTCGGCGCCCAGCATCACCGCCAGCGCCAATGGCAGCGTGATCAGGCCCTGGCCCACAAAGGAGGAGACGATCAGCGCGGTGGCCGTGCTGGACTGCACCAGCGCGGTCACGCCTACACCGGAAAGGGCGGCGTTGAAGCGGTTGCTGATGCTGCGTGACAGCACGTGACGCAGGTTGGCCCCGAACACGCGCAGGATGCCGGTTCGGACCAGATGGGTGCCCCAGACCAGCAGCGCTATGGCCGCCAGCAGATTCAACAGATGCTTCATAAAAGAGAGTTCACTATAACGCCCACATCCTGCGGTGCATCTTCACTCAAGCAGGGAACAGGCCAGCTGCGCGCTCGCTTTAGCGCGCTCTGCGAACGCGCAGCAACTCGTCCAGGATCAGGCAGACCGCGCCCACCGTGATCGCGGCGTCGGCGATGTTGAAGGCCGGGAAGTGCCAGCCCGCGTAGTGAAAATCGAGGAAGTCCACCACATAACCATGCAGCAGGCGGTCGATCACATTGCCGAGCGCACCGCCCAGGATGCAGGCCAGCGCGAACGAAAACAGTTTTTGCCCGGAATGCGATTTAAGCATCCAGACGATGAAGACGGCGGCTGCAATGCCGATGGCGGTGAAAAACCAGCGCTGCCAGCCGCCCGCATTGGCCAGAAACGAAAATGCAGCGCCGCTGTTGTGCACCCGCACGATGTTGAAAAAGCCGGTCACATAGGTCGAATCGCCGAGCTGGTAGTAGCCCAGAATCAGCACCTTGGTGAACTGGTCGGCAATAAAAAGAATCAGCGCCAGACCCAGCCAGGGAAAGAGGCTGGCCGAGTGGGTCCCGAAGGTGGTTTTGGGCATTATGCGAACTTCCTGTTTTCACCCGCGCCGAACAGATTGCTGGTGCAGCGTCCGCACAGCGAAGGGTGCGTTGCGTCATGGCCCACATCGGCACGGTAATGCCAGCAGCGCTCACATTTGGTGTCAGAACTGGGCTTGACCCTTATGGAAAGGGCGTCACCAGCTATCAATTCAATAGCGGAGGTGATGAAGGCAAACTTCAGATCCTCGCCCAGGCTGGCCAGTAGCGCGTGGTCGTCCGGGGCGACTCCAAGCGCCACATTGGCCTGCAGGGAGGAGCCGACCTGTCCGTCGGCACGCAGGGCTTCGATGTCCTTGTTGACCGCATCACGCAGCTCGCGCACGCGGCCCCACTTGGCCAGCAACTCGGCGTCGGGCGCGGCCAGTTCGGCATAGGTTTCCATGAAGATGGATTCCGACGCGCCGCAGACCTTCCAGGCTTCCTCAGCCGTGAAGCTCAGGAAAGGCGCCATCCAGCGCAGCATTGCCTGGGTGATCTGGTGCAGCGCGGTTTGCGCGCTGCGCCGGGCCAGCGACTTTGGCGCGGTGGTGTAGAGGCGGTCCTTCAGGATGTCGAGGTAGAAGGAGCCCAGGTCTTCGCTGCAGTAGAT
>JAZKGR010000242.1:0-7344 GCA_040385775.1 Pseudomonadota bacterium
CTGTCCCCCGGAGCCTTTTTCATGGGCGCTGGTTTATGCGGCGAGCAGGCTGCGCGCCAGCGAATCCATCGCCGCCATGCTGTGGTCGCGCGGCGCCAGCGCCTGGGCGCTTTCGTACTGCGTGAAGTTGCGCCGCATCGACTGCAGGTACACCGGGTCGTAGTGCTGCAGCAGCAGCTCGCGCACCACCGAAGCCACATCGCCGCTGCGTGCCCGCGCCTGCCAGTCGCCCACGACTTCCTTGCCGCGCGCCTCGGTCAGCGCGCCCAGGCGCTCGCAGAAAAACGCGGTGTCCTTGACGAAGAAATCGTAGTCTTCCAGCAGCAGCGCAACCCGTTCATCCTCGGCCAGCTCCAGCCGCAGGCAGGGACTGGCGCGCATGGCGGCAATCAGGCCTTCAGGCACGGCCACATTGCCGACTTTTTTGCTTTCGCTTTCGATGTAGACCGGTCGCGCCGGGTCAAAGCTGCGCAGGGCCGCCCAGATCATGCTGTCGAAAGCCTTCTGGCTGGGTTGCGGCACGCCGGGGATCATGCCCAGCACCGAGCTGCGGTGGTTCGCCAGGCCTTCGAGGTCCAGCACTTGTGCGCCCTGGGCGGCCAGCGCATGCAGCAGCCGGGTTTTGCCGGCGCCGGTCGGGCCGCAGACCACCCGGTACTGGTGCCGCGCCGCCAGTTGCGGCAGGTCGGCCACCAGCGCCGCGCGAAAAGCCTTGTAGCCGCCATCGACCAGCGTCACCTTGAAACCGATCTGGTCCAGGATCAGCGCCAGCGAGCCGCTGCGTTTGCCGCCGCGCCAGCAGTAGACCAGCGGCTGCCACTCGCGCGGCTTGTCCAGCACCTCGCGCTGGATGTGGGCGGCGATGTTTTTCGCGACCAGCGCCGCGCCCAGCTTCTTGGCTTCGAACTGGCTGATTTGTTTGTAACGCGTGCCGACGATCTTGCGTTCCTCGTCGTTCAGGCTGGGCCAGTTGACGGCGCCGGGCAGGTGGTCTTCGGCGTATTCGCCCTCGCTGCGGGCGTCAATCACGGCGGAATAGTCGGCCAGGCTGGCCAGCGCCTGCTCGGCAGGGATGCGTTCCAGGCTCACTGGAGGAGCTTTTTCAGCTCGGGCCAGACATTGGCCAGCATTTTTGCCTGCACCTGCTCATTCGGGTGGATGCGGTCGGCCTGAAAGTTGCCCACCGCGTCATCCACGTCTGCGATGCCCTTGAGGAAGAAGGGCACCAGCGCGACCTTTTCAGCCTTGGCGACCTTGGTGAACAGTCCCGAGAAGGTGGCCCCGTAAGCACCGCCGTAGTTGGGCGGCACTTGCATGCCCAGCAGCAGCACTTTGGCGCCTGCCTTTTTGGCGGCCTGTGTCATGGCCAGCAGGTTGGCCTCGGTCATGTCCAGCGGCAGGCCGCGCAGCGCGTCGTTGCCGCCCAGCTCGATCACCACCACCGTCGGTTTGTGCTGGGACAGCAGCGCCGGCAGGCGCGAACGGCCGCCCGAGGTGGTGTCGCCGCTGATGCTGGCGTTGACCACACGCGCGGATTTTTTGTCGGCAGCAAGCTGTTTTTCCAGCAGCGGCACCCAGCCGGTGCCGCGTTTGAGCCCGTATTCGGCGCTCAGCGAGTCGCCGACGATCAGCACCGTGTCGCGTGCGGCCGCAGCGGCAGGCGCCTGGGCCTGCGCCAGCAGCGGCGCAGCGGCAAAACCCGCCAGCAGCAGCGCGCCCAAAGGTTTTACCAGGCGCGCAGCCGCAGCGCGGGCAAGCTTGGTAAAGTCTGATCTCAAGTTTTCTGACAAGGCTGACATGTTTGAACCCGCGGTTAATGTGCCGAATAACGCTGCTTCGGCGTCCACTTCCTCTTCAATTATTTCCGTGGAGCACGTTTTCAAGAGCGTGAGTGACTCGACCGGCACATTGACCATTTTGCGCGATATTCATTTCGCACTGGCGGCCAGGGAGACTGCGGCGATTGTCGGCGCCTCGGGCTCGGGCAAAAGCACCTTGCTGTCCATCATCGCGGGCCTGGACACCCCCACCCAGGGCACGGTCCACTTGGCCGGGCAGGACCTGTTTGCGCTCAGCGAGGACGACCGCGCCGCCTTGCGTGCGCAAAAGGTCGGTTTTGTGTTCCAGAGCTTCCAGCTGATGGGCAACCTGAATGCGCTGGAGAACGTCATGCTGCCGCTGGAACTGTCCGGCGCCAAAAACGCCCGTTCGCAGGCCACGGAGATGCTCAAGCGTGTCGGCCTCGGCGAGCGGCTCGGCCATTACCCCAAGGTCTTGTCGGGCGGCGAGCAGCAGCGGGTGGCGCTGGCACGGGCCTTCGTGGTCCAGCCGGCGCTTCTGCTGGCCGACGAGCCGACCGGCAGCCTGGACTTTGCCACCGGTGAAACCGTGATGGCGCTGATGTTCGAGCTCAACAAGGAGCTCGGGACTACGCTGGTGCTGGTCACGCACGACCGCGGCATCGCGGCGCGCTGCGAGCGCCGCATCACGCTGGAAGCCGGCCAGGTGATTGCCAACTAGTAGTCAAAAAGGCCTCTAGCCCATAGCGGACATGGGAAAGCAGCTACTATTTTGATAGCGGATCCGGGCTAACCCGGTGTGCGTCTATAAACCGCCAGCGAGCCGGCCAGGCCCAGCAGGGCGCCGCCGCAGATCCGGTCCAGCCAGCGCGTGGCGCCGGCCTTCAGCAGGCGCAGCGCTTTTGCGCCAATCACCGCATAAACCAGCATCACCGCAAAGTCCAGCCCACCGAATACCAGTGCAATCGTGATGTACTGCGGCGTCTGCGCGGCGGCCGGGTCGATGAACTGCGGCAGCAGGGCCGAACAAAACAGGTAGCCCTTGGGGTTGGTCGCCGCGACAAGGAAAGATTTCATGAAGATCGCCCGGCCATTGCGCGGTTCGGCCTCCAGCTCCCCAGCGGGCAGCGCGAAGCCGCCTTTTGACCTGAGCATACGTAGTCCCAGCCAGGCCAGGTAAGCGGCGCCCACCCACTTGAGCACGCTGAACCAGAATTCCGAAGCTGCCAGCAGCGCGCCCAGGCCCAGCGCCACCGCGCCGACCAGCACAAAGTCCGAGGCCACCGCGCCCAGCATGCCGGGCACCGAGCGGCGGACGCCGTAACGCGAGCCGTTGATCAGCGCCAGCAGCACGGTCGGGCCGGGCGTGGCGATCACCGCCAGCGCAACGGCGGCAAACAGCAGCAGGGCGGTGGCGGTCATGCCCCGGCCCCGCAGCCGGCCGGCTTCAAGACCCGTTCGCCGGATGCCGGATATTTGGCCAGTTTGTCGGCGGGCCGGCGCGGCCGGGCCAGCAGTTCACCGCCGCAGTTGGGGCAGATGCCCTGCAGCTTGCTGCTCGCGCAGTCGCTGCAGAAGGTGCATTCAAAGGTGCAGATCCGGGCGTCCGCCGAATCGGCGGGCAGATCGCGGTTACAGCATTCGCAGTTGGGGCGGAGTTGGAGCATGGCAAATCCGATGCGGTGTGAGGGGTGGAAAGTGCTTGAATTTTGCGGCCTGGCGCCACATGTTACTGTTTCCAGGCTGTCCCGCAGGCAGCTTTTTTCACCCACCACAAGGCCCTTGCCATGACCGCAGCCGCTCCCGCCACCCTGAAAATCGATTTTATTTCCGACGTCTCCTGCCCCTGGTGCGTGATCGGCCTGAAGTCACTCGAAGACGCGCTGGGCCGGGTTGGCGACACGGTCAAGGCCGACATCCATTTCCAGCCCTTCGAACTGAACCCCAAGATGGCGGCAGAAGGCCAGGACATTGGCGAACACCTGGCCGAGAAATACGGCTCCACGCCTGAGCAGTCCCAGAAGAACCGCGAAATGATCCGCGCACGCGGCGCCGACGTGGGTTTTACCTTCAGCATGGACAAACGCAGCCGCATCTACAACACCTTCGATGCCCACCGGCTGCTGCACTGGGCCGGCGAAGAAGGGCCTGCGCTGCAGCTCGCGCTGAAGGAGGGGCTGTTCAAGGCCTATTTCACCGATGGCGACAGCCCCGGATCGCACGATGTGCTGGCGCGCGTGGCCGGCGAGGCCGGGCTCGATGTCGATCGCGCCAAAGCCATTCTTGCGTCAGACGAGTATGCCGAGGCGGTGCGCGAGCGAGAGAATTTTTACCTGCAACACGGCATCCACTCGGTGCCGGCGGTGATCATCAACGACAAACACCTGATCTCCGGCGGCCAGCCGGCCGAGGTGTTCGAGCAGGCGCTGCGGCAGATTGCCGCAGCAGCCTAGAGAACGATCAGCTCTTGAGCGTGGCCGTCAGCGTGATGGAACCCACGCTGCCCAGCGCCTTGGACAGCGGGCAGCCGCGTTTGGCCGCTTCGGCAATTTGCTGGAACTGACCGGGGTCGATGCCGGGCACTTTGGCGTCCAGCGTCAGCGCAATCCGGTCGATCAAAAAGCCGTCGCCGTCAGGAATCAGGCTGACCTTGGCCGTGGTATCCACTTGCTCGGTGGCAAAGCCCGCTTTGTCACAGGCAAACGAAAACGCCATGGTGAAGCACGCCGCATGCGCCGCACCCAGCAACTCTTCCGGGTTGGTGCCAGTGCGGTCGTCCCCGAAGCGGCTGCCGAAGCCGTAGGGATAGGCTTTCAGCGCGTCTGTTTCAGTGCTGATCTGGCCCTGGCCTTTTTTGCCCTGGCCTTCCCAGTGAACGCTGGCGGTTTTTTCGGTCATGGAGTGTCCTTTGGATGATGATGGATGGCGGGCCACGCGGTGCACGGCCACTCGTCCACTCTGCACAGCTGGAAAGCGGCAGGGCGTGAGACATCATCGCCAGCGGACGCTGGTCTTTTCCTACGCAGTCACAGCGGCGCAACGGCGCATGCGTTTGTGTGTAGCCATTTCTGGATGGGACCGATACGCCCAAGCTCTTGGCCGGAAGGGCAGCTTTGGGACATCGCTCGTGGGCGCGGCCGCCTTTCAGGATTTATCTTGCTTGGCCTTCAGCGCAGCCAGTTGCATTGCCCTGATCCGCTCCAGTTCTTTTCCGTCCTCGGTCCAGGTCTTGAATTCTTCAGGGCTTGGTGGCAAGCCTCCTTCGGTATAGGCGGCGATCTTTTTAGACAAGGCCGCGTACCGCCATTTGATGCGTTGCGCACGCAATGCCTCCAGAAAAATTGCGTCGCGTAAAGCATCTTTTTTACTCGGCGGTGACATGCGCAATATTTTGCCAATGTCATTCCTTGTGTAAGTAAAAAACTCTACTCCGGACACAAAATGGATCACGTCCTACACGACAAGAAGGTGATTCACTCCGCCTGTTTGGCGCCTATGCGCGGTAGGGGAAGGCCTACAGGTTTTTGACTAGCACCAAACTCTTGCGGTTAATGTTGTACTTGCGCTTGCGGGCATCCGGCAGCCAGTCGGGATCGACCTGCACAAAACCGCGCTTGATGAACCAGTGCATGGTGCGGGTGGTCAGCACAAAAATACTTTTC
Organism: Pseudomonadota bacterium; assembly: GCA_040385775.1. Lineage (GTDB taxonomy): Bacteria > Pseudomonadota > Gammaproteobacteria > Burkholderiales > Burkholderiaceae_C > Polaromonas. The sequence continues at coordinate 5,462 of JAZKGR010000242.1, forward strand.
AAACCCATGCTGCGCGCGCGCTGCTCGATGCGTTTGAGGATGCGTTCGCCGTCGCCCTGGCTCTGGCTGTGTGGCGACACGGTGAGCGCCGCCATCTCGGCTGTCTTGGCTTCCGGGTAGGGGTAGAGCGCGGCGCAGCCGAAAATCACGCCGTCGTGTTCAATCACCGTGTAGTGGTCGGCATCGCGTTCGATCTCGGTGCGGTCGCGTTTGACCAGGGTGCCATCGGCTTCAAACGGTGCGATCAGTTGCAGGATGCCGCCCACGTCGTCGGCGGTGGCCTCGCGCAGGCTTTCGAGCTTTTCGTCGATGACCATGGTGCCTATGCCGTCGTGCACATAAATCTCCAGCAGCAGCGCGCCGTCGACGGCAAACGGCAGGATGTGGCTGCGCTCGACGCCGGACTTGCAGGCCTTGACGCAGTGCTGCAGGTAAAACGCCGTGTCCGTCGGCTGCGTCGGGTTGGGCAGGCTGGCCAGCAGCTTTTCGGCGGCGGCCAGCGGCAGCTCGGTGTCTATCGGGTTGTCTTCGCTCTCGGGCTGGTCCGGATTCATGCGGACGCCGGGAATTTCGGTCAGGAAGATCAGCTTGTCGGCCTGCAACTCGATGGCCACGCTGGTGGCGACTTCTTCCATGGTCAGGTTGAAGGCTTCGCCGGTCGGTGAAAAACCGAAGGGCGAGAGCAGCACCATGGCGCCGAAGTCCAGCGTGCGCTTGATGCCTGCCGTGTCGACCTTGCGCACCAGGCCCGAATGTTTGAAGTCCACGCCATCGACAATGCCGACCGGCCGCGCGGTGATGAAATTGCCGGAGATGACGCGCACGGTGGAGCCGGCCATCGGTGTGTTGGGCAGGCCCTGGCTGAAGGCCGCCTCGATCTCGTAGCGCAACTGTCCGGCCGCTTCCTGCGCGCAGTCCAGTGCCACCGAATCAGTGATGCGCATGCCGTGGGAATACTTCGCCTCATGGCCCTTGGCGGCCAGTTGTTCGTTGACCTGGGGCCGGAAGCCGTGCACCAGCACGATTTTGACGCCCATGCTCTGGATCAGCGCCAGGTCCTGGGCCAGGTGCTGCAGCTTCCCGGCGGCAATGGCTTCGCCTGCGATGCCGACCACAAAGGTCTTGCCCCGGTGCAGGTGGATGTAGGGCGCCACCGAGCGGAACCAGGGCACAAAGGTGAAATTGAAGACCGCAGACATGGGCGCGCTTTCGGGTTGCAGGAGGGCCGGGGCCCAATGGCAGAGAGTGTAAGGGAGGACGCGGGTTTTCATTGACCTGAACCCCCTCGCCGCAGCGACGGCTTCGCCGGATAATGGGCCACGCATGGACAAACTGGCCTACGGGTTCTGGGGGTGTTATTTCGGGACGACCGCTTTGATGCTGGCCGGTTCTGCGGTGGCGTTCAACCGTTCCCTGCACCGCATATCGCTCAACGCCGCGCTGTCCGCGACGGCGTCCGGTTTTTTTGTGCTCGCGTTTCTCGGGGCCTTGCCGATCTCTGACGAGGACACCTTGTCGCGCTTTCTGGCGCATGTGGCGATAGCCGCCTCCATCGTGCTGGCTTACCTGCTGTTTTCGATAGTGGGCGCGCTGGACAAGCGCCAGGCACGCCGGCGCACGCAATGGGCGCTGGCGGCGCTGGCGCTGGGCGGCGTGGCGCTGGGCTGGCTCCTGCCAGCCGTCCGCGCGCTGGCGGTCGGCGTGGGGATTGCATGGTGGCTGGGCCTGGTGGCCCTGGGTGTCGCACTGCGCAGCGTCTGGCGCGGTGACCGGCTGGCCTGGCGGGCATTTTTCGGTGTGCTTTTCATGTTGATTGCCATGATCGGGCTGAGCCTGATTGCGCTGGCGCGCGGGCAGGTGCCGTGGCAGGTGCATGCGGTCAG
>JAZKGR010000243.1:0-5439 GCA_040385775.1 Pseudomonadota bacterium
TGAGCCAGGACCACAGCGCCTGCCACTGCAGCGGGTTGGTGTCCTGGAACTCGTCGATCAGCAGGTGCCGGATGCGCGCGTCCAGACGCTGCTGCACCCAGCCCGACAGCAGTTCGTCGCCGAGCAAGCTCAAGGCCGCAGTTTCGATGTCGTTCATGTCGACCCAGCCGCGCTCCTGCTTGAGCGCGCTGAATTCCGCAATCAGCAAGCGTGCCAGCCGAGCCATTCGCTGCTGGTAGAGCCAGGCGTCGTGCTGCTGGCGCGCGGACAGCACGCGCAGCACGAGTTCCTGCGCCACCCGCACCTGCTCGATGCCGATGATTTTCTCGCCGAACTTGCGCGGCGTGCCCTTCTCGGTCAGCAGCGCAGTGAACGCCGCTTGCATGTCGCCGGCGCTTATCGCCTGCTCCAGCTCCACGCCCTTGGCCGCGAAGGTCGGTGCGCTCGCGCGAGCCAGCGCCACCGCGGCGTCGCGCAGGGTCTGGCGGTGAAAGCGGTTGCTGGTCAGCAGCTCTTCCGGCTCGTCCAGACCACCGAACTCGGTGAATTGCACGGTGAAATGCTGCACAGAGCTGTCAACCACGCCTGTCGCATCGGCCAGCGCGAACTCGGTGCGTTTGTCGAGCGCGGCCTGCAGCGCCTTGTCGGCCTGGAAGCGCCCATAGGTCCGCACCACCGCCTCGAAGTCGGCCTTGAGTTCGGGCTGGTCCACCAGCGCGGCATAAAAGCGTCGCCAGACCAGCGCCCGGGCCGGCGCATCGTCTTCCAGCAACTCGTAGTTCAGCGGCAGGCCCTGCTGCTGCAACAACGCCAGCGGCGCGCTGCGCAGCAAGGCAGCAAACCAGCTGTGGAAGGTGCGTATCTGCACCGCACGGCCGGTTTCGAGAATTTTTTGATATAAATTTGATAGCTGCTCAGCCCCGTCCGGCGAGGGCTGCGGGCCTTTTTCATACGCAAAACCGCGCATCGCCAGCTCCCGCATCAGGGTCGCATCGTCCGCATGGGCGAACTGCTCCAGCCAGTCGTGCAGGCGCTCGCGCATCTCGCCGGCGGCGCGTTTGGTGAAGGTGATGGCCAGGATCTCCTGCGGCTGCGCACCTTCAAGCAAGGCTCGCACGATGCGCGACACCAGCATCCAGGTCTTGCCCGCGCCGGCGCAAGCCTCGACCGCGACGCTGCGCCGTGGGTCGCAGGCAATCGCATAAAACGCTGCGGCCGAGACCGGCTGGCCGTTGTGTTCGTAAGCGGCTTTCATGACCAGAAGTCTTTCCGGCACAAGCCTCTGGCGGAACAGTATTCGCAGGCCTTGCCCTCACCCAGCGCCGGCAGCGGCGTGCCGCGCGCCACCCGTGCCATGTCGGTCAGGATGCTGTCCAGCAGTTCGTCGCGCAAGGCCACGATCTCGGGCTGCTCGTAAGTGCGTGTGGCTTCCTTCTCGCCGAGGTTCACATAGGCAGCGGCCAGCGTGTCGTCTTCCACCAGCCCGGCGTAGAACGCCAGTTGCGTGTCTTCCTGCGGCTGCTTGAGCCGATCGGCCGTGGTGGCACGGTTTTCGGTCTTGTAGTCGAGCACCAGCGTGCTGCCGTCGGCCAGCCGGTCGATGCGGTCTATGGTGCCGATCAGGGTCAGCTCGCCCAGCGGCGTTTCGCGTTCGACCTCGGCAGCCTGGAACACCGCACCAGTGGCTTCGTGCGCCGCCAGCCAGGCCAGGTAACCCTCGCGCACGCGCGGCCAGCTCGCAGCAAACGGCAAAAACTCGCTGTCGCTCAGGCCCAGGGTGCGCGCCGCCTGTTCTGCCGCATGGTTGATCAGGATTTCTCGCGCCGGCAGGTCGGGTTCCGGCGATTCCCGCAGCGATTCATGGAAGATCTTCAGCAGGGTGTGCAGCCAGTTGCCGAAATCGCGTTTGCCGAGTTCGGCATCCAGCTCGTCGGCTTCCTGCAGGCGCAGCTGGCGCAGCGCAAAAAAGCGGTAGGGGCAGCGCCGCAGATCCTCGTAGGCACTGGCCGACAGGTATTTGACCGGCAGGGCTTCGCCGCTCGGCGTCGGGTGCGGCGTCGGCAACAACTGCAGCGGCCGCAGCACACGCGGATCAGCGGCCGCTGGAATCTCGTTTTGCAGCAGCAACTCCTGCACAAAACCGCTGGGCATCAGGCGCTCGCCGTTGTGGCTCTCGCGCCAGAGCAGGTCCAAGTGCGCAAAATGCAGCGCATGGCGCCAGGCGGCGCGCTGGGCGGCGGCCTCGGCTTCGCGCGAAGGCAGGCCCAGCAGCTCGCGCTGCGGCGGCGTCCAATGGCCGGAGGGCTCGGGCGAGACCGGCAAATGCTGCTCATCACAACCGGCCAACACCACCGCCTGCAGGCTGCGGCCCAGCAACTGGCTCAATGGCAGGATCACGACTTGCTCCTGGGCAGGGTGGGCCGGCTTGAAGCTTTCCGCCTCCAGCGCGTGGTTCACCCAGGCGCTAAAGCCGGCAAGACTGACACGCGCGTCGGCATCGGCGAACTCCGTCTCGGCGCCTTCGAACAGGCGCAGCGCTTCGAGCACGGCCTGGCCGGCCACATCGCGCACGAGGCCCTCCCACTGGCCCGACGCCTGCAGCGCGGCGCACAGGTCGCGCAGCCAGGCGGCCAGCGCGCGCGGCCGCTGCAAGCCGTCACGCAGCAGGTTCAACCGGACCGCCAACAGGCCGGCAACCGGCAAGGATGCATCAACCGACCGCCACTCGCGCACACCGCTGCGGCGCAGCTCCTTCTCGGCGGCGGCGACTTCGGCCGCCTCGAACGCAGGCGCGTTTTTCAGAAAGTCCAGCACGGCGTCGGTGCCGGTGTTCCAGGCCGCGGCGCGCAGCAGGCCCATCAGGGTCGCCGCAGCGCGCGTGGTGGAGAGTTTCCAGCCGGTTTCGTCGCGCAGCGGTATGCCGGCTTCGCCGAGCATGGCGCGCACGCGGCGCGTGAGCTCGCGATCCTGCGCCACCAGCGCGACCGGACTGCGGCCCTGCGCCAGATGCGCCAACACGCAGGCGGCGGCGCGCTGCGCCTCGGCCTCGAAGTCGGGCGCCGCATGTATTGCCGGCAGATGCGCGTCGGCAGGAACATCGAGCGAAATGGAAACCGCGCGATCGCCAAAGTGGGCCTTCAGCGCGCCGGTGACCGGCTCCGCCTGAAAACCTTCCAGCACCACCAGCAGGTCCACCGCTTCGCCCGCCTGGGGGGAGAACAACACGTCCGACGGATAACCCGACGTTGCCGCCCACGCCAGCGCAATCTGGCCCAGTGCCGCCTCGAGCTGCAGCACCGGCGCGTCCAGGCCGGCGATCAGCAAGGCGCCCAGGCGCGTCCCCCAGGCCGGCCGCTGGTCGGGAGGAACCGCAGCCGCCAACCGCGCCAGCGAAGCGGCCGCCTCGACCAGGCGCGGGGCCAACACTTCCTGCTGCGCACCCAGCCCGGCGCGCGCCAGCAGCGAGCCTGCCGTCAGGATGTCTCGCGCCGTATCCTGGCGCAGGTCACCCGGCGCCGCCTCGAAACCGCCCAGGCGCGTGGCCCAGTTCATGGTGGTTTCAAAACGCGGCAGGAAATGGGTAGCGCCCGCTCCAGCCGCCCACGCGGTTTTCGCCTCGCGCATCAGCTGCGCATAGGGCAGCAGCACCACCGCGCGCGCCGGATGGATGCCGCGCTCGCTCAGGAAGCCGGACAATTGCGCCGTCACCTGCGCCCAGCACGGGCCACCGGGGCCGGACGGCGCGGGCATGGCATCGCCTATCACGCCCATAGCCGGAACGGGAGGTTTGATGCGGAACGGGGGGACTTGCTTTCTGCCACAATGCCAGCAACTTTAGCTTCTATCGACACAATTTTCTGAACCCTCCCCAAAGGACATGCCATGGCCAGCGAACTGATCAAACATACCACCGATGCCACCTTCGAAGCCGATGTGCTGCAGGCTTCCAAGCCGGTGCTGGTGGACTACTGGGCGGAGTGGTGCGGTCCCTGCAAGATGATTGCCCCGATTCTTGACGAAGTGGCGACCGGCTACGACGGCCGCCTGCAGATCGCGAAAATGAATGTCGATGAAAACCGCGACATCCCCGCCAAGTTCGGCATCCGCGGCATCCCGACCCTGATGCTGTTCAAGGACGGCCAGCTCGCCGCCACCAAGGTCGGCGCCATGAGCAAGGCTCAGCTGACCGCCTTCATCGACCAGCAACTGGCCTGACATCCCCCACCCGCCGCCACACGAAGTCCGGGCCCTGCCGCGGCTCTTGTGTGCGGCGTCACCCCCCCGCCCTGGCGCGGATTTGCCCCCAAATTTCCTGTCATAATGACTTTGTTCGCTGACCGGCCGCTGCCGGTCGGTTCGAGTTCCCGGTTTGTAAGCCTTCCCTCTGAAGCGGCTTCTTTTCAAACCTCCCCCGTTTCCATCAATGAACTCCGCAAGGAGTAATTCCATGCACTTAAACGAACTCAAGGCACTGCATGTGTCTGAAGTCCTCAAGCAGGCCGAAGAGCTTGAGATTGAAAACGTTGGCCGTATGCGCAAGCAGGAGCTGATGTTTGCCATCATCAAGAAGCGCTCCAAGACAGGTGAAACCATCGTCGCCGACGGCGTGCTGGAAGTGCTGCCCGACGGTTTCGGCTTCCTGCGGGCGCCGGACTCAAGCTACACCGCCTCGACCGACGACATCTACATCAGCCCCAGCCAGATCCGCCGCTTCAACCTGCACACCGGCGACATGATCGAAGGCGAAGTGCGCACCCCGAAAGACGGCGAGCGCTACTTTGCACTGAACAAGCTCGACAAGGTCAATGACGGCGCGCCTGAAGCCAACAAGCACAAGGTGATGTTCGAGAACCTGACGCCGCTGTTCCCGCGCGAGCAGTTCAAGCTCGAACGCGACATCAAGGGTGAAGAAAACCTGACCAGCCGCATCATCGACATCGTGGCCCCCATCGGCAAGGGTCAACGTGCCCTGCTGGTTGCACCGCCCAAATCCGGCAAGACCGTGATGATGCAGAACATCGCCCACGCCATCACCGCCAACTATCCCGAAGTGGTCATGATGGTGCTGCTGGTCGACGAGCGTCCTGAAGAAGTGACCGAGATGCAGCGCAGCGTGCGCGGCGAAGTGATCTCCTCGACCTTTGACGAACCCGCCGCCCGCCACGTGCACGTTGCCGAGATGGTGATCGAGCGCGCCAAGCGCCTGGTCGAACTCGGCAAGGACGTCGTGATCCTGCTGGACTCGATCACCCGCCTGGCCAGGGCCTATAACAACGTGCTGCCCTCGTCGGGCAAGGTGCTGACCGGCGGTGTGGACGCCAATGCCCTGCAGCGCCCCAAGCGCTTCTTCGGCGCGGCGCGCAAGATTGAAGAAGGCGGCAGCCTGACCATCATCGGCACCGCGCTGGTCGATACCGGCAGCCGCATGGACGAGGTGAT
>JAZKGR010000244.1:0-2183 GCA_040385775.1 Pseudomonadota bacterium
AGGTTCACAAAGCGGCTGTGGATGGCGTGGCGCAGTTTGGCGTTGCCGGCGAAGTCGATGTAGATGCAGGCGCGCTCGGCAGCGATCTGATCCAGCTGGTCATAAGTCAGCACCCGGCTGTAACAACCGAGGCTTTCGCAGAAGGCCACATTGCCGGGCGAGGTCAGGCCGATGACTTCAATGCCGGGCCGTTGCGCCAGCTGGAAGGCTGTGCCGTAAGCGGTTTTGCTCGACGCGCTGGACAGCAGCATGGCGCCGCCGGAAGCACCGAAAAAGTCGTTGTCGGCCAGGAAGTCGTCGATCAGGAAGGAGGTCATGTACAGCGGCCGCAGCAGCGCCTGCAGCGCTTCGGTGGAGGCGGTGTAGAACGGGTCGGTGTTGCAGCGCAGGTACTGGTTGTAAACCGGGTGCAGTTCGCGCCGGTGTACTGCGGCGTCGTAAAAGCCGTTGCTGTCCAGCCGCGCGGGGCTCAGCACCGCTTCCGACGCCATCGGGAAGTAACCGTAGATTTTTTCTCCGACCGCCACGCCTGGGTGCAGCGACTGCACTACCGTGCCGAAACCCCAGACCGGGATGGTGCCCCAGCCTTCTTCTGCGGTCGGGAAAAACTGCCAGTAGTTCATCGCGTCGCCAAAGGCGGCGTAGGTGATGTTGTTGGACGTCAGCGCGAAGGAATCGACATGTATCCGCACCTGGCCATCGGCCAGCGGGCTGGCTTCGGCGGTGTGCAGGCGGGTGTCGGTCAGCTGGGTTTTGCGAACAAGAAGGGTGGTGGTGCTCATGTCCGCAACATAAGCGAAAAAGCCCGCCGGCTCAACACCGGCGGGCCGCTTTGGCGACAGAACGGGATCAGACCAGGGTAATGGTCACGTCGATGTTGCCGCGGGTGGCGTTGGAGTAAGGGCAGACCTGGTGGGCGGCGTCGATCAGGCTTTGCGCGGCGGCGCGGTCCATGCCCGGCAAGCTGACGTTCAGGCGGGCGGCGATGCCGTAGGCGTTGGGGATGGGGCCCAGGTCGACTTCGGCGTCGATGGACAGACCGTCCGGCAGCGTGACCTTCATCTTGCCGGCGACGGCTTTCATGGCGCCGATGAAGCAGGCCGAATAACCGGCGGCAAACAACTGCTCGGGGTTGGTGCCGGTGCCGGCGGTGCCGGGCGAGCTCAGCGTCACGTTGAGGCGGCCGTCATCGCTTTTGGACTGGCCGTCGCGGCCGCCGGTGGTGTGGGCTTTGGCGGTGTAGAGGACTTTTTCGAGTGTGGTCATGGTGATTTCCTTGGGGATATGCCTCGAGATGAAGCGGGTTGAAAAGCGGTTGAAGAAAGGGTTCAGGCGACCAGCCGCTGGCGCAGCGCCTGCACTTGCCGGGTCAGTGCCATCAGTTCGGGCACGGGGCACTGCGCGGCGGTCAGGATGCAGTCCGGGATTTTTGCGGCTTTGGCCTTGAGCTTGCGGCCGGCGGCGGTCAGGGTGATGTGGACCCGGCGCTCGTCTTCAACGGCGCGGATTCGCGAGATCAGGCCGGACGCTTCGAGGCGCTTGAGCAGGGGGGTCAAGGTCCCGGAGTCGAGGTAGAGGCGCTCCCCGATCTCCGACACCATCAGGCCATCCTGCTCCCACAGCACCAGCATCGCGAGGTACTGGGGATAGGTCAGCCCCAGCTCGTCAAGCAGCGGCTTGTACAGCTTGGTCATGGCCAGCGAGGTGGAGTACAGCGCAAAACACAGCTGGTTGTCCAGCTTGAGCATGGCATCGGTTTTGTTTGGCATGCCGAAATTATAGCTCACAATTAAATTGTGTGCAATATAAATAATGGGCTTTCAATCCGCTGTGATCGCTCCCAACGCTAGACTGCAGGCCCATGCCCAAAAACAGCACCCCCCGCGGCGGCAAGCCGACGCGCCCCGAATCCTCCACAGGCCAGCCTGCGCAAGTGATTGAAGAAGTCCGTCCCGGTCAGTCGATCGAGCTGCTGAAGGAACTGCACATCCTCACGCGTGAAGGCAAGCTCAACCAAGACACGCGACGCAAGCTCAAACAGGTTTACCACCTGTACCAGTTCATCGCGCCGCTGCTGGAGGAAGTCGCCGCGGACGGCAAGCCCTTCACGTTGGCCGACCACGGCGCCGGCAAGTCCTACCTCGGCTTCATCCTGTACGACCTGTTTTTCAACGTGGCGCATG
>JAZKGR010000245.1:0-21167 GCA_040385775.1 Pseudomonadota bacterium
ATCTGCGGCGCCAGGCCCATCGAGGGTTCGTCCAGCAGCACCATGGTGGGGCTGGCCATCAGCGCCCGGCCAATCGCGCACATCTGCTGCTCGCCGCCGGAGGTGTAAGCGGCCTGCGAGGTACGGCGTGTTTTCAGACGCGGGAAGTAGGCATAAACTTTTTCAAGATTTTGGGCAACTTCCGCTTTCGACTTGAGCGTGTAGCCACCCGTCAGCAGATTTTCTTCAATCGTCAGGTGCGCAAAGCAGTGGCGGCCTTCCATCACCTGAACCACACCGCGCTGCACCAGGTCGGAGGGAGACAGGTTCTCGATGCGTTCGCCGCGCAGCTCGATGGAGCCTTTGGTCACCGCGCCACGCTCGCCCCGCAGCAGGTTGGACACCGCCCGCAGGGTGGTTGTCTTGCCCGCGCCGTTGCCGCCCAGGATGGCAACGATCCGGCCTTGCGGGACTTGAAGCGATACGCCCTTGAGCACCAGGATCACGTGGTTGTAGATAACCTCGATTCCGTTGACGTTCAGGACGATATCGTTGGCGATGTCAGGTTTTTCCATACGGTGTTTCTGCTTGATAGGAACCAAACGGCAGCGCTGCAAGAGACCTCGAAGCGCTGGCGTTTGGCGGCTCGGGGGAGCCGCTACCCTTCCGCCCGGCGGGCGGAAGGGTGTCTTCAAGGCATCAGGACTGGCAATCTGCCGGGGTACGCGCCGTCAGTTTTTTCTCGGCCGCGTATTTGGCAGCCGTGGCCTTGACCAGCGGCTTGATGATCTGCTCATCGGCCTGCAGCCAGTCGGAGGTGAACTTCCAGGCCTTGCCGTCCCAGGTGTGGATGCGTGCCCATGAAGCGCCCATGTGGTCCACACACGAGGTGCTGATCGGGCGCATGACACCGGCAAAACCCAGTGCGTCCAGCTTGGCCTGTGTCAGGTTCAGGTTTTCCAGGCCCCAGCGCACCTGCTCACCTGTCATGACCTTGCCCTTGCCAAAGCGGTCCTGCGCGGCGCGTATGCCTTCGATGCCCAGCATGGCGCTCATGGCGCCGCGCATGTACAGCACCTGGCCGACGTCTTCTTTCGGACCGGTACCCTGGCCTTTGGCATGCACCATGGCAAGGACATCCTTGACGACCTTGGAGTTCGGCTCGGCGCCATGCTGCATGGTCACGGCGTTGTAGCCCTTGGCACCGTCGGCGACGTCTTTCACGTCAGGCTCGGCGCCTGCCCACCACACGCCGTACATTTTTTCACGCGGGTAACCCGTGGCCTGCGCTTCCTTGATGGCGGTAGAGTTCATCACGCCCCAGCCCCACAGTGCCACGTAGTCCGGGCGCGATTGCCGGACCTGCAGCCAGGTGGCTTTCTGCTCCACACCTGGCGCGGTGACAGGCAGCAGTTGCAGGATGAAGCCGTGCATCGCGGCACGCTCCTGCATCAGCGGGATCGGCTCCTTGCCGTAGGGACTGTCGTGGTAAACCAGTGCGATCCGCTTGCCCTTGAGCTTGTCGAAACCGCCTTCCTTCTTGGCGATGGCCTGAAGGATGGCGTCCGCAGCGACCCAGTAGGTTCCCGCGATCGGGAAGTTCCACTTGAACACCGAGCCGTCCGCGCTTTCGCTGCGGCCATAACCGATGGTCACCACGGGAATCTTGTCGATGGGGGCTTTTTCCGTGATGGCAAAGGTGGCGCCGGTGGACAGCGGCTGCACCAGCGACGCGCCCTTGCCCTTGAGCCGTTCGTAACACTCTACACTGCGCGCGGTGTCGTAGCCGGTTTCGCACTCTTCGAATGAGAGTTTGACGCCGTTGAGGCCGCCTCGCGCGTTGACGAGCTTGAGGTAGTCGACATAACCGTTGGCCCAAGGCGCGCCGTTCGGACCATAAGGCCCGGTGCGGTAAGACAGCACCGGGATGAACTGCTCTTTGGCCTGAGCGAATGCGCTGGTCGTCACGAGGGACGACGCGCCAGTGGCAAGGACTGCCGCTGCCAAGATGAGATTGCGAACCTTCATTGTTGTCTCCTAGAAATTTAAAACACACCTGAAAAAAACTGACACCCCAGTAAACGGTCAAATCAGCCAAAACGCATTGGTGATTCCGAGTAATCCTTAACCCTAGGCTGGTATCCCCTGCATCAATGCGGGAAAGGCCACAGCCGCATCTTCTGCTTGCCTACCGACCAGAGCTTGGCCAGCCCGTGCGGCTCCACGATCAGGAACCAGACGATCAGGCCGCCGAAAATCATCAACTCCGCATGCGATATGCCGGCGGTGGAAATTTCGATGCCGAACAGGCCCAGAAAAACCGGCAAAAACTGGTTCAGCGCAATCGGCAGCACGACGATGAACGCGGCGCCGAAGAAGCTGCCCATGATGGAGCCCAGTCCGCCGATGATGACCATGAACAGCAGGCGGAACGACTGATCGACCGAGAACGCGGCGGGCTCCCAGGCGCCCAGGTAGACAAAGGCCCACAGCGCCCCGGCCACGCCGATGATGAAGGAGCTGACCGCGAACGCGCTGAGCTTGGCGTACATCGGCCGGATGCCGATCACCGCCGCAGCCACGTCCATGTCGCGGATCGCCATCCACTCGCGGCCGATGGCGCTGCGCACCAGGTTTTTGGCCAGCACGGCCACGATGGCCAGCACGCTCAAGCACAACAGGTAGCGGCTCACGGAGCTCTCGATGGGCATGCCGAAGACCTGCAGGTTGGATACCGAGACCGAGCCCGAGGGTGTATCCAGCGTGAACCATGTGATGCGCAGGAACATCCAGTCGCTGAAAAACTGCGCCGCCAGCGTGGCCACGGCCAGATACAGGCCCTTGACGCGCAGGCTGGGCAGCCCGAACAGGATGCCGAAAAAGGTGGCACACAGGCCGCCGAGAATCAATGCCGGGATCAGCGGCATGCCGGGGATGCGGACAAAGAAGTTGTAGGCGCCGTAGGCGCCGACCGCCATGAAGGCGCCGGAGCCGAGCGAGATCTGGCCGCAGTAGCCGACCAGGATGTTCACGCCGAGCGCGGCCAGTGACATGATGGCAAAAGGAATCAGGATGGCGCGAAACAGGTAATCGCTGGCCAGCAGCGGCACCGCGACGAAGGCGACGGCGAGTACCAGCGCGATGGCAATGCGGTCTTGCAGGATGGGGAAGATCTGCTGATCCGCCCGGTAGCTGGTTTTGAATTGGCCGTTTTCTCTGTAGAACATTTGATGGGTATCTCGTTGATCTTTTAGCTACGACACGCTGCGCTTAACTTTGCTTCGCAAAGTGAGTCTTCGCTGAAAGATCATTGACCGGGTATTTCATACCCTGTCGATGATCTTTTCACCGAACAATCCTTGCGGCCGGAACAGCAGGAAACCAAGGGCCAGCACGTAGGCAAACCAGATCTCGATGCCGCCCCCCACGTAGGGCCCGAGGTAAACCTCGGACAGTTTTTCGCCCACACCGATGATCAAGCCGCCGATGATGGCGCCGGGCACCGAGGTCAGTCCACCGAGGATCACCACGGGCAGGGCGCGCAGGGCGACCGTTGCCAGTGAGAACTGCACGCCGAGCTTGCTGCCCCAGATCATCCCGGCCACCAATGCGACCACACCTGCCACGCACCAGACGATGACCCAGATGCGGTTGAGCGGGATGCCGATCGACTGCGCCGCCTGGTGGTCGTCGGCGACCGCGCGCAGCGCCCGGCCGGTGGCCGTTTTCTGGAAGAACAGGCTCAAGGCGGCCACCAGCACGGCCGCGATCAGCGCGGCGTACAGGTCTTCCTTGTTGATCAGAATGCCGCCGGGGAAGACCGTGTCCAGTACAAACACCGGCTCTTTCGGCATGCCGATGTCTATTTTGTAGATGTCCCCGCCGAAGATGGTCTGGCCCAGACCTTCCATGAAGTAGGCGATGCCGAGTGTGGCCATGAGCAGGGTGGCGCCTTCCTGGTTGACCAGGTGGCGCAGCACCAGGCGTTCGATGCACCAGGCCACGACAAACATGATGACCGCAGCAATCGCAAAAGCGGCCACATTGGCAAGGATCAGGCTGTCAATGCCCGTCCAGCGCGGAATCCACTGCGAAAAGCGGGCCATCGCCAGCGCCGCAAACAGCACCATCGCGCCCTGCGCGAAATTGAACACGCCCGAGGCCTTGAAGATCAGTACAAAGCCGAGCGCCACCAGGGAATACAGCATGCCGGCCATCAGGCCGCCAAGAAGGGTTTCCAGAAAGAATGCCATCAGCGCAGCTCCCTCACCCCTGTTGCGGACTCGCTTCGCGTAGCCGCCTCTCCCCTTGCGGGGGACGCCGCATGTGGCCCGGCAAAGCCGGTTCCACTGCGGCCGCTGGAATGGGTGGGCTGGAAAGTCAGGGTTACGTAGCTGTACACGATCAGTGCTCCGTTCCAAGATAAGCCCGAATCACTTCGGGGTTGTTGCGCACTTCGTCAGGTGTGCCGTCGCCGATTTTCTTGCCGTAGTCCAGCACCACCACGCGGTCCGAGATGTCCATCACCACGCCCATGTCGTGTTCGATCAGCACGACCGTGGTGCCGAACTCGTCGTTGACGTCGAGCACGAAGCGGCACATGTCCTGCTTTTCCTCGACGTTCATGCCGGCCATCGGCTCGTCGAGCAACAGCACCTGCGGCTCCATCGCCAGCGCGCGGCCCAGGTCCACACGTTTTTGCAGGCCGTAGGGCAATTGACCGACCGGGGTTTTGCGGTAGGCCTGGATTTCCAGAAAGTCGATGATTTTTTCGACCGCCTCGCGGTGCTGGAACTCTTCCCTCTCGGCGGGGCCTATGCGCAGCGCCTGCAGCAGCAGGTTGCTTTTGATCTTCAGGTTGCGCCCGGCCATGATGTTGTCGAGCACGCTCATGCCCTTGAACAGCGCCAGGTTCTGGAAGGTGCGCGCCACGCCCATGACCGCCACCTGGTGGCTGTTCATGTGCTTGAAGGTCTGGCCGCGAAAGGTGATGGAGCCCTGCTGCGGCTGGTAGACGCCGTTGATGCAGTTGAGCATGGAGCTTTTGCCGGCGCCGTTGGGGCCGATGATGGCGCGGATCTCATGCTCTTTCACATTAAAGGAGATGTCGGCCAGGGCTTTCACGCCGCCAAAACTCAGGCTGATGTTGTTCACGTCAAGGATGACGTCGCCGATTTTCTTGCTCATGCTGCCGCCTTCACCGGTGCAAAGGTCTGCGCATCGGAAATTTTCAGCGTTGCGCTGACGCTGCCGCTGCGGCCGTCCTCGAACTTGACCACGGTTTCAATGAACTGCTCGGTGCGCTCGCTGTAGAGCGCATCAACCAGCGGCTGGTATTTGTCGGCGATAAACCCGCGCCGCACCTTGTTGGTCCGCGTCAGCTCGCCGTCGTCGGCATCGAGCTCCTTGTGCAGCACCAGGAAGCGGCTGATCTGCGAGCCGGCGAGCAGGGTGTCCACGCTCAGGTCCGCATTGACCTTCTCCACGCACTCCTTGATGAGCTGGTACACCTCGGGCTTTTGTGCCAGGTCGGTGTAGCCTGCATAAGGCAGGTTGCGCCGCTCGGCCCAGTTGCCGACCGCATCGAAGTCGATGTTGAGCATCACGCAGACTTTTTCGCGGCCATCGCCATAAGCGACGACTTCCTTGATGTGCGGGAAAAACTTGAGCTTGTTCTCGACATACTTGGGCGCGAACATGGCGCCGTCATTGACGCCGCCCCTGATGCGGCCCACGTCCTTGACGCGGTCGATGATTTTCAGGTGGCCGCTGGCGTCCAGAAAGCCGGCGTCGCTGGTGTGGTACCAGCCGTCGGCGGTCAGGACTTCTGCGGTGGCCGCCGGATTTTTGTAATAGGCCTTGAGCAGGCCGGCGGATTTGACCAGGATTTCGCCGTTGTCGGCAACTTTGATCTCTACCCCCCGGATCGGTACGCCCACGGTATCGGCGCGCGCCTGGTTGTCGGGTTGCAGGCAGACAAACACGGCGGTTTCGGTCGAGCCGTAGAGCTGCTTGAGGTTGACGCCGATGGAGCGGTAAAAGGTGAACAGGTCCGGGCCGATGGCCTCGCCCGCCGTGTAGGCCACGCGCACGCGCGAAAAACCGAGGTTGTTGCGCAGCGGGCCGTAGGCCATGACCTGTCCCAGCGCGTAGAGCAGCTTGTCGCCGGCGCCGACCGGCTGTCCGTCCATCAGGGCCGGCCCGACACGTTTGGCGACGTCCATGAAGAAGTGGAACATCTTGCGCTTGAGAAAGCCCGCGTCTTCCATGCGGATCATCACGCTGGTCAGCAGGCTTTCGAACACGCGCGGCGGCGCGAAATAATAGGTCGGGCCGACCTCCTTGAGGTCGATGGTGACGGTGCTGGCGTTTTCGGGGCAGTTGACCACGTAACCGCAAGCCAGCCACTGCGCGTAGCTGAAGATGTTCTGGCCCACCCATGCCGGCGGCAGGTAGGCCAGCACTTCCTCGCTGTGGGTCAGCCTGTCGAACTCGGCGCCGGCCTGGGCACGGTCGAGCAGCGTGTTGTGGGTGTGCACCACGCCTTTGGGATTGCCGGTGGTGCCCGAGGTGAAAAACATCGCCGCCACGTCATCGGGCTGCGTGCTGTCGACCTCCGTCCTGAAAAACCCGGGTTGCTGGCCGGCAAAAGCCTGACCCGTGGCCATCAGCGCGTCCAGTGCGACCAGGCCGGGTTCGCTGTAATTGCGCAGGCCGCGCGGGTCGTCAAAAATGATGTGGGCGAGTTGTGGGCACTGTTCGCGGATCTCCAGCAGCTTGTCGACTTGCTCCTGGTCCTCGACCATGGCAAAACGCACGTCGGCGTTGGTGATCGGGAATACACATTCAGCGCCCACCGCGTCCTGGTACAGCGGCACGGCAATCGCGCCCAGTGACTGTGCCGCGAGCATGGTGGCGTACAGGCGCGGGCGGTTGGCGCCTATGACGACCATGTGTTCGCCGCGCTGCAGCCCGGCCTGGTGCAGGCCGCAGGCAATGTGCTCCACCAGCGTGGCCATGGCCGCCCAGCTGTGCGCTTGCCAGATGCCATATTCCTTCTCGCGCATGGCGGGTGCGCCGGGGCGCTCGGCGGCATGTTTGAGCAGCAGTCGGGGAAAAGTCGTCAACATTCGTTACCTGTCTCCAGCGTGTCGCGGCTTCCATCAAGACGGGAAGCTTCTGTTCATGAAATGCATCCTAGGCCCGGGTTTGACGTCATGTTGTCGTTTGGACGACAATTTAGGGGACACCCCTCCCCGGACTTTCCCGCATCCGCTTTTTCTTCAGCCCTCGCCCATGAGCACCGAACCTCCGCTGCACAAACGCCGCCGCGCCCCCGATGCGGCCGAACTGGCTGGCATACCCTGGCTGGGCCTGTTGTTGCCGGCCGAGCGCGAACAGGCGGTAGCCAGCCTGATCGTTGGCGATGCCTTGCCGGGCGACTATGTCTGCCGCGTCGGCAAGCCGGTCACCTACTGGTTCGGCGTGGTCGAAGGCCTGCTCAAGATGAGCAGTGACAACGTGCAGGGCCATGCCATGACATTCGCAGGTCTGCCGTCCGGTGGGTGGTTCGGTGAAGGCACGGCACTCAAGCGCGAGCCCTACCGCTACAACATCCAGGCGCTGCGCAAAAGTGTGGTGGCCGGTTTGCCGGTGGACACCTTTCACTGGCTGCTGGACCACTCCATCGGTTTCAACCGGTTTGTGATGAACCAGCTCAACGAGCGGCTCGGCCAGTTCATCGCCGCGCGCGAGATCGACCGCATGAACAACCCCGACCTGCGGGTGGCGCGCAGCCTGGCGGCGCTGTTCAACCCGGTGCTGTTTCCCGGCGTTGGCGAGATCCTGCGCATCACGCAGCAGGAGATGGCTTACCTGGTCGGTCTGTCGCGCCAGCGCGTGAACGAGGCGCTGGCCAGCCTGCAGGCGCAGGGCACGATTCGCATTGAATACGGCGGCCTGCGCGTGCTCGACCTGGCGGCGCTGCGCTCCAGTGTGTTTGTGTATAAAAACGGGCTCCAGCCCACGGCTGGCGTGAGCAAGCCGCTATAAAATAGATAGTAAATCCATGCCAGACCAACCTTCCCACCCACCGTCCAAACCCGCTGCCACGCGGATCCGCGCCGCCGATTCGGCCGGCGCCGCGCCCTCCACCGGCAGCACCGTGCGCCTGAACAAACGCATGGCCGAACTCGGCCTGTGCTCGCGCCGCGAGGCCGACGACTGGATCGCCCGCGGCTGGGTCCGCGTTAACGGCGCGCCCGCTGTGATGGGCCAGCCGGTGGCGCTCAACGCACGCATCGAAGTGGCGCGCGAGGCCGAGCAGCAGCAGCGCCAGCAGGTCACCATCCTGATCAACAAGCCGGTGGGTTATGTCAGTGGCCAGGCCGAGGACGGCCATGAGCCGGCGGTGGCGCTGGTGCAACCGCAGAACCG
The DNA here is from genome assembly GCA_040385775.1 of Pseudomonadota bacterium. Taxonomy (GTDB): domain Bacteria; phylum Pseudomonadota; class Gammaproteobacteria; order Burkholderiales; family Burkholderiaceae_C; genus Polaromonas. The sequence goes on from JAZKGR010000245.1 coordinate 8,416, forward strand.
CTGGCGCGAGTGCAACAGCCGCATGCGCTGGGGCTTTGAGCAGTTGCGTGGCCTGGCGCCGGCGGGCCGGCTTGATATTGACTCGATCGGCCTGCTGGTGCTGACGCAGGACGGGCGGGTGGCGCGCCACCTGATCGGCGAGGACTCGCAGGTGGAAAAGGAATACCTGGTGCGCGTCAGCTACGGCGCGGAAACCGCCAATGTGCAGGCGGCGTTCCCGCCCGAAAAACTCGCGCTGCTGTGCCACGGCCTGAGCCTGGACGGCGAGCCGCTGCGGCCGGCGCGTGTCGAGTGGCAAAACCCCGAGCAGCTGCGTTTTGTGCTGAAAGAAGGCAAAAAGCGCCAGATCCGCCGCATGTGCGAGCAGGTCGGCCTGTTTGTGACCGGACTCAAGCGTGTGCGCATCGGCATGGTCAACTTGGGTCACCTGCCGGTGGGCCAGTGGCGTTACCTGGCGCCGCACGAACGCTTCTAGCGCGGGAAGCTGCAGCAGGGTCGAATGCTATTGAATTAATAGCTGTTCGCCCCCGCCGGACGGGGGCTGGAGCCTGATTTTGTTCACAGGTTCAGTCCGCAACGCTGAAACGCTGCCGCCGGACGCCAATCGCGCCACAATCAGCCCATGCCCGCTGAGCACACACCACCCGCCACCAGCCGCCCGTCCACCGCGCGCCTGCGCCTGCCCGGCTGGCTGCACCTGTCCGACATCCAGGGACTGGCGCAACTCGCCACCCGCGGCACCCTGGGCGTGACGGACATCGCCGAAAAAGTCCAGGGCAATGTCTACAAGGCGGTCGCCGCGCCTTTCGGCAAGGCCGGGCAAAAGTTTGTAGACCGCGAAGCGGGTGCTTCGGGCGTTCGCAAAACCGGCATCACCGGGCTGGTTTACGGCAGTATCCGCGGCGTCACACGTCTGGCCGGCGGCGCGGTGGAGACCGTGCTGTCGCGCGCTGCACCGCGCGTGGCGGCCAAAACCTCGTCGCCGCAGCGCGAGACCATGTTGTCCGTGCTGAACGGGGTGCTGGGTGACCAGCTGGAGGACAGCGCCAACCCGCTGGCCATCACCATGAGTTTGCGGCGGGACGGCGTGAGCCTGCCGCTGGACCGGGCGGCGCTCGCGCAGCGCCTGCCTGCGGCCACCGGGAAAATTGTCGTGCTGGTACACGGCCTGTGCATGAACGACCTGCACTGGCGCGCTGCGGCGGGCCTGCCCGACCTCGGTGAGCAACTGGCGCAGGCGCTGGGCTACACCCCGGTTTACCTGCACTACAACACCGGCCTGCACACCTCTGTCAACGGCGGGCAACTGGCCACGCTGCTTGAGCAACTGATTAGCGCCTGGCCGCAACCGGTGGAAAGCCTGAGCCTGTTGACCCACAGCATGGGTGGCCTGGTGGCGCGCGCCGCCTGCCACAGCGCCGGCGCTACCGGTCTGCGCTGGCCGCAACAGCTGAAACACCTGGTGTGCCTGGGCACACCGCACCACGGCGCCCCGCTGGAAAAGCTCGGCAACTGGGTGGACACGGCGTTGGGTGGCAACCCGGTCACGCGCCCTTTCGCGGCGATCGGCCAGCTGCGCAGCGCCGGCATCACCGACCTGCGCTACGGCCATGTGTTGCCCGGTGACTGGCAAGATGCCGACCGTTTCGCCGCCGGTCCCGACGGACGGCAAGCTGTGCCGCTGCCGCAAGGCGTGGCGTGTTTTGCGGTGGCCGCGGTGCTGGGTGCCGTGCCTGCCGCAGAAGGCGGTCCGACGCTGGACGCGGCGCTGGGCGACGGCCTGGTGCCGCTGGCCAGTGCGCTGGGCCAGCATGCCGACCCGGCGCACAGCCTGGGTTTCCCGGCCGGCCGGCAATGGATCGCGGGGGAGACCGGCCACATCGCGCTGATGCACAGCCCGCAGGTGGCGGCGCAGGTGCTGCGCTGGCTGGCCTGAGCGCAGGCGGTGGCGCGCAGGGCCTAATGCGGAGCTAATTGAGCCGGGTCAAGATACAGCTTCCACCACCACATCCCTGCCCGTCATGGACACTTTTCCTGAACACCTTGCTCGCGCCATCCTGTTCGCCGTCGGCCTGATCGCCGCCCTGGTGTTGTGGGCGCTGCCGCCCGCGGACGGCGCCTTGCTGTTGCACCACCAGTTCCTGATCGCCGTGTTGGCCGCAGCCTTGCTGGGCGCGGCGCTGTTCCGCGGGATCCGTCCGGCCGTCGTGGTTGCAGGCCTGCTGAGCCAGGCCGGTTTTGTCGGCATTGCGTTGACCACGCCAGATTTCGGCGCCAGCACCGCCCTGTATCTCAACCTCGCCGGCATGGCGGCGCTGCTGTGCGCCGGGGCCCTGTTGCTGGCAGCCGCACGCCAGCAGGCGCGCTGGGACGGCGGGCAGCCGCGGCAGCGGAGCTTCTGATGCGTGTGCTGCTGGTCGAAGACGACGACATGATTGGCCGCAGCCTGCAGCAGGCGCTGGAGACCAATGGCTGGTCGGTCGACTGGGTGCGCGACGGCATGCTGGCGCAAAGCGCGCTGGCTGACGGCAATTACGCCTGCGTGCTGCTCGACCTGGGCCTGCCCAAGCGTGACGGCATGGAGGTGCTGCGCCAGGCGCGCACGCGCGGCGACGCGACGCCGGTGCTGGTGCTGACCGCGCGGGACGGCTTGCAGGACCGCATCGGCGGGCTGGACCTGGGCGCCGATGATTACCTGGTCAAGCCTTACGAATTCGGCGAGCTGCTGGCGCGCATGCGCGCGGTGATCCGGCGCCGCGACGGCAGCGCGCATTCGGTGATCGGCAACGAGGTGGTCAAGCTGGACCTGAGCACGCGCGAGGTGCAGGTCAACGGCGAAACCTCGGCGCTGTCCGCGCGCGAATACGCACTGCTGCATGCGCTGCTCGAACGGCCCGGCGCCATCCTGTCGCGCGACCAGCTGGAAAACCGCATCTATGGCTGGGGCGAGGAGGTCATGAGCAATGCGGTCGACGTGCTGATCCACGGCATGCGCAAGAAACTCGGCGCCGACGTGATCCGCAATGTGCGCGGCCTCGGCTGGCGCATCACCGCCACGGCGCCGGCCGGCGCCGCCTCCCTGCCACCGGAAGCCTCCTCATGATGATTCACGTTTTTCCGTCCGGGCCGCTGTGTTCACTGCGCCGCGCCCTGCTGGTGTGGTTGCTGCCGGTGTTTGTGCTGGTTGGCGGCGCGTCGGCCGGCGTCGCCTACTGGAGCTACAACCAGATGGTCAGCACCTTCATGGACAACCAGATGGAGCTGCTGGCTGAATCGCTGCTGATGCAGGGCGGCGACCCCATGGTGCCTGATCTCGATGCCGACCAGGTCCATGAGTGGGGCTCGTATGTAGTGCAGGTCTTCAATGCCGACGGCAGCCTGAAAAAATCCTCGTGGCCGCAATTGCGGGTGGGGGTGGTGGCTGAGGGTGGTTTCCACACCCTCAGCGCCGAGGGCAGTGACTGGCAGGTCTACACCACGGCGGTGAAAGAGGGCCAGTCCACGCGCCGTATCCAGGTGCTGCAAAGCGCCGGTTTCCGCCAGCACCTGGCGGCCGGGCGCGCCTGGACCGCGATTGCGCCGGTGATCGTGCTGCTGCCGCTGGCCGCGCTCATCCTCTGGTGTGTGGTGGCCGTGGTGTCGCGCGCGGTCGGCGACATTGCGCGCCAGGCCTCGGCGCAGGACGAACACAGCATCGCCGAATTGCCGCTGGACCGGGTGCCGAGCGAGATCGCGCCGCTGGTGCACTCCTTCAACAGCCTGCTGACGCGCTTGCGTGATGCCTTCGCCACGCAGCGGCGTTTTGTGCAGGACGCGGCGCATGAGTTGCGCACACCGATCACGGCAGTGAGCCTGCAACTGGAAAACCTGCGCGGCGATTTTGCGGCCGGCGCGCCGGCCCAGCGTTTCGCCCAGCTCGAAGCCGGCGTTTTGCGGGCCCAGCGGCTGGTCGACCAGTTGCTGCGCCTGTCGCGCCAGGAATCGGCGCCCGAGTCCACACGCAGCGCGGTGAATGTGCACCAGGTGCTGCACGAAAGCATCAACACGCTGATCGCGCTGGCCGACCAGCGCGGCATCGACCTCGGACTGGAGACAGCTGGCGTGCCGGTGGAAGCCGCCATGCTGACCTGCTCGAGCGCCGACCTTCGCAGCGTGGTCGACAACATGATCGAAAACGCCCTGCGTTACTCGCCGGAAGGCGCGGTGGTCGATGTGCGTGTGCTGAGCCAGCAGGGCAAGCTGGCGATCGAGGTCGCGGACACCGGACCGGGCATTCCGCCGGAATTGCTGTCACGCGTGTTCGACCGCTTTTTCCGTGTGCCCGGCGGTGAAGCGCGCGGCAGCGGGCTCGGCCTGGCGATTGCGCAGTCGGCCGCGCAGCGTTGTGGCATGTGCATCACGCTGCGCAACCGCGACGACCGCAGCGGACTGATTGCGCGCGTCGAGACGCTGTGAGCGGCATGCTCATCGTCAGCTAAGACTTCGCTCATGGTCGCCTAATTGGCGGCGAATAAAGTTGATTCATCGATGAGACGCAGTCAATAAACGACTCACCGAGACCGGACAAGGGATGTGGCAAGGATGCCCTTCCCGCCCGGAATGTTTATCAACTTTGCACAAGGACTTATCCATCATGAACACGAAATTTTTTGCTTCCGCCCTGATCGCTGCTGCCAGCCTCGCTTCCGTCAACGCTTTCGCCGCCGGGGCCGACGGCGGCATCTCCACCCCGCAGGTCAGCCCTGTCAGCACTGTGTCGCGTGCCGATGTACGCGCCGAGGCGCTGGTCGCCCAGCAGGGCCCTGTCACCGCCAGCGCCCGGGTCGACGGCGGCAGCGCCGTCGCGGCCGCTGCTTCGAGCACCGAGCGCAACCGCGCTGATGTGCGCGCCGAGGCCGTGCAGACGCGTTCGGCCGCGCTGGGTGACAGCGCCCCCGGCCGCGGCTGAGCACCGGCTGCCTGGCAGCCTTTTCCTGACAAGCCCGGGCCCGTCCCGGGCTTTTTTGTGGCCGGTCACTGCTGCCGGGCCTGGCCGGTTTCGCCCACTGCGGCCGGGCGCGATAATCGGGGCTTGAAATAGTTTCAAGCGCCCCTAGCTCTAGGGGCGTTTGTCTTATTCCCCCCTGATTTCAAAGAACCGATCACCATCACCATGAGCAAGCAAACCCTTTCCTTTCAGGCCGAAGTCGCCCAGCTGCTCAAGCTGGTCACCCACTCGCTGTATTCCAACCCCGACATCTTCCTGCGCGAACTGGTCTCCAACGCTTCGGATGCCTGCGACAAGTTGCGTTTTGAGGGCCTGAACAACCCGGCGCTGTACGAGGACGCGCCCGACCTCGATGTACGCGTGAGCTTTGACAAGGCGGCCAAAACCATCACCATCACCGACAAGGGCATCGGCCTGTCGGAGCAGGAAGCCGTCGAGCACCTGGGCACGATTGCCAAAAGCGGCACGCGCGACTTCATGTCCAAGCTGTCGGGCGACCAGAAAAGCGATGCGCAACTGATCGGCCAGTTCGGCGTCGGTTTTTATTCCGGCTTCATCGTTGCCGACAAGATCACGGTGGAAAGCCGCCGCGCCGGCCTGCCAGCGTCTGAAGGCGTGCGCTGGAGCAGCGCCGGCACCGGTGACTTCGAGGTCGAGACGATGGAGCGCGCCGAGCGTGGCACCAGCGTCATCCTGCACCTGAAAGACGACGCCAGCGAGTACCTCAACACCTGGAAGCTCAAAAGCATCATCAGCAAGTATTCCGACCACATCTCCCTGCCCATCCTGATGAAGAAGGAAGAGTGGAAAGAGGGCGAAAACGACCAGCCCGGCGAGATGGTCACCAGCGACGAGTGGGAGACCGTGAACCAGGCGGCGGCGCTCTGGACACGCGCCAAGAAAGACATCACGCCCGAGCAGTACGACGAGTTCTACAAGCAGATCAGCTACGACAGCCAGGCGCCGCTGGCGAGTACCCACAACCGCGTGGAAGGCTCCACCGAATACACCCAGCTGCTCTACATCCCGGCGAAAGCGCCGATGGATTTGTTCAACCGCGATAAGGCTGCGGGTGTCAAGCTGTATGTCAAACGCGTCTTCATCATGGACGATGCACAGGCGCTGCTGCCGGTCTATCTGCGCTTCGTCAAGGGTGTGGTCGACTCCTCAGACCTGCCGCTCAACGTCTCGCGCGAGCTGCTGCAGGAAAGCCGCGCGGTCAAGGCCATCCGCGAGGGTTGCACCAAACGCGTGTTGTCCATGATCGAGGACCTGGCGGCCAACGAGCCGAAGAAGTTTGCCAGTTTTTACGCCGAGTTCGGTGCGGTTCTCAAGGAAGGCCTGGGCGAAGACTTCGCGAATCGCGAACGCCTGGCCAAGCTGCTGCGTTTTGCCAGTTCGACGACCGACACCACCAGCGTTGGTTTTGCCGACTACAAGGCGCGCATGAAGGACGGCCAGGACGCGATTTACTACATCACGGCCGACACCCAGGCGGCGGGCAAGAACAGCCCGCAACTCGAAATCTTCCGCAAGAAGGGCATCGAGGTGCTGCTCATGACCGACCGCGTCGACGAGTGGGCACTGAACTACCTGCACGAGTTCGACGGAACGCCGCTGCAATCGGTGGCCAAGGGCGCGGTCGACCTCGGCAAGCTGCAGGACGAGGACGAGAAAAAGGCTGCGGAAGAAGCGCAGACCCAGTTCAAGCCTGTGCTCGACCGGCTCAAGGAAGCGCTGAAAGACAAGGCCACCGACGTGCGCGCCACCACCCGCCTGGTCGATTCACCGGCTTGCCTGGTGGTGCAGGACGGCGACATGTCCACACAGCTGGCCCGCATGCTCAAGCAGGCCGGCCAGGCCGCGCCCGAGCTCAAGCCGATTCTGGAAGTCAACGCCCAGCACCCGCTGGTGCAAAAACTCGAAGGCAGTGAGCATTTCGACGACCTGGCGCACATCCTGTTCGACCAGGCGCTGCTGGCCGAAGGTGGTATGCCTGATGACCCGGCGGCTTACGTGAAGCGGGTCAACGCCTTGCTGCTGTAAGGCGCTAGCCTCACTCCGGCAGCGGCTCGAAGCCGCCGGCGCTGCGAAGCCCGGCGGCTTCTTCGTTGGTGAGCATCGCTATCAGCGCGGCGGCGGCACGCGGCTGCTCCGCGCGGCTGCTGACGGCGGCGGTGTACACCGTGGCCAGCTCGAACTCCTTCGGCAGGTTGGCCGCGAATTGCACGCCCGTCGCAAAAAGGATTTCAGTGACCTGCGTGCAGCCGATGGCGCTGGGCTCGCTGGATTGCGCCAACGCATCCATCGCTGCCGCGCCGTTGGGGTGCGGATGCAAACGCCCGGCCATTTCCGTATCCACACCCAGCAGGCGCATCACTTTCATGAAGTGGATGCCGGCTGTGGCTTTTTCCGGATCGGGAAAATAGATGGCACCGGCCGCCAGCAGGGCCTGCCTGAACTGCGCTACCGTGGCCATGGGCGGGATGGTGGCGCCTTCTTTCACGGCGAGGCCGGTTTTCACCAGGCCCAGCGGACGCGCGCTGCCCGATGCCACATCGCAGCTTTCAGTCAATTGCGTGATCAGCGCGCTGGTCAGGATGACGACATCGCAGGGCGCGCCGGCCAGCAACTGGTCCTTCATCTTGCCGACAGCGTCGAAGCGGCCGTCGATTGCCAGCCCGTCTTGCGCAAGAATGCGGTCCTGCAGAGTGGTGACAAGTCCTTTGGCGGCGCCGCCGCTGAGCAGATGCAATGTGGTCATGGTGTCCTTCTATCGGCCTTTGTCGGTCAGCACAAAGTTGTCCGGCGCGGTACGCGCATGCGCACCCCGACCCGACACCTTACTCGACCTTGCCGATGCGCTTGACGACTTCGACCATGCGCCGTGAATCGGCCTGAACATACTTTTCAAAATCAGGCGAGTCCTGGTACAGCACAGGGCTGCCGGCGTTGAGGATGATTTCCTTGACCTTGGCGTCCTGTGCAGCCGCCTTGGCGGCGGCGCGCAGGCGCTGGGCCACCGGCTCAGGCGTGTCGCGCGGAATGAACAGACCTGACCACTGGGCGTATTCGGCGTTGTAGCCGGCGTCTTTCAGGCTCGGCGCATCGGGCAGCGCGCCCAGTTGCGCCGTGCCCCAATGGCCCAGCACACGGATCTTGCCGGCCTTGACATGCTGCAGCACGGTGGCCGGTCCCGAGGACACCGCGTCGATCTGGCCGCCCAGCAGCGCCACCACGGCCGGGCCGGCACCGGTGAAGGGCACGTGCGTCATCTTGATACCGGCGTTTTGCGCCAGGATTTCCATCGGCACATGCATGGTGCCGTAGTTGCCCGAGGAGCCATAGTTGATCGCGCCGGGCCGCTTTTTCGCATCCTCGACAAAATCCTTGACGGTTTTCCATGGCGAGTCGGCGCGCACTGCCAGCACGGTCGGGTCGGCGGTGAAACGTGCAATCGGACGCAAGTCGTTCAGCGCAAACATGGGTGCGCGACCCAGGATGGCATCGGCCTCGGGAATCACCGTCAGCGAGGACAGGGCCAGCACCATGGTGTAGCCATCAGGCTTGGCCTTGGCGGTCAGGCCCATGCCGATGCCACCCCCGGCGCCGGCCTTGTTTTCAATGACCACGGGCTGGCCCAGCTCGCGCGACATGGCTTCGGCCACGGGGCGCGCCACCAGGTCGGCGAGACCACCGGGCGGAAAGGGCACGATCATCGTGATGGCGCGGTTGGGCCAGGCGGTTTGTGCGGCCACCAGGGTGGCGCTGGACAGCAGCAAACTGGCGAGCAGGACGGATCTGCGTTTCATTTTTTGTCTCCTTGTTTTGAGGGGCTGGCGCAAGGCAAGGACGAGAACTTGCCAGTGGTTTGCATGCTAACATCCGCTTGAAATTTTGGGATCATCGCAATCCCTAATCCATCCCCAACGGCCTGCGCGCACCGCCGGGCCCCGAGACAAGAAAGCCCTTCATGAAAATTGCTGCCTTCCGCCAAAACGGCCAGCCCGGTGTGGGCCTGGTGTCCGCCGATCTCCAGTCGGTCCAACCCTTTGATTTGCCGCAAGCACAGCGCGAACTGGGCGCCTTGCCGGTGATCGAGCTGCTGGCGCGGGGCGAGGCTTTACCGGCCTTGCTGGCAGCGGTGGCCATTGCCGATGTGCAGCTCGTTGCACCGATTCCCAAACCGCGCCGCAACATCTTCTGCGTCGGCAAGAACTATTTTGCGCATGCGCGAGAGTTCGCCGGCAGCGGTTTCGACAGCAGCGCCAAGGCCGGGGAAGACATTCCGCCCGACCCGATTTATTTCACCAAGGTGCCCGAGTCCGTGGTCGGCCCCGGCGCCGCCATTGAGATGCCTGCGGCGTCCGACGCCATCGACTACGAGGCCGAACTGACCGTCATCATCGGCCGTGGCGGCAAGGGCATCACGGCGAAAGACGCGATGGCCCATGTCTGGGGCTACACCATCATCAACGACGTGACTGCGCGCGACTGGCAGAGCCGCCACAAGCAGTGGCTGCTGGGCAAGTCCTTCGACACCTTTTGCCCCATGGGCCCGTGGCTGGTCAGCGCCGACGAGTGCGACGGCACAAAAACCGGCGTGCGCTGTTATGTCAACGGCGAGGAGCGCCAGAACGCGTCGACCACCGACCTGATCTTCGGCATCCCCAAGCTGATCGAGACCCTCTCGGCCGGCATCACGCTGTATCCCGGCGACATCATTGCCACCGGCACGCCGGTGGGCGTGGGCATCGGCTTCAAGCCGCCCAAATACCTGAAGTCCGGTGACGTGGTGCGGGTCGAGATCGACGGCATAGGCACGCTGGAAAACCCGGTGCGTTAAATCAGTTTGCGTATCGGTTTCTTTTTCCAGACGCCGTAGAAATAGGCCGCCTGCAGCAGCAGCGCAACGGTGTAGGTGGCCGGGTAACTGGCCCAGATGCCGCGCAGCCCGAAGATGTTGCTGAAGGCCCAGCCCAGCGGGAACAGCAGCAGGCCCAGGCAGCCCAGCGAAATCAGGGTCGGCACCAGCACCGTCCCGCTGGCCCGCATGACAGCGGTGAACACACTGGCCAGGCCGAAGATCAGGCTGGCCCAGACCGTGATGTGCAGCAGGCCGGCCGCCAGCGCGACCACCGCCGGGTCGGTGATGAACAGGCCGACGATGGCACGCGAAAAAACCAGCACCCCCACCGCCAGTGCGCCGGTCAGCGCGAGGTTCATGCCCAGCCCGATACGTGTCACCTCGTCAATCTGCTGCAGGCGGCCTGCGCCTATGGCCTGCGCCGCGAGCACCGAAGCCGCAATGGCGATCGACATCGCCGGAAACTGCACATAGGCCATGACCTGGCTGACCGCGCCCCAGGCCGCCGTGGCATGGGAGCCGTAGCCGTTGACCAGGCGCAGCAGCGCCAGGTCGGCGAGTGAGCCGGTGATGAAAAACAGGCCGGTGGGAAAGCCCAGGCGCACCACCTGTTTGAGCACATCGGGCGAGAGGCGCAGCTGGCGCCAGAACGCCGGGCCGGGCGCCAGGGGGCGTCCGCGCCAGCGCAGGTAGGCGCCCAGCCAGAGCAGGGCCGCGGCGGTCGCGGCCAGCGTGGCCCAGGCGCCGCCGGTGATGCCCAAGCGCGGCAGGCCGGCCCAGCCCTGGATCAGGGCCGGTGTCAGCACCAGGATGATGGCCGAGGACACGCCCAGCGACAGCAGCGGCGTGACCGTGTCGCCGACCCCACGCAGCACCGCCGCCGCCAGCATGGATACAAACAGCAGCGGCAGCGCGGCGAACATCACACGCGCATAGGCGACGGCCTGCGGCAGCACATCGGCCGGCGTGCCCAGCAAGAGCAGCAGGGGTTCGGCCAGCCACATGCCGGCCAGGCCAATGAAGACACCCAGCAGAAAGCCGGCGTACAGAACGCTGCCCGCAATCGCCCGCACCTTGCCGGTGTCCTTGCCGCCCCAGGCCTGGCCGGTCAGCACCGAGGCGCCCGCGCCCAGGCCGATCACAAAGGAGATGAAGAACAGCAGCAGCGGGAAAAAACTCGCGACGGCGGCCAGCGCGACTACCCCCAGCATCTGCCCGACATAAATATTGTTGAGCGTGCCCGACAGCGCCTGCAGCATGTTGGTCAGCACCAGCGGGCCGAGGAAGAAGCCAAAGGTCTTCCACAGCGGACGGGCAGGCGTGCTGGCGGCGGGGGCTTGCGGCATGGGCTTGAATTTATGCGACCAGCGGCGCTTCCTGCATGGCTTCGGTCTGTTCTTCCAGCATGTCGACCTGGCCTTTCCAGTAGTCGCTGGAGCCGAACCATGGGAAGTTGATCGGGAAGATCGGGTCGTGCCAGCGCTGCGCCAGCCAGGCGCTGTAGTGCACCAGGCGCAGGGTGCGCAGCGGCTCGATCAGGGCCAGCTCGCTGCGGGGGAACTCACGGAACTCTTCATAACCGTCGACCAGCGCGCCGAGCTGCCGCAGGCACTGCGTGCGTTCACCCGACAGCAGCATCCACAGGTCCTGCACCGCCGGGCCACTGCGCGCATCGTCGAGATCGACAAAATGCGGACCGGCGCCCGGCAGGCCTTCGGGTGTCCACAGGATGTTGCCGGGGTGGCAGTCGCCGTGTAGGCGCAGGCTGCGCAGGTCGCCGACGCTTTCAAACACCGCCTGCGCCACATCCATGGCTTGCTCGAAGGCCCTGAGCCAGCGCGAGGCCATGTCCAGCGGCAAATAGTTGCCGGCCAACAGCAGGTCGCGGCTGGCGTGGCCAAAGGTCAACAGGTTCAGCGCGGGCCGGTGCTGGAAAGGCTGGGCGCTGCCGACGGTGTGGATGCGCGCGAGGAAGCGGCCTATCCATTCGAGCACGCTGAAGTCCTCCAGCTCGGGCCGGCGGCCGCCGCGCCGCGGCGAAACACTGAAGCTGAACCCGTTGAAATGGTGCAGGGTGCGGCCGTTGATGACCAGCGCGCCGACCACCGGAATTTCGGCCGCCATCAGTTCGGCGGCAAATTCATGCTCCTCGACAATCTGCAGGTCGCTCCAGCGGCCGGGCCGGTAGAACTTGACGACCACGATGTCGCCGGCGGCGTCTCCCGTGCCGGCAGGGGTTTCGAGATGCACCTGGTAAACCCGGTTTTCGTAGCTCGACAGCGCCATCAGGCGGCCGTCGCCGAGCAGGCCGACGCTGGCCAGCGCGTCGAGCACGACGTCGGGCGTGAGCTTTTCGTAGGCGTGCAAGGCCTGGGGCGGCATGGCCGTCGGGGGCAGGTCGGTCAGGGGCTCGTCGATCATGCCCCCATTGTCGTTGTTACCGCCGCTGGTCTTGATGATGAGTCAAAAAGGCCTCCAGCCCATGACTGACGGAGGCAAGCAGCTATGAAAACAATAGCGTTTAAGGCTGCAATCAGAACCCGAGGATATGCCCGGTGCGCGGGTCGCCTTTGCCGGCCAGCACCTGCTGGTAGGCCGCCGCCACTGCGGCCTCGCCTTTGTGCTGCTGGACCTGCAGCCAGGGCGTGGGGCCTTGCGCGACGCGTGTGCGGAAGGCCTGCCAGGCCTGAACCAGGCGCTGGCCCAGGCCTTCCTTGCCCCAGTCGGCGCTGCGTTTCTTGATCTGCGCCGGTGCGAAAAACAGCGTGGCGCGCGGCCCGGGCAGGTCCTTGCCACCGCCGAGTTCGCCGACGTGGGTGCCGCCTATGGCGCAGCTGTACTTCAGGTTCACAAAGCGGCTGTGGATGGCGTGGCGCAGTTTGGCGTTGCCGGCGAAGT